>DASSKO010000102.1:0-40263 GCA_035690425.1 Nocardioidaceae bacterium
GATGTCGGTGGGTTCGCCGTAGGGCAGCGCTCGGTTGGCCGGTTTCAGATAGGCGCCCTTGACGAGTCGGACGTGCACACCGGCTTCGAGCAACCGCTCCAGGTCTGTCGGTGAGCGGTGAAAGTTCGCCTGCACCGTGGCCCCCAGCTGGTCCACCAGCCCCTCGGCGGCGGTGCCGAGCACGCAGTCGAGGACGGCGTCCGCGCGGGCGTAGTCCTCGGCGCCGACCTGGATGCGGCGACCCGGCGGCAGCGCAGCGGCGATCGCGGTCAGGTGCTCCCGGCACCGCAGCGGCCGAGTGTCCAGTCCGAGGTGGGACAGGTCCACCGACAGCCAGACCGACTCCGGCAACGAGCCCAGCTCGCGGGCGAGCGTGCGGTACTCCTCCGCCACCTGCTCAGCGGCCAGGGAATCCTGCACCGACTCGCCGAACAGGTCGATGCTGGAGCCAACCCCACGCTGAGCGAGCCGACGTGCGGTGCCGGCGGCGTCGGCGAAGGACGTCCCGGCGACGTACCGGCTGGCCGCGCGCCACGCGCGCTGCTCACCAGTGGGAGCGGCTCGTACGACGCGCTCGAAACGGTCGCTGGTCGCGAGGCGGAACAACACGGCACGGTCAACTGACATCAGTACATCCTGACAAGCGCGCCACCGCGGGTCGGTGGTGACCCGGGCCTACCCAGCTGTGTGGCTGCTTCGCCGGCCGGGTGAGCGGCTGCGTCGAACATGTCGCCAACGCTTGGCCCGAGCCAGGATTTCGAGCACGACATCAGTCTTGGCATCCGCGTAGTGGTTCATGTCGCTCCACTGCTGCTCCGCGAGCCGTCTCTTCGTGGCGGCGTACAGCTCTCGGTCGGATGCGTCCACACGGAGCCAGTCGCGAAAGTCCACGTAGTCGTGCACCTCGGCGCGGTCCGGCTCGTACACATGCAGATGAACGTCTCGCGCCGGCGTGCGCAGCATCCGGTGCTCCGGCTCACGTACGCGAAGCACAAGTCCGGTCGACTCCAACGCGGGCACGTACGCCGCCTCGTCGGTAACGGCGGCGACCGTGAGAAGCATGTCGACGATCGGCTTGGCCGCTAGACCGGGCACCGAGGTCGATCCGATGTGCTCGACACTCAGCGCCCGCGGCCCCAGCGCTCGACGAACGCGGGCAGCCATGTCCTCGACCGCAGTGGCCACTGCCCGCCTCCTGCGTAGACATGAGCGACGTACGGAGCGGCGGCGCGCTCAACGAGGGGAGTACAGCCAGGGCTCCTTGAGATCGAGGAACGTCGGTTCGCCGACCTCGAGAGTCCCCATCTCGTCCATCTGCTCCTTCAGCTCCGGCGGTGGCGTCTTGCGTTCCCCTTCCCGAGCCTCTTCCTCAGAGGTGAAGTACAGCACCGCGGTGTTGTGTCCGCCGGCGTGCTCGGCGCCGACACTGGCGATGATGTCGGGTCGGAACGCGGCCCAACGGTCCGGGTTCTGTGTCATGAGCTCCCGCGCTCGGTCAGAGTCGTTGGTGCGGCCCTGGATGACCTGGACGAATCCGGCGGTGTTCGGGTCGCCCTGGAGATCGACGTCGACCTCGGTGCTCTCCTCGAAGGTCACGTCCCCGGTGAACAGCTGGGATGTCTGCGACCACCATTGGTCTTGCTCCGGCCGTTGGCTGTTGATCCGTGCCGCGTTCTCGGAGTCGAACCGGACGACGGCGACGAACCGGTCGTCGGCGGTGACGCCGGCGGTCGTGCCGAGCCATCCGACCGCCTCGGGCGCCAGCTCTTGCGTCCACCGGTCGAGCGCGGCACGAACCTCACCTGCGTTGCTCACCTGGCCGTGGATGACTTGGACGAACATCGTGGACCCCCTCGTCGGGTGTACTGCCGACCTATGCCACATTCGACGTTACGACGGTCGTGTGCGGCATGTCGATAGCCGCGCAGGCCGGAAGCCGGGCACTCAACGTGCACGGATGACTGCACCGCGGGCTGAGCGGTCCCGACAGGGGACGGGATGTGACGCCGATGTCAGCGGGGAAGCGCTGCCGCACGCCAGGCGCCGGGGCCGTGGCGATGGATGCGGCGCAGCTTGCGATGGTGCGCCCCCCACTCCGAGCGACGCGGCGCCGGCCGCTCGATGGCCGCGGCCGCTGCCGCACGGCCGGCTACCACGGCGGTCAGGGCGGCCAGCTCCTCGTCGGTGGGCTCCCCCTTGACGACACGTAGCAGCGGGACCTCACTCCCGACCTCACTCACAGCGGGATGTTCCCATGCTTCTTCGGCGGCAGCGTCTCGCGCTTCTCCCGCAGCAGCCGAAGGGAACGGATGACCTCGGTGCGCGTCTCGTGCGGGGAGATGACCGCGTCGACATACCCACGTTCGGCGGCCTGATAGGGGTTGGCGAGGGTGTCCTCGTACTCGGTGATCAGCTCGGACCGGCGGGCGTCGGCGTCGTCAGAGGCGGCCAGTTCCTTGCGGTAGAGGATGTTGACTGCGCCCTGTGCGCCCATTACCGCGATCTGCGCGGTCGGCCAGGCGACGTTCATGTCGGCACCGAGGTGCTTGGAGCCCATCACGTCGTAGGCGCCGCCGTAGGCCTTGCGGGTGATCACGGTGATCAGCGGCACGGTCGCCTCGGCGTAGGCGTAGATCAGCTTCGCTCCGCGGCGGATGATGCCGTTCCACTCCTGGTCGGTGCCGGGCAGGAAGCCGGGTACGTCGACGAAGGTCAGCACCGGGATGTTGAAGGCGTCGCAGGTGCGCACGAACCGCGCGGCCTTCTCCGACGCGTCGATGTCGAGGGTGCCGGCCAGCTGCATCGGCTGGTTGGCGACGATCCCGACGGAGTGACCCTCCACCCGGCCGTAGCCGACGAGGATGTTGGGAGCGAACAGCGGCTGCACCTCGAGGAACTCGCCGTCGTCGAGCACGCCCTCGAGCACGGTGTGCATGTCGTAGGGCTGGTTGGGCGAGTCGGGGATCAGCGTGTCGAGCTCCCGGTCGGCGTCGGTGATCTCGAGGTCCACCACCTCGTCGAACACCGGTGGGTCGTCGAGGTTGTTCTGCGGGAGGAAAGACAGCAGCGACTTGACGTAGTCGAGCGCGTCTTCCTCGTCGGTGGCCAGGTAGTGGGCGTTGCCGCTCTTGGTGTTGTGCGTGCGGGCGCCGCCGAGCTCCTCCATCGTGACGTCCTCACCGGTGACCGTCTTGATCACGTCCGGGCCGGTGATGAACATGTTGGACGTGCCATCGACCATCACCGTGAAGTCTGTGAGCGCGGGGGAGTAGACGTGACCGCCCGCGCACGCGCCCATGATCATCGAGATCTGCGGGATCACCCCTGAGGCGTGCACGTTCCGGCGAAAGATCTCGCCGTAGAGCCCGAGCGAGACCACACCCTCCTGGATGCGGGCTCCGGCGCCCTCGTTGATCCCGACGACCGGACATCCGGTCTTGACCGCGAGATCCATCACCTTGCAGATCTTCTCGCCGTACACCTGGCCGAGGCTGCCGCCGAACACGGTGAAGTCCTGGGCGAACACGCACACCTGCCGGCCGTCGATGGTGCCGTAGCCGGTGACCACCCCGTCGCCGTACGGGCGGTTGGCCTGCATGCCGAAGTTGGTCGACCGGTGCCGCGCCAGCTCGTCGAGCTCTACGAACGAGCCCTCGTCGAGCAGTTTGTAGACCCGCTCGCGCGCGGTCAGCTTGCCCTTGGCGTGCTGCTTCTCCACCGCCCGCGCCGAGCCGGCGTGCACGGCTTCCTCCAGACGCAGGTCGAGGTCGGCGAGCTTGCCTGCGGTGGTGTGCACGTCGATCTCCGGGCTGATCGACTGGTCTGCTGCGGCGTCCTTCGTCACGGCCATCAGCGTAGCCGTAGCGTCTGCGCCATGGACTCGCCCTATAGCGACCTGGACCGGCCGCCGCTCGACCGGGACGTGCTCGCACACGCGCTGACGTCCCCGGCCGGTCGCTGGCGGGAGATCGTCGTGGTCGATCGGATCGACTCGACCAACGCCGAGGTGGCCGCCCGGGCGCGACGCGGCGAGGAAGAGGGGCTGGTGTTCGTCGCCGAGTCCCAGGTCGGTGGCCGCGGCCGGCTCGGGCGGGTCTGGGCGGCGCCGCCTCGCTCTGGGCTGACCGTCTCGGTGCTGCTGCGTCCGTCCGGAGTGGCGCCGACCTCCTGGCCGTGGCTGCCCCTGCTGACCGGCGTGGCAGTGGCCGAGGCGGTCGGGCGCATCAGCGACCTCGCCCCACAGTTGAAGTGGCCCAACGACGTGCTTGTCGACGACCGCAAGCTCGCGGGCATCCTGCTCGAGCGGGTCGACACTCCCGGCGGTGCGGCGGCGGTCGTCGGGATAGGGCTCAACGTCAGCCTGCGGGCGGCCGAGCGGCCGGTGCCGTCGGCGACCTCGCTGGCGCTCGAGGGGGTCCGGGCGCCGGACCGCACGATCGTGCTGCGCGAGGTGCTGCGGGTCTTCGGCGTTCTCTACGACGCCTGGGTAGCGGCCGGTGGGGACGCCGCGGCTGGTCTGGCGGATGCCTACACCACCCGATGCTCCACGATCGGGCGCGACGTGCGGGTCGAGGCGCCGGCGGGTGGGGCCGTGCGTGGGCGCGCTCTCCGGATCGACCTCGACGGTCGGCTGGTGGTGGGTGCAGCCTCGGGGGAGGTGGCGGTGTCGGCGGGGGACGTGGTCCATCTGCGCTGACCCGTCCCGCGGCCCGACCGCCGAGGGCACATCTGGGGCGGAGCCCCGCGTTGGTGGGGTGTGACACGATTCGGGATGGCGTAGGGCTTCGTGGAGTGGAGATACACGGCAAGGAGAGACCATGGGCATCTCACCGAGGCTGCTCGGTGACGGGGAGCGGGTCGTGATCAGCACGCGCACCCACAGCAAGGCGCTCGTGGGGCCGATCCTGGTATTCATCGTGATCTGCGCCCTCGCTGGCTTCCTGGCGGCGTTGGTGCCTCCGGATCTGGCGTGGTTGCGGTGGATCGTCGCCGCGATCGCGGTCGCTGCCGGTGTGGCTTGGGTGCTCACGCCGCTTCTGCGCTGGCTCACGACTTCCTACACGGTCACCAACCACCGGTTGATCACCCGCCGCGGTGTGTTCACCCGGCTGGGTCACGACCTGCCCCTGTCCCGGGTCCACGACGTGTCCTATGAGCGGAGCCTCCTGGACCGGCTGTTCGGCTGCGGCACGCTGGTGGTCAGCGCGGCCAGCGAGGACGGACAGATCCGGCTTACCGACGTACCGAACGTGGAGCATCTGCACCTGCGGGTCTCCGGGTTGCTGATCAGCGACCGCGACGGGGTGGAGGGCAGCGCCGCCAGTTACGGCCAGGACGTGGACCGCCGGTGACCGAGCCAGATCCCCTCGCGACCCGGGAGCAGCTCGAGCGGTTGATCCTGGGCCATTCCCCGGCGCACACCAGTGACCAGGTCGCCGCCTCGGCCGGGGTCGGGCTGGCGGAGGCACGGCGACTGTGGCGGGCGCTCGGGTTCCCCGACGTAGGCGATGCGGCGGCGTTCAACGACGCCGACCAGGATGCGCTGCAACGGATCGGCCGTGCCGTGACCGGCGGTGTGCTCGACTTCGAGACCGCTGTGCGGCTGACCCGCGCGGTGGGCCAGACGATGGCGCGGCTCGCGGACTGGCAGGTGGCCACGCTGACCGGGCGGGTGGAGGACATCGAGGCCGGTCCGGAAGCCACCGGGAGCCGGCTCGGGCGGGCGATGGAGATGGTCGAGGAGACCGGCCCGATGTTCGAGCAACTGTTGGTCTACGCCTGGCGGCGGCACCTCGCAGCATCCGTGGCCCGGGTCGAGGCGCTGGGCGCTGCCGACGAGGACCTGCACTCCGCCCCGCTCACCATCGGGTTCGCCGACCTCGTCGCCTTCACCAGCCTGTCCAACGGACTGGACGAGAGCTCCCTCGGCGACCTCGTCGAGGGGTTCGAGTCCAAGGCGGCCGACCTGATCGCGTCTGTGGGAGGCCGGGTGATCAAGGCGCTCGGCGACTCCGTGCTGTTCGTGTCCGAGAGCGCGACGGCCGGCGTCGACACCGCCCTGCAGATCGTCGACGTGATCGCCGCCGACGCGTCGCTGCCGGACGTGCGGGTCGGGATGGCCAGCGGCCCCGTCATCACCCGGATGGGTGACGTGTTCGGCCCGCCGGTCAACATGGCGGCGCGGTTGACGACCGTGGCCCGTCGCAACCGGGTGATCATCGACCACGACACGGCGGCTCGGCTGCCCCGCGACCGCTTCGCGGTGCAGTCGCTGCCACCACGTCCGTTGCGGGGCTTCGGCTCGGTCGAGCCGTTGGCCGTCCGCCGTACCCGCTGAGCTGCGGGGAAGCCGGCTGCACGCGTCGTAGTGTGCTGGCCATGGCTGAGCATCCGGGTGTGCGCGTTGACCGACATGACGACCTGGGGGGAGTGGTCGAGCTCGTCCTCGACCGGCCGGAGGCGATGAATGCCGTTTCCACCCGGCAGGCGGAGTCGCTGGCCGCGGTGACGCAGGGGCTCCGCGACGACTCCGCGGTGCGGGCGGTCGTCGTGACCTCCTCCAGCGAGAAGGCCTTCTGCGTGGGGGCCGACCTGAAGGAGCGCAACTCCTTCTCCGACGCCGATCTGATGGCGCAGCGCCCGGTCGCACGGCAGGCGTACGCCGGGGTGCTGAACCTGCCGATGCCCACCATCGCCGCCGTGCACGGGTACGCGCTCGGCGGCGGCTTCGAGATTGCGCTGTCGTGCGACCTGATCGTCGCGGACGACACGGCAGTGTTCGCGCTTCCTGAGGTGAGCGTGGGCGTGATCCCCGGCGGAGGCGGCACCCAGCTGCTGACCCGCCGGATCGGTTCCAGCCGTGCGGCTGACCTGATTTTCACGGCCCGCCGCGTTTCAGCTACGGAGGGTAGTCGATTGGGCTTCGTCGACCGGTGTACCGCACGCGGCGCAGACCGCGATACGGCCCTGGAGTTGGGGGCAGCGATCGCCGCCAACTCCCCGATCGGTGTCCGCAATGCCAAGACGGCGATGCGGCGGGGCCTCGACGTCGACCTGCCCAGCGGTCTCGACATCGAGGACGGCTGCTGGCGAGCCACCGCGTTCTCCGCTGACCGAGCCGAGGGAGTTTTGGCTTTCGCTGAGAAAAGACGTCCGTTTTGGCCCGGCCACCCGTAGTCTGACCTGCATGTTTAAGGCCCAGGATGTCGAGATCGATGCTGTAGACCGGACAGCGCGCCTCGCGGGGGAGGCACTGGAGCTCACCGCCAAGGAGTTCGACCTGCTCTGCACGCTGGTGCGCCATGCAGGTCAGATCGTGAGTCGTGAGCAGTTGATGCACGAGGTCTGGAAGACGACGTTCTGGACCTCCACCAAGACCATCGACGTGCACGTGGGATGGCTGCGGCGCAAGCTCGGGGACCGGGCGGATGCGCCGCGCTACATCACTACTGTGCGTGGTCAAGGACTGCGCTTCGAGACCTCGCCGCCGAACTGCTCACCGGCATCGGCATCGGCATCGGCTTCGTCCGAGGAGGCGTGCACGAAGACGTAGGTGCGGTAGGACCAGAAGCGAAAAGCCGTGCCGAGCACAAGCCCGACGCCGTTCGCGGCGATGTTGTCGGCCAGCGCGCTGGTGTAGCCCAGCAGGTAGTGCGAGATCGCCAGGCACGCCACCGCGACCAGCATGGCAATGCCGTTGAGCACGACGAACGTCGTCACCTCGCGCGACGTGCTGCGCCGGGACCGGTGCCGCCAGGTCCAGTGCCGGTTGCCGAGGTAGGCCACCGTGGTCGCGAGCGCGACCGAGAGGATCTTGGCGCTCACCGGCTTGTGTGCCAGCAGCCCGGTCCACGAGGTCCCCTCGTAGCGCAGCAGGTTGAACGTCCCCACATCGACCACGAAGGCAACCGCACCCACCAGGCCGAACTTCACCAGCTCGTCGGTCAGCAGCCGGAGCCGGGAGCGGTCGGCGGGCACGGGCACACCTCGCAGGAACGGCACGGCGGGGGACGCTGACCAGCGTAACGACCGGGCTCGATACCCTTCCGCCGTGAGTACCCCTGTTGTCGGTGTTGTCGGTGGTGGCCAGCTTGCGCGAATGATGCAGCAGGCGGCCATTGGCCTCGGTCTCCCTATCCGGCTGCTCGCAGAAGGCCCAGACGTGTCCGCCGCGCAGGTGGTCGTCGACCAGACGGTCGGTGACTACCGCGATGTGGAGACACTGCGCAAGGCGCTCGACGGCTGCACGGTGGTGACCTTCGACCACGAGCACGTGCCGACCGAGCACCTGCACGCGCTGGAGAGCGAGGGCATCGCCTGTCGTCCCAGCCCCGACGCGCTGGTCCATGCCCAGGACAAGGCCGTGATGCGGCAGCGGCTCTGCGAAACCGGCGTGCCGTGCCCGTTGCACCGGATGGTGACGACCGCCGACGAGGTCGAGGCCTTCGCGGCCGAGGTCGGCGGCTTCCCGGTCGTCCTCAAGACCACCCGCGGCGGGTACGACGGCAAGGGCGTGTGGCTGGTCGAGTCCGCCGCCGCGGCCGAGTCCGTGCTCGGCGGGCTCGGCGCTGGTGTCGCAGCTCTGGCCGAGGAACGGGTCGACTTCGTCCGCGAGCTGTCGGTGCTGGTCGCGAGGTCGCCGTCCGGCCAGTGCGCGGTCTACCCGGTCGTCGAGTCGGTGCAGCGCGACGGCGTCTGTGTGGAGGTGGTGGCACCGGCGCCCGGCCTGGCGCCAGCGCTGTCCGACACTGCGCAGGACATCGCGCTGCGGATCGCCGGCGAGCTCGACGTGACCGGCATCCTGGCCGTGGAGATGTTCCAGAGCCGCGACGGCCGGGTGATGGTCAACGAGCTGGCGATGCGTCCGCACAACACCGGGCACTGGAGCATCGACGGCGCGGTGACCTCGCAGTTCGAGAATCACCTGCGTGCCGTGCTCGACCTGCCGCTGGGCTCACCGCTCGCCCGCGCCCCGTGGACGGTGATGGTCAACGTGCTCGGCGGCGAGGTCGGCAGCCTCTACGACGGCTTCAACCACATCTTCGCGCGGGACCCGGGCCTGCGGGTGCACCTGTACGGCAAGCAGGTGCGCCCCGGCCGCAAGGTCGGCCATGTCACGGCGTACGGCGACGATCTCGACGAGGTGCGCGAGCGGGCGCGGCACGCGGCCGCGTGGCTGCAGGGCGACCTCCCCGACGGTGAGCCATCTGATGACCGTGACGGGGAGTGAGGCCGGCATGACCAGCAGCCCCGGCCCCGCCCGGGTCGGCATCGTGATGGGCTCGGACTCCGACTGGCCGACGATGACGGCCGCGGCGGCCGCGCTGGGCGAGTTCGAGGTGGCGTTCGAGGCCGACGTCATCTCGGCGCACCGGATGCCCGCCGAGATGCTGGACTACGGCGCCTCGGCCGCCGCGCGCGGGCTCCAGGTCATCATCGCCGGTGCCGGCGGTGCGGCGCACCTGCCGGGCATGCTGGCCGCTGTCACACCGTTGCCGGTGATCGGCGTACCCGTCGCCCTGCGGCATCTGGACGGCATGGATTCACTGCTGTCGATCGTGCAGATGCCGGCCGGCGTACCCGTGGCCACGGTGGCCGTCGACAACGCGCGCAACGCGGGGTTGCTGGCGGTGCGGATCCTGGCCGCGGCCGATACCGAGCTCCGGGCGCGAATGGTGGACTTCCAGGAGGCACTGGCCGACACCGCCCGCGGCAAGGGTGCCGCGGTGCGCCGGGCGGGGGCGGAGCTGCAGGACTGAGGTGCTTCCACGGCCGGTCCGCAGCTCAGGCGCTCGGGCCCAGCCGAGGCCACTCGATCACCGGGCACCGGTTCATGATCATCTCGACGCCGGCGGCCGTGGTGCGGCGGTATGCCTCCTCGTCGATGACACCGAGCTGGAACCAGACCGCTCGGGCGCCGATCCGCACGGCCTGGTCGGCGTGCAGGCCCGCCTGGTCGGAGCGGCGGAACACGTCGACGCAGTCGACGTCGAAGTCGATCGCCTCGAGGTCGGTGAAGGCCGGCTCGCCGAGCACCGGGCGCCCCTGCGGGTGCACCGGCACCACCTGCTTGCCGTGCTGCTGCAGAAACCGCGCCACCCCGTAGGCAGGCCGGAAGGGGTCGTCACCGAGCCCGACCACGGCCCAGGTCTGACACTCGTCGAGGATCCAGCGGATCGCCTCGTCATCGCCCCAGCGGTTGTCCATGCGGGCAGCATCTCAGACGCACCGGCCGCACCTTGCGGAGTGGGAGGTCCCGCGTCGAATGTCGCGGGGACTCTCCTCAGCCGGCGGGCTAGCCGATGCCGCCGGTGCGGGAGCACTCGATGTCGTCGGTGTCGTCCTCGGCGATCTGCTCGAAGAGCGCCGCGGCCTCCTCCTCGTCCCAGTGCACGGCGAGGTCCACGATCGGCACGGTGCAGGTCAGCCCGTCCTCGCCGGTGACCTCGGTCATGCCCCAGGCGAACCTGGCAAGGTCGATCGGTCCGTCGTCCTCCCCGATCTTGATCGACTCAGCCGCCGCCGAGGCCAGGCTGACGTAGCGCAGCGGGTTGAGGAACGTCCACGGTGATGCGGCCTCGGCGGCGATCGCGCTGACCACCTCCCGCTGTCGCTCCACCCGGGCGATGTCGCCGGTGGCCGAGACCTTGCGCGAGCGGGCATACGCGAGGGCCGTCTCGCCGTCGGCCTCCTGGCAGCCCTGGTCGATGTCGAGCCCCGCCTGCGGGTCCTGCATCGGCTGGCTGGGGCAGATATCGACGCCCCCGACAGCGTCGACGATGTTGGCGAAGCCGCCCAGCCCGATCTCGACGTAGCTGTCCATCCGCAGACCGGTCTCGGACTCCACGGTCTCCACCAGCAGCTCCGGACCGCCGTACGCGTAGGCGGCGTTGATCTTCTCCTCGCCATAGCCGGGGATCTCGACGATCGAGTCGCGCGGGAGCGACAGCAGCAGTGTCTTGCCGCCGAAGCGGGGCACGTGCATCAGCATGATCGTGTCGGTGCGGCCCCCGGCCACACTGCCGGTGGCGAGCCGCTCCTTCTCCTCCGCGGTCAGCCCCTCGCGGCTGTCGGAGCCGACGAGCAGGTACGTCGTACCGGGCGTGTCGGGCGGACGGTCACCGCTGGGCTCGGCGTCGACCTCCTCGATCTGGCTCCACGCCCACAGGGGTACGCCGATGAAGAACGCGAGGATCAGCGCCAGCACCAGCGCGACGATCCGCCCAGGACGGCGTCGGCGGGACCGGCGCTCCCGGGGACGGTCCGGCTGCCCCGGTGGCCGGGCCGGTGGCCGGGCCGGCGGGTGGGCCGATGACTGGGCCGATGACTGGGCCGGCGGCTGCATGGCGGAGCGGTCACCGGCGGGCATCACCCGGGTGCGTTCGTCCTCGTCGGACGGCGCGTCCCCACCCCGCCGACCGCGGTCGCCGGGGTCGCGCGGCGTTACCGGGATCCGCCGTGTCGCGTCGTCGTCGGGCTGGTCCGGCCGGCCATAGAGCCAGTCGTAATCCTTGCCGCGGTCATCGTCCGGACGCTCAGCCATAGCCCGAAACGCTACCGCCTGAGCCCAACACGGCCGAGCACCGTGCACTGCCCCGAGGCGGAATTTCTCGGGCCGAGGCGTCCTCGTTCGGCGTGCCGTCGCGGCTGTGGTCGATGGGACTGGTGATACTGACCGGGTTGTTCGTCGCCCAGAGAGCACTCGAGGGGATCGTCCATGTCACAGTCGGCGTCGCGGCGTACGCCAGCAGGCGCGCCATCTCGCCGCGCATCGGCGCAGGAGCGCTCCGCCCGGATCCGTTTCCGGCGTGCGCTGATGCTGCTGCTGATGACGCTGGTGGTGCCCGGCTCGGCTCAGCTGGTCGCGGGCAGCAGCCGGCTGGGTCGCGCCGCACTGCGGGTCTGGTTCTCCCTCGTCGGATTCGCGGCGCTGCTAGCCCTGCTGGTCTGGATCTGGCCGGGCATCGCGTCCTCGCTCGCGTTCAGCCCGCTGGCGCTCGGACTGCTGCGGGTGCTGCTGACCACGCTGGCGCTCGGCTGGGCCGCACTGTTCATCGACGCCTGGCGCCTCGGCGACCCACTCGGTCTGCGGCAGCGCCAGCGCCTTGCGGTGTTCTCGATCAACAGCGCCCTGTGCGTCGTCGTCAGCGGTGCTCTGCTCTTCGGCTCGCACCTGGTCGGGGTGCAGCGGTCCTTCGTGGTCGAGGTGTTCGGCTCCCAACTGGTGTCCGAGGCCGACAACGGCCGGTTCAACGTGCTGCTGCTCGGCGGAGACGCCGGCGAGACCCGGTGGGGCATGCGCCCGGACAGCATCACCGTGGCCAGCGTCGACGCGCGCACCGGGCGCACCGTGCTGTTCGGTCTGCCCCGCAACCTGCAGAACGTGCCGTTCCCGGAGGGCACGCCGATGCACGAGGCGTTTCCCGACGGTTACGACTGCGGGGACGCCTGTCTCCTCAACGCGATCTACACCTGGGCAGTCGACCACAAGGACAAGTTCGACCCCGACATCGACGACGTCGGGGTCTACGCGACGACCAAGGCGGTCGAGGCCACCACCGGCCTGAAGATCAACTACTACGCGATGGTCGACATGCGCGGCTTCGAGGACCTGGTCGACGCGGTCGGCGGCGTGGACATCACGGTGCCCCAGCGACTGCCGATCGGTGGCGGGGGCGGGCCGATCCTGGGGTGGATCGAGCCCGGGCGCCAGCACCTGAACGGGCATCAGGCGCTGTGGTTCGCGCGCAGCCGGGCCACGACCGACGACTACTCGCGGATGGCGCGGCAGAAGTGCGTGCTCAACGCCATGCTCTCCGAGCTCAGCCCGGCCACCGTGGTCACCCGGTTCCAGGCGATCGCCGAGGCCGGCAAGCAGATCGTCACCACCGACATCCCTGCATCGGAGCTCGACACGTTCGTCGAGCTCGCGCGCAGGGCCAAGGAGCTGCCGATGGCGTCGGTCTCCTTCGTGCCGCCACGGGTGGAGACCGCTGATCCCGACTTCGACGCCATCCACGAGATGGTCGACGACGCGATCGCCAGGGCGGAGCAGGCCGACGAAGAAGCCCCGGACGACGCCGAGAAGGCCGGGCACCGCGCGCCGCGTCGGCCGGGCTCAGCGGCTGGGAGTCCGCCACCGGCCGAGCAGGCGAACCGGACCGCCGACCTGACGATGTCCTGCGGCTGATCGCACGTGCTCAGGGGCGGCGGAAGGCCTCGCCGCGGCCCGCGCGCGCGAGCCGCCACCATTCGACGAACGCCCTCGGGTCTCGTCGCTGCACCAGGAAGAACCACGCATACCGCAGCAGGTCGAACCCGGCGTAGCGACGCATCCCTCGCTGGGCCGTCAGGAAGCCGCGGTTGCGGAAGGTGAAGAAGCGTTTGACCTCGTCGTCGGGCACCAGCACCTGGGTGCGCCCGGCCATGATCGGCTGCCACTCGGACTGCCCCGCGGGGTGCGCGTACGCCGCCGTCACGTCGGTGCCGAAAGCGACGCCCGAGCGCAGCACCCGACGGTGCATGTCCACCTCGTCGCCGCGCACGAACAGCCGCAGGTCGGGCACCCCGACCTGCTCGAGGGTCGACGCGGCGAACAACGCGCCGTTGAAAAGCGCGGCGATACCCGGCAGGAAGTCGGTGCGCAGGTCCTTGCGGGCGCGGGCCCAGGAGGCGCCGCGCCGCAACGGAAAGGCCAGTCGCGACGGGTCGTCGGCATCGACGACGACCGGTGACACCAGGCCGAGGTCGCGTGCGCGTGCGGTGTTCAGCAGCCGCTCGAGCACGTCGTCACCGACCGGGAAGCCGTCGTCGTCGGCCAGCCACACCCAGTCGGCGCCGAGAGCGAGCGCATGCAGCATCCCGAGCGCGAACCCGCCGGCCCCGCCCAAGTTGCGCCGTGACGGCAGGTACGTCGTCCCGGGCATGCTGGTGACCAATGTGCGAACCGCGTCGTCGGCCGCGTTGTCGACCACGATCAGCTGCTCCGGCCGGCGGGTCTGGGCCGCCAGCGCTGCCAGCGAACGCTCGAGGGTCGCCGGCCGGTCGCGGGTCACGATGACGGCGACCACGGATACGCTGGGCTGCTGCACGAGCGGAGCCTAACGGTGAATCCCGACCTGACGAGACGAGGCCCGAGGTGAGGGCATGGCAGTGACGGCGCCGACCGAGCAGTTCTCGTTGCTGCTCTCGGTCTGGGCGGGCGACCGGGCCGACTACCTCACCGAGGCGTACCGGTCGACGGTCGAGGACCAGGTGCGCCGGCCCGACCACGTGGTGATCGTGCAGGACGGTCCGGTCGAGGATGCGCTCGCCGCGGCCATCCAGGAGCTCGCCGGCGCCAGCGCGGCGCCGGTCGACGTGGTCCGGCTGGACCGCAACCGCGGTCTCGGCCCGGCGCTCGACGCCGGCCTGGACGCCTGTCGGCACGACATCGTGGCCAGGATGGACGCCGACGACATCAGCCTGCCGCACCGGTTCGCGACCCAGCTGCCCGTGATCGAGTCGGGGGCCGACATCGTGGGGTCCGGGCTGCTGGAGTTCCACAGTCATCCCGACGACATCGTGGGCCGCCGTACGCCGCCCACCGACCCGGCCGACATCGCCCACCGCTCCCGGTTCGCCGACCCGTTCAACCATCCGACTGTGGTCTACCGGCGCCGGGCGGTGCGCGCTGTCGGCGGCTACCAGGACCTGGCCCTGATGGAGGACTACCTGTTGTTCGCGAAGATGATCGCGGGCGGCGCACGAGTCGCCAACGTCGCCGAGCCACTGGTGAAGTACCGTGTGGGCGCTGGTGCCTACGCACGCCGCGGAGGTGTCGGGCTGCTGCGGTCGGAGCTGGTGATCCAGCGCCGGTTCCGGGACCTCGGTTTCACCACCCGGGGGCAGTTCGTCCGCAACGTCGTCGTCCGCGGCGGCTACCGGCTCGTGCCCGAGTCGCTGCGGCGCTTCGCCTACCGGCGGATGATCGCGTCCTACGGCGAGCGTCAGGGCTGAGCCCGCGGCCCGGCACTAGACTGTGCGCGATTTCGGCTGTGCGCAACTTCGGGCTGCGCGCGACGTGAGACGGGCAAGGAGTGAGCTGTGGACGTGGATCTGGTTGTCGTCGGGTCGGGATTCTTCGGCCTGACCATCGCCGAGCGGTGCGCCAACGAGCTGGGGCTGAAGGTGCTCGTCCTCGACCGCCGCAGTCACATCGGCGGCAACGCCTACAGCGCGCCAGAGCCCGAGACCGGGATCGAGGTGCACCAGTACGGCGCTCACCTGTTCCACACCTCCAACAAGCGGGTATGGGACTACGTCAACCGGTTCACCTCCTTCACCGGCTACCAGCACCGGGTGTTCACGATCTACCAGGACCGGGTCTACCCGATGCCGGTCAACCTGGCCACGATCTGCGAGTACTTCGGTCGCTACCTGACACCGGACCAGGCGCGCGCGCTGGTCGCCGAGCAGGCCGACGAGATCGACTCAGCCGATGCCCAGAACTTCGAGGAGAAGGGCATCTCCCTGGTCGGTCGTCCGCTGTACGAGGCGTTCTTCCGGGGCTACACCGCCAAGCAGTGGCAGACCGATCCCAAGGAGCTCTCCGCAGCGATCGTCTCGCGGCTGCCGGTGCGCTACAACTTCGACAACCGGTACTTCAACGACACCTACGAGGGCCTCCCCACCGACGGATACACCGCCTGGCTGGAGCGGATGGCAGACCACCCTGACATCGAGGTGCGGCTCGACACCGACTTCTTCGACCTGCGCGGCGAGATCGTCGGCAAGATCCCGGTGGTGTACACGGGGCCGGTCGACGCTTACTTCGACTACGAGGCCGGCGCGTTGTCGTGGCGCACGCTGGACTTCGAGCTCGAGGTCAAGCCAGTCGGTGACTTCCAGGGCACCTCGGTGATGAACTACGCCGCCGAGGAGGTGCCATATACCCGGATCCACGAGTTCCGGCACTTCCACCCCGAGCGCGACTATCCCACGGACAAGACCGTGATCATGCGGGAGTACTCCCGGTTCGCGGAGAAGGGCGACGAGCCGTACTACCCGGTCAACACCGCGGAGGACCGGGAGAAGCTGTTGCGGTACCGCGAGCTGGCCAAGGCCGAACCGCACGTGCTCTTCGGTGGCCGGCTCGGCACCTACAAGTACCTCGACATGCACATGGCCATCGGCTCGGCGCTGTCGATGTTCGACAACAAGCTGCGCCCCTACTTCGCCGAGGGCGTCGACTTCGCCAGCGGCGGGGTCGATGAGTGACCGCTGACCCTGGCAGGACGCCGGCCCCACCGCCGGTCCCATCACCGGCGCCATCACCGGCGCCATCATCGGGTCCCGCAGCGGTGCTCCAGCGGGTGGTCCTGCCGGTGGACGCGCCCGTCGGGGTGCTGCCGCTCTACGTCGAGGGAGCGCGCAGCCCAGAGCTGGTGCTCGACCGTCGACGGCACCGAGTGCCGGCCGGGCAGCGGGTGTCGTTCGCCACCTACGTCAACGCGTTCCCCGCGTCGTACTGGCAGCACTGGACGTCGGTGCGCCAGGTGTGCCTCGCGGTGGAGCTCGACGGCCCGGCGACGGTCGAGGTCTTCCGGACCGACGCCGCCGGCCGGGCCCGCCGGTTCCGCCGGATGGCTCTTGCCGCGGCCGGCCGGCTCGAGGTGATCCTGCCGGTCGCCGGCTTCAGCGCCGGCGGGTGGTACTGGTTCGAGGTCGTCGCCGCCGGTTCCGACGTACTCCTCACCTCTGCCGCCTGGACCGATCCCGGGGCCTCGGCAGCGCCGCGGGAGCAGCCGACGGCGTCGATCGGCGTCACGACCTTCGACCGCGTCGACTCCTGCGCGCAGCTGCTCGCACGGATCGCGGAGGACGATGATCTGGTCGCCCTGCTGGACCACGTGTACGTCGTAGACCAGGGGACCCGGCGAGTGGTGGAGTCCGCGGCGTTCTCGGCGCCGGCCGCCCGGCTGGGCGACCGGCTGCGGGTGATCGAGCAGCCCAACCTCGGTGGCTCGGGAGGCTTTGCCCGGGCCCAGCTGGAGACTCTGCGTGCCGGGCGCAGCGACGCCGTGCTGCTGCTCGACGACGACATCGCGGTCGACACCGAGCTGCTGCGCCGGGCGATCGTCTTCGCGGGCCGGTGCACGCGCCCGACCATCGTGGGCGGGCAGATGCTGGCGCTGAGCCGCCCCACCGAGCTGCACGCGATGGGAGAGCGGGTCGAACGTCGGCGTTTCCACTGGGGGCCGGTCGACCCCGCCCACCGTGACCACGACCTGGCTGCGGTGAACCTGCGGGACGCGCCGTGGCTGCACCGCCGGGAGGACGTCGACTACAACGGCTGGTGGACCTGTCTCATCCCGGTCTCCGTCCTCGCCGCCGTCGGCCTGTCGATGCCACTGTTCTTGAAGTGGGACGACGCCGAGTACGGTCTGCGCGCCGGCGCCGCCGGCCATCCGACCGTGACGCTGCCCGGCGTCGGGGTGTGGCACGTGCCGTGGTGGGACAAGGACGACACCATCGACTGGCAGGCCTACTTCCACCAGCGAAACAGGGTGATCACCGCGCTGCTGCACTCGCCGTACTCGCACGGCGGTGCACTGGTGCCCGAGCTGATGGCGCACCAGGTGAAGCACCTGGGCGCGATGCAGTACTCGACGGCCGAGCTGCGGCGGCAGGCGGTGGTCGACGCGCTCGCCGGTCCTGAGATGCTGCACCAGGCCCTGCCGACCAAGCAGGGTGAGGTGCGGCGGCTGCGTGCTCGGTTCGCCGATGCGCAGGTGCGGCCCGCGCCCGCCGCGGCAGCGTTGGCGACGGAGCGCAGCCGGCCCTCCCGTCCGCTGCTGCTGCTCGGTGCCGTGCGTGGTGCCGTCCGGCAGCTGAGACCAAGCACACAGCCCGGCGGGCCGGACGCGGGCCCAAACGAGCTGGTTCTGGGTCATGACCAGGCATACTGGTGGCGGTTGTTCCGCGCCGACTCGGCAGTTGTCCGGACCGCCGACGGCAGCGGAGTTGTGCACTATCGCCGAGACCGCCGCACCTTCGCCGGCCTGCTGCGGTGCAGCGCGTCCGCGCACCGGCGGCTGCACCGGCAGTGGCCGGGCCTGGCCGCGCGCTACCGCGAGGCACTGCCACGGCTGGTCTCCGCGGCAACGTGGCAACAGACCTTCGACTCCGTAGGAAGGGACGCATGAGCGTGGCTGAGTCAACACCGGGCTCGCGGCACGGTCTGGAGCTTCGAGACCCCGGTGGTGGAGGCGGGCTGCTGGACGTCTTCCGGCACCGCTATCTGCTCAAGCTGCTGGTCCGCAAGGAAGTCAAGGTCCGCTACCAGGGCACCGTCCTCGGGATGGCGTGGAGCTACGCCAAACCGCTGATGCGCTTCTTCGTCTATTTCGTCGTGATCGGCCAGGTGCTAGGCCTGGTCCGGTCCATCCCGAACTTCGCGGTGCACATCGTGTCGGGCATGGTGTGCGTGCAGCTGTTCAACGAGGTGTTCCAGTCCACGACCAACTCGGTGGTGCGCAACAAGGCGCTGGTGCGCAAGATCTTCTTGCCACGGGAACTCTTCCCGGTCGCATCGGTGTTCGTGTCGTTGGTCAACATCATCCCGTTCCTCGTCGTGCTCCTGCTGGCGTCGATCGCCACCGGCTGGACGCCGGAGTGGCAGACGCTGCCGGCCTTGGTGCTCGGGATCACCCTGGTGGCGATGTTCGGCATGTCGCTCGGTCTGTTCTTCAGCGGGTTCAACGTCTACTTCCGCGACTTCGGCAAGGTGGTCGATGTCGTGACAACTCTGACACCCTGGTCGGTGCCGATGATCTATGCCTTCGACATGATCGCCGAGCAGCTGAAAGGCCACTCGGTGCTGCTGGAGCTGTACCTGGCCAACCCGGTCGCGATCTCGGGCATGCTGGTGCAGCGCGCCTTCTGGATTCCGACCGTCGAGGGTGAGCCGATCAAGGATCCTTCCGTACTGGAGCTTGCGCCCGATCTGTTCTGGCGCGGGTTGATCCTGCTCGCGGCATCGGTCGTGATCCTCGCCGTGGCGCAGCGCGTCTTCAAGCGGCTCGAGGGCAGCTTCGCGGAGCAGCTGTAGATGGCGGCGTCGATCGTGGTGGACTCGGTCAGCAAGCAGTTCACCCTGCGCCATGCCAAGACGCTCAAGCGGATGACGACCCAGCTCATCCGACGGGAGCCGCTCAAGGGCTCATTCCACGCGCTCGACGACGTGTCGTTCAGCGTGCAGCCGGGCGAGTCCATCGGCCTGATGGGTCACAACGGCTCCGGCAAGTCCACGCTGCTCAAGCTGATCTCCGGCGTCATGCGGCCGGACTCGGGGTCGGTGCGCGTCGCCGGGCGGATCGCCGGGCTGATCGGTGTCGGTGCCGGCTTCCATCCGGACATGACCGGCCGGCAGAACATCTACCTCAACGGCGCGATCATCGGGATGAGCGAGGCGGAGATCAACGCCAAGCTCGACGCGATGGTCGACTTCGCCGATGTGGGCAAGTTCCTCGACTCCGAGGTACGGCACTACTCGTCCGGCATGTACATGCGCCTCGGCTTCGCGGTCGCCGTACACGCCGACTCCGACGTCTTCCTCGTCGACGAGGGCCTGGCGGTCGGTGACGCTCCCTTCAAGCGCAAATGCATCCGCAAGATCAAGGATCTGCACGAGGAGGGACGCACCATGTTCTTCGTCAGCCACAGCACGGGACAGGTGAAGCAGTTGTGTGACCGCGCGGTGGTGCTGCAGGAGGGGCGGATGGTGCTCGACAGCACGCCGGAAGAGGCCGAGACCTATCTGCATCAGGTCGAGGGCGAAGACGACGATGTTCCCGGAGACGACGACATCTGAACCTGCCGTCCGAGAAATATCTCTCTGTGTAGTTTTGTGATTACGCTGCGCGCCCAACGGTCCTGCGGTGACACTGGAGGCTCCCGACCTCAGCCGAGGTCACCTAGCCACTTCCGGGAGTCAGTAGATGACATCGGGTCGTCCCCGCGCCCGCTGCGGCGCTGCCTTGCGCACCGCTGGATCGGTGCCCCCTCTCGTCCTCAGCACGTTCCTGGCCACCGCGCTGGGCGCTGCCGTGCTCGCTGGCCCGCCGGCCGCGCACTCGACTGATGCGGCCCCGAGCGGTCCGGTGTTGCTGGCCCCCTCGGCCGATCGTGAGCCGGTGGCGCCGGACGTCACCGAGGTGCCGGTGCCGGGTACGTCGGCCGAGGGGCTGGCCGTCGCCGGCGCCGCGGCAGACCGCGAGGGTCGTGCACTGGCGGCGCTGAGCGATACCGAGGAAGCCGACGGGTACGTCATCGCCGGCGCCACCTGGGAGCCCGGCACCGCGCCGGAGGACATGGTCGTCGAGGTGCGCACGCTCGAGGGCGAGGAGTGGACCGACTGGGAGCCGATCGAGGTGCACGCGGACCACGGACCCAACCCTGGATCGGCCGAGGCGCGCAATGCCCGCGACGGCAGCGACGCCATCGTGCTCGGCGCGGTGGACGAGGTGCAGACCCGCGTCACGAGCGCCGACGGCTCCGCGCCGGAGGACCTGGAACTGGCCGTGATCGAGTCCGACCCGGTGGAGGCCGACAAGCCTGTCGCGGTCGAGGGCGAGCTCACCAACGTAGCCGCGACCACCGCCCGGCGGCCGCGGATCTTCAGCCGCAGCCAGTGGGGCGCCGACGAGAGCCTGCGCAGCGGGTCTCCGAGTTATGGGGAGATCAACGCGGGGTTCGTGCACCACACCGTGAACGCCAATGGCTACACGCGCGACGAGGTGCCGTCGATCATCCGCGGGATCTACGCCTACCACACCCGGAGCCGCGGCTGGAGCGACGTCGGCTACAACTTCCTGGTCGACCGGTTCGGCCGGATCTGGGAGGGACGCTACGGCGGCGTGAGCCGTCCGGTGATCGGTGCGCACACCTTTGGCTACAACGACGACGCCTTCGCGATGTCGGCGATCGGCAACTTCGACGAGGTGCGCCCCAGCGCGGCGATGGTCAACGCCTATGGCCGGTTGATGGCGTGGAAGCTCGGCCTGCATGGCGTGGACCTCGACAAGCCGGCAGTGCTCGACGGCGACACCTTCGCCGCGATCAACGGACATCGCGACGCGGCCTCGACGGCATGCCCGGGCTGGTACCTGTACCAGCGTCTCGACACCATCCGTCGCAAGGCCGCTGAGTACCAGCGACCGCCCGCGCCGCCCACGCCGCCGACGCCACCCGCACGTCCCGCCCGACCCGTGCCCCATGACCTGGCCGGGTCCGACGATGCCGACCTGCTGCTCCGCGTGCCGCACCGGGGCGTGATCAAGGTGCGCGAAGGTCAGGGCGGTCCGGGCTTCTCCCGCCAGCGGGTCACATCGCGCCGGATGCCGGGCAGCGACCTCGTCCTCGTGTCGCCGGACCTGACCGGCGACGGCAACCCGGACCTGGTGGCACGGCCGAAGCCGTGGCGCACCCGGGTCTGGCCCGGAGACGGTGACGGCGACTTCGGCCGTCCGCGCCGGGGGACCAACGTGTTCAAGTCCTCCGACCTCTTGATCGCCGTGGGCGACCTCGACGGCGACGACCGCAACGACCTGGTCTCCCGCTCGGCCTCCGACGGCGCGGTCTACCTGCACCGCGGCAACGGCCGGGGCCGCTTCCTGGCCCCACGTCTCGTCGCACGGCACAAGAAATCCTGGCGCTGGATGGCCGGCGTCGGCGACATCAACGGTGACCGCAAGCCTGACATCGTTGCGCTGGACGGCAACGACGGCCGCCTCCGCGCATACTTCGGTGACGGCCGTGGCCACGTCGGCCGTGGTCATGTCATCGCCGAGCGCTGGGGGAGCAAGCGGCTGGTCGCCGGCGGGGTCAACCTGGGGATGAGCCGCACGGTCGACCTGATGGTTCAGGAGCGCAACGGTCAGGTGTGGATGTATCAGTTCGGCGGCGACGGCAAGATCCGCACCCGCACGGGCAACTGGTCGGGCATGAAGAACCTCGACCGGCTCTCGGCGGTGCCGGATGTGACTGGTGACGAGCGGGCCGACCTGGTCGGCCGCCGAGACGACGGCACGGTCGTCGTGATGGCGGGCAACGGCGGCAGCTGGTTCGGCCGCCCGAAGGTCACCGGTGCGGCATCGAAGGGCGCCGACAAGCTGCTGTCCGCAGGCGACTGGGACGGTGACGGCGTCAACGATGTGCTCGCACGCTTCGCGTCCACCGGCCGCATGCACCTGTGGAGCGGCAACGGGTCCGGGAAACTGTCACATCTCGTGCGCTGGAGCGGCTGGGGAAGTTTCGACCACGTGGTGCCCGCGGGAGACGTGACCGGTGACGGGGTCGACGACCTGATGGCGCAGGACGAGCGGCGCCGGATGTGGGTCTACCCCGGCACCGGTGAACCACGGACCGCCAAGCGCTTCCTCGCGCGGCGGTCGATGATCAGGTCCGACCTCGCGATCGCCGCCGGGCAATGGAACCGCGGTGACACGCCGGACGTGATCGTGCGCAGCACGGGCGGTGACCTGTACCTCTACCCCGCGAACGGCCGCGGGCGACTCCTGGCACCTCAGCGGATCGGCCGCGGGTACGGCGAGTACGACCGGATCGTCGGCGTGGGCGACATGAGCGGCGACGGACACCCCGACCTTCTCGCCCACGGGCGGGAGAACGGCCACCTGTGGCTGCTGCCGGGCCGACCCGGTGGTCTGCAGACCCGGCAGTACGTCGGCAGCGCACCCAAGCTGGACCTGCTCGGCTGAGTCGACGGCAGCGCCAGCCGGGGTCAACGCCCCGGCTGGTGCTGCCAGGCCTCCCACGACGAGTCGACAATGCTCGGCAGAGCGTGGGAGGCCCGCCAGCCGAGCACGTCGGCGATCCGTGAGACATCGGCGACCAGGGTCGCGGGGTCGCCGGGCCGCCGGCCGGCGCGCTGCGGGCGCAGCTGGTGACCGGTGGACGCAGCAACCTGGTCGAGCACCTCGAGCACCGACGCGCCCGAACCGGTGCCCACGTTGAAGATCTCGTGCGGACGGTCGTCGCGGGCGAGGTAGTCCAGGGCGGCCAGATGCGCGTCTGCCAGGTCGAGCACGTGCACGTAGTCGCGGATGCAGGTGCCGTCGGGGGTCGCGTAGTCGTCGCCGAAGACGGTCGGCTGCTGCCCGTTCGACAACGCGCGCAGCACGATCGGGATCAGGTTGAACACCCCGGGGTCACCGAGCGCCGGCCAGCCCGCGCCCGCGACGTTGAAGTAGCGCAGGTTGACCGTGCGCAGGCCCCACGCGGCGCCGGCCGCACGGTTCATCCACTCACCGACCAGCTTCGTCTCGCCGTACGGACTGATCGGGGCCGGGCGGGCGTCCTCACCGATCAACGCGCCCTCGGGCACGTCGGGCAGCCCGTACGTCGCGGCCGACGACGAGAACATCAGCTTGTGCACCTGCGTCTGCTCCATCGCCTGCAGCAGGTTGGCCAACCCGCCGACGTTCTGCGTGTAGTACCAGGCGGGGCGCTCGGCCGACTCGCCCACCTGCTTCTTGGCGGCGATGTGGATGACGGACTCGACACCGTGCTCGGCCATGGTCGCGGCCAGCTTGCCCACCGAGTCGTCGGTGGCGAGGTCGATCCGAGCCAGCGCCGCCCCGCCGATGCGCTCAGCCGATCCGGTGCTGAGGTCGTCGACGACCACCACCTCGTCGCCTCGGTCGAGCAGCAGACGGACAACGTGTGCGCCGATGTAGCCGGCGCCTCCGGTGACGAGGACGCTCATGCGCGCCACCCTAGCGGTCCGCGCTGCCGCTCTACTCCCACGCCGTCACCGTCACCTGCTCCTGCTGGACCCGCCGGTCGACGCCTGCCGGGTCACCGTTGCGCACGAGTACGACGGATCCGCCGGCGACCGCAGCGGCGAGCATGCCGGTGACCAGACCGTCGGGATCAGCCGGCGAGCGGTCGGTCAGCAACCGGCCACCGGCGCCGAGCCCGGTCGCATCCGCGGCCGCAGCGGCGCGGCGGAGCACGGACTGCTGGGTCTGCCCGGTGGACAGCTCGGTGCTGGGCTCGACGGGCGTGGAGGCGATGAACACGTCGGGCTGGCCGGGCGCCTCCAGGCCGTGGTCGAGTACGCCCGACGGCAGCGGGTCCGGGCTCGGCCCACCGAGCGGTTGCAGCGCCATCGCCACCACGTCGCGCGCTCCGGCGGTGGTAGCGGTGTCCAGGGTGCCGGGGTGGCAGACGACGACATCGGCGCCCGCGGGGTCGTCGACCAGCCGCAGGCTGCACGCGGCCACCGCGAACACCCACACCGCCGCCTGCCAGTGCGTGGGCAGCAGCAAGCAGCAGGTCTCACCCGGGTCGGTGCCGAGCTCGTCCTGGAGCAGGTTCGCGGTCTTGGCCACGGCGTTGTCGAAAGACTTCACCGACAGCTCGATCCGCTCACCGGTGGCGTCGTCGTAGTAGGTGACCAGCGGGCGGGTGGCATCGTCGGCGACCAGCCGGTCGAGCAACGCGGGAAGGGTGGGCGGAGGCGGCATCGGGGGAGGCGGCGTCGGGGGAGGCGGGGCCATGCCTGCGCAGCGTAGTCGCTGCGCAGGGTCCTACGCTGTCGGGCGTGGAAGCGATCCTGGTCGCGGGTGGGCTCGGCACCCGGATGCGTCCCCTCACCGTGGACCGCCCGAAGCATCTGCTGCCGGTGGCCGGGGTGCCGTTTCTCACCCACCAGATCGTCAAGCTCGCGCACAGCGGTGTGACCCGGGTGTTCCTGGCCACGTCGTACCAGGCAGCGGAGTTCGAGCCGGTGCTCGGCGACGGTTCGCAGCTGGGCGTGGAACTGGTCTATGTCACCGAGACCGAGCCGCTCGGCACCGCGGGAGCCCTGCGCAACGTCGCCGGCCTCCTCGACAGCGGTGCGGGCGACCCGGTGCTCGTGCTCAACGGCGACATCCTGTCCGGCCACGACATCACGGGCCAGGTCGCACGCCACCGGGCCGGTGGCGCGGAGGTCACCCTGCATCTGGTCGAGGTCGCCGACCCACGAGCGTTCGGTTGTGTGCCGACCGGCGCGGACGACCGCGTCACGGCGTTCATGGAGAAGTCTCCCGACCCGGTCAGCCGGCAGGTCAACGCGGGCTGCTACGTCTTCCGCCGCGAGGTGCTGGACGCGATCCCGAGCGGTCGGCCGGTCTCGGTCGAGCGGGAGACGTTCCCTGCTCTGCTGCGCGCCGGCGCACTCCTGCTCGGCCACCGGGACTCGGCGTACTGGCGCGACGTCGGCAGCCCCCGAGCCCTGGTCCGGGCGTCCTGCGACCTGGTGCGAGGCATCGCCACCTCACCGGCCTACCCGCATCCGGCGGCGGAGCGGCACATCGCCGGCACTGCGGAGGTCGCCGACCCTGCGGCCGTGCGCGGTGGGACGGCCGTCTCCGCGGGTGCGGTGGTCGAGGCCGGTGCGGTGATCGAGGCCAGCGTCGTGCTGCCGGGCGCCGTGGTGTCGGCGGGCGCCGTCGTCGTCGACAGCGTGCTCGCCGAGCGCGCGACGGTCGGGGAGCGCACGGTGCTGCGCGACGCTGTCGTCGGTGCGCGGGCCCGGGTCGGCGCCGACTGCGAGCTGCTGGCCGGCGCGCGGGTCGGGTGCGACACCGAGATCGCCGACCGCGGGCTGCGCTTCTCCTCCGATATCTGAAACCGACGCTCAGAGGTTGCCCACGACTCCGCCCTCAGGTGCAGCCTCCTGGGGGTAGTCCTCCATGAACTGCTCGACGACCTCGCCGGAGAGCTGACCGCAGTACTGCGTGATGCCCTTCTGGTCCTCCCGCGTCTCCGGGTCGGCGTACCAGCGGGTCAGTGCGACGTGCTTGCCCTGGGGAAACTTGCCCTCGTCCTCGACGTCCTCCGACGTCCACGGTGCCGCGATGAACGCGGTGTCCAGGCTCGCGTCGCCGCTGAACTTCTGTGCAAGCCCCTTCAGCTCGTCGACAGCCTGCTCGTCCTTGGCGAAGGTCTCGTCGTACCACAGGATCGTGTAGCCGTGCTCGAGGTTGTGCACAAGCATCTCGAGCTCGGGGCGGTCCTCGGCGGTGTAGAACTCGCGGGCCAACTGCACCCAGCTCGGGCGGTGCGGTCCGGACGCGGGCGGGGCCTGGCCGTAGTCGATGTCGCCCTCGGCGATGTGCTCGTTGTTGCCGGACGCCTCGGTCTCCTGGGGCTCGCTGCAGGAGGCCTCGGCGGCCGGCACGCCGAACTCGTCGAGATTGCGGTCGGCGATGGCGGCGTTCTGCTCGCTCTCCTGCCACAGCGACCAGCCGGTGGCGCCGATGATGACCGCAGCGATCACGCCGATGATGCCGGCGAAGAGCAGCGTCCGCTTGCGCTCGGCCGCCTTGCGCTCCCGCTCGAGCCGAGCCAGCCGGTCTCGGCGGTCGCTGCCCTTGGACTTGCCGTTGCCCACGTGTGGTCGCCTTTTCGCTCGTGTTCGGTGCAGGTTCGTGCGGTAGCCGGTGCCGGCGGCCGTCGACGACGCTCGCCGACGACTCGGCCGAAGGCAAAGTCTACGGACCTGCGCCTTCCTGGCGTACGACGATCCGGCACCGGCCGTTGTTCCGCTCGTCGCCCACCAGCCGCCATTGGGTGGTCGTAGCCGCCACGAGCAGTCGCTCCAGCGCGGCGGCGGTGAGCAGGTCGTCGGCCCCGCTGACCTCCACGGTTCCGTCGGCCAGCACGTGCGTGTGCAGGGACACGGGTACGCCGCTGCGCGTGGCCAGCGCCAGCAGGTCCTCGACGGTGGTGGCGTCACGGCGCAGGGCGCCGAGGGCGGCCGGGTCGTGGCGGGTGACCGCAGCGAGCACCGCCTCGCGACTCCCCAGCCCGAACATGTCGCCGGCATCGGGCCGGATCAGCGCGGCTGCCCCGGGGCCGTGCTCGTCAGGCGGCAGCACCAGATCACCGAGCCCGCTGACGACCACCACCGGCAGGCCCGACAGCTTGCCCATCACCAGGTCGGCGAGACCGGCGACCTCGTCGGCTACGGCCGGTGCGGTCACCTCCAGCGCGTTGCCGTGGCCGTCCACGGTGCCGGCCAGGCTGGTCACCGCGGGCATCCCCGCCACCCCGATCGCGATGTCGGTCTGGCCCTCGCGCCAACTGCGGCCGGCGGTGTCGGAGATCACGACGGCGACGTTGCGCCCGGTGGTCGCGTGCAGCGACGTCCGGAGGCGCCGAGCGCTGGCATCGGGGTCCGCGGGCAGCAGCACCACGGTGCCGCGAGCGGTGTTGCTGGCGTCCACGCCGGCAGCGGCGAGCGTGAGGCCGTGCCTGGTGCGGGCGATCGTGGTCGGCCCCCGGCGAGCCACTACGCGGGCAGTCTCTGCCTCGACCGCCGTGTCGCGGTCCATGGTGACGATGCCGCCCTCGGCCTTGCTGACGACCTTGCTCGTCACCACGACCACGTCTCCGTCGTCGAGCGCAGCGTCCTCAAGGCCAGCGTCGCCGAGGTCAGCACCTGCACGGCCGACGGCGGCGCAGATGAGTGCCGGGAGGTCGTCGCCGCGCACGATCTCGGGCAGGCCCGGCAGGCCGCGGGCCCAGAGCGGTCCCGGTGGCTGCCTCACCGTCGTACCCGGGACGCGAGGTCGAGGGCGGAGGCGGCCATCGCCGCGGTGGCGTCGACGTCGGTCATCAGCAACGGGACCGCCACACACGCGATGCCGGCATCCTGCACGGCCGAGACGGCATGCCCGTCGTCGGTGTGCACCAGCCAGCCGTCCAGGAAGCCGCCGGAGCGCCGGGACCCGTAGTGGCTCGCCACGGCCGCGGCGGTGGTCTCGACGCCGATCGCGGCGAGCACCGCGTCGGCCATCCCGCGCACCGGCCGCCCCGACACGATCGGCGAGACGCCCACGACGGGCGCAGCCGTCTCGCGCACGGCTGCACCGACACCTGCGACGCCGAGGACCGTGCCGACCGACACCACCGGATTCGACGGCGGCAGCAGCACCACGTCCGCGCGCTCGACCGCCTCCACCACCCCCGGGCCGGCGGTGGCGTCCTGCAGACCCACCACGACGATCTCGCGGGCGGGGACCTCGGCGTGCAGCCGCACCCAGTACTCCTGGAAGTGCACTGCCCGGCGCCCGCCGGCTGCGGCCTCGTCGTCGATGACCACGTGGGTCTCGGCGCGGTCGTCGCTCATCGGCAGCAGCCGTACGGAGGCCTGGTGAGGGACCGGCCAGCGCTGGCTGAGTGCCTCGGTCACGGCCGACAAGGGGTAGCCCGCCGCCAGCATCTGGGTGCGCACGAGGTGGGTCGCCAGGTCGCGGTCGCCGAGCCCGAACCAGTTGGGCTGCACGTCGTACGCCGCTAGCTCCTCCTTGGCGTGCCAGGTCTCGTGCGCTCGACCCCACCCGCGGTCGTCATCGATGCCGCCACCGAGGGTGTACATGACCGTGTCGAGGTCGGGGCAGACGCGCAGACCGAACATCCACATGTCGTCGGCGGTGTTGCCGATCACCGTGAGCTCGTGCGTCTCCTCGCCGTCGGACCGGTCGAGATGATGCAGCAACCCGCGCAGGAAGCGCGCGCCGCCGATGCCTCCGGAGATCGCCGTGATTCGCATGGGAGGAGTCTCCCTGGTGTCGATGCCGAAGGGCACGCGGTCCCCCTGGGCAGGCCCCGTCACCGGCGCAGGGGGGCGGGCGCCGAGCCCCAGGCGATCGGCGAAATATCAGATCCAGGCTTGACTTGGCGGCATTGACAGGCATGTAATTTCACTCGTGTCGTTCCTGTGGTCGTAACCACCGGCCAGGTCAAGGACGACACGCGAAAACAAAGGTCAAGGGTCGAGGAGGCGAGCACCGTGCTCGAGTTCGACGCGCTCGACATGCAAGACACCGATGAGATCACCTGGCAGGAGCGAGCCCTGTGCGCTCAGACGGACCCTGAGTCGTTCTTCCCGGAGAAGGGCGGCTCCACGCGGGAAGCCAAGAGGGTCTGCCTCTCGTGCGAGGTCCGCGCTGAGTGCCTGGAGTACGCGCTGATGCACGACGAGCGCTTCGGCATCTGGGGCGGGATGTCTGAGCGGGAGCGGCGCAAGCTCAAGAAGCGCGCCGTCTGAGGACCAGCCGGGCGGACGGCCGTCGCGGGGCCCGCACCGGCGGCCAGTCGTCCTCACCGCATGGTGAGTTATCCCATCCGCTGAGCGCATGGACGATGCACCCGGCGAATGGGATGACGCGACAAGCGCTTGCGTTGCCGCCCCGACGCCTCCGACCCGCATAACACCGACGTCGCCACTTCTCACCGGGCCGCGACCGATGAGTTCCGGTTGTCCGCTCCGTCTACAGACCATGACTGATCACACGCAAGCCCGGACAACCGTCTCGAACCTCGGCGTGGCCATGTTCACCGTCGCCGATCAGGACGCCGCCCTCGCCTTCTACACCGAGAAGCTCGGATTCGAGCTGCGCGGCGACACGCGCTTCGGTGAGCACGGCGAGATGCGCTGGGTGGAGGTGGCACCGCCCGGCTCACAGGCCCGGCTGGCGCTCAACCCGCCGATGGGCGGCGAGCCCGGTGGCGGCGGGATCGGAGTGGAGACGGCGGATGTCCTCGGCGAGCACGCTCGCCTGAGCGCCATCGGCGGCATCGACCTCGACCCGGAGCCGATGCGCACGCCCGGCGCCCCGCTGATGTTCATGCTGCGCGACCCGGACGGCAACCACATCGCCGTGGTGGAAGAGCCGGAGCCGTCCGCACCGTAGGCCATCGACTTCCGCTCCAGTCGTGGTGGCGCACGGACGGTGCGGCACGTCAGCTCTCGTAGCGCGGGTCGACCTCGTGCGGTTCGATGCCGAGCAGCTCGGCAACCTGCTCGATCAGCACCGCCAGCACCATGGCCGACATCTCCGGCCGGGTCGGGGCGCGCCAGGCGATGGGGCGGCGAAACAGCACGATCCGGCTCGCCCGCGCGCCGTGGCCGCGCACCAGGGTGGCCAGCGGCGCATCGCTGCTCCAGTCCGCCGGGATCAGCGGGGTCTCCTCCACGCCGAACTCCACCTGCCCCCACTGGTTGCCCCAACGCCGCTCCAGCTCCGCGACCAAGCTGAGGACCAGGGCGTCGAACCGCTGGGCCGCGGTGCCGGGGTAGGCCACGCCCCGCGGGGACAGCGGGCCGGGCAGGGCCGACGGCCCACGCAGGCCTCGGCCATGACGGTCGCGCATGCCACCGGGCCGGTGGGGCTGCGACGCGGGCCGCAGGGATCGGGGGATCGACACGTCGCCACTGTAAACGCCCCAATGTCGGCGGGAGCGTGTCCGAGACGATAGCGTCCACCCGGTGAGTCCAGCCCGACGTTGTTCGCGCACCGCCCGTGCGCGGCCTGCCGTCGCGACGCTGACCTATGTCTACGCCGACCAGACTGCCGTCCTCGGGCCACTGGCGACCTACGCCGAGCCGCACTGCTACGACCTGTGCCAAGCGCACGCCGAGGGGCTGACGGCGCCGCGCGGGTGGGAGGTCCTGCGGCTCGCACCCGACCCGGAGGCGGCGGGCCCGTCGAGCGACGACTTGGAGGCGCTGGCCAACGCCGTCCGCGAGGCCGGCCGGCCGCGTCCGCAGCAACCAGCCCGGCCGGGGCCCTCCGAGGTCGGTCGCCGCGGCCATCTGCGCGTCCTGCGCTCCAGCGACGCGTAAGCGGGAGGTCCGCATGAGCGAGCTGTCGGCCCGGCTGAACACCATCTTCAAGGCGTACGACGTACGCGGGCTGGTCCCCGACGAGCTCGACGAGCAGGTGGCCCGGGCCGTGGGAGCCGCCTTCGTCAGCGTGGCCGGCGTGCCGCGCGACGGGGGAGCGGTCGTGGTCGGCCACGACATGCGCGCGTCCTCGCCGGGCATGGCCGCGGCGTTCGGTGAGGGTGTCCGGTCGGTAGGCGCCAGCGTCGTCGACATCGGCCTCGCCTCGACCGACCTGCTCTACTTCGCCTCCGGCCGCCTGGACCTGCCCGGCGCGATGTTCACCGCCAGCCACAACCCGGCCCGCTACAACGGCATCAAGCTGTGCCGGGCCGGTGCCGCGCCGGTCGGACGCGACTCCGGACTCGCCGAGGTGCACGCCATGGTCCAGGCCCGGCTCGCCACCGCGCAACAGCACTCGCCCCCGGCCCCAGACGCCCGGGTCGAGCACCGCGACCTGCTCGCCGACTATGCCGCCCACCTGCACGATCTCGTGCCGATCCACGGGCGAAGGCTGAGGGTGGCCGTCGACGCGGGCAACGGCATGGCCGGCCACACGGCTCCGGCGGTGTTCGAAAGCCTCGACGTAGACCTGGTGCCGCTGTTCTTCGAGCTCGACGGCAGCTTTCCCCACCACGAGGCCAACCCGATCGAACCGGAGAACCTGCGCGACCTGCAACGTGCGGTGCGCGAGACCCACGCCGACATCGGACTGGCCTTCGACGGTGACGCAGACCGCTGCTTCGTCGTCGATGAGCGCGGTGAGATCGTCGACCCGTCGGCGCTGACCGGTCTGATCGCCGTCCGTGAGCTCAGCCGCGAGCCCGGTGCCACGATCATCCACAACCTGATCAGCTCACGCGCGGTGCCGGAGGTGGTGCGCCGGCACGGTGGCGCGACGGTGCGCACCCGAGTGGGCCACTCCTTCATCAAGGCCACGATGGCGCAGACCGGCGCGATCTTCGGCGGCGAGCACTCCGGGCACTTCTACTTCCGCGACTTCTGGCGCGCCGACTCGGGCATGCTGGCCGCGCTGCACACCCTCGCCGCCCTGTCTTCGGACGAGCGGCCACTCTCGGAGCTGCTCGCCCACTTCTCGCCGTACTCGGCCTCCGGCGAGATCAACAGCACGGTCGCGGACCAACGCGCGGTCACCGAACGCATCGAGCGTGAGTACGCCGGGCTCGACGGTGTCAGCCTGGACCGGCTGGACGGGCTGACCGTGTCACATCCGCAGTGGTGGTTCAATGTGCGAGCGTCCAATACCGAGCCGTTGCTGCGGCTCAACGTGGAGGGCGTCGACCCGACCACGATGGCGCGGGTGCGCGACGACGTGCTCGCCCTTGTCAGGAGCGAATAGCTGATGAACCTCGACCCGGCGCTGCTGGAGATCCTCGTCTGTCCCAACTGTCGCGCCACCGTGGCCGTCGATGAGCAGGCCTCCGAGCTGGTGTGCACGGGGTGCGGCCTGGCGTACCCGGTCCGCGACGACATCCCCGTCATGCTCGTCGACGAGGCCCGCCGGCCGGCCTCTCCGACGGCCGCGCCGCCCGGCGACGCCTCTCCCGAGGGCTGAGCCTTGGCGATGGCGAGTGACGGTTTCGACGACTCGCTGCTCGACGACGAGCGCAGCCTGGCGCCGGTCGAGGCCGACCTGCGCAGGCTGGCCGAGAGCGGAGCGCGGGTACGCCGCGAGACCGATGCGGCCGCCGAGGCCAATGCCTCGCTGGAGATCCTCGACTCACCGCGGGCATTGGTCGTGGCCGGCGTCGATGCACGTCTGCTGCGGGCGGTTCTCGAGCCCTGGTGCCCGGTGCCGTTCGTGGCCTGGCCCGGCCCGGGGCTGCCCGGCTGGGCGGGCGCGCTCGACCTGGTGCTCGTGCTCGCTCCGGCAGGCGGCGACTCCGGAGACTCCGGCGCCACGTCGGCCGTCACGGAGGCGGTGCGGCGCGGCTGTGGCCTGATCGTGGCGTGTCCTCCGCACTCGATGCTCGCCGAGCACGCACAGGGGCGTTACTCGATCGTGCTGCCGACCTACACCGAGGACCCACTCGCCGCCGCCGTGGTGATGCTGCAGGCGATGCACCGGATGGGTCTCGGCCCAGAGGTCAACGCCGAGTCCGTGGCCAGCGCGCTCGACGACGTGGCCATCGCGTGCAGCCCCGGCCGTGACCTTTCCGACAACCCGGCCAAGGACCTTGCGATCACGCTGGCCGACGCTTTGCCGCTGGTCTGGGGAGGCTCGGTCCTGGCTGCGCGGGCGGCGCGCCGGGTGGCCGAGCTGATCCGGCGAAACTCGGGTCGTCCCGCGCTCGCCGCCGACGCCGAGCACCTGCTGCCCGTGCTGGCGAGCCTGCCAGGGCAGGACGTCTTCGCCGATCCGTTCGCCGACCCCTACGTCGATGGACCGGCGCCGGCGCGTCCGGCGCTCGTCATCCTCGATGACGGCGCCGACGCGCCGGCCGTTCGCGAGCAGCGCGGCCGGCTGCTCGCGGTCGCTGACCAGCACCAGGCGCGGGTGTACACGGTCGTCGCAGGCGACGGACCCGACGTCGCGCGATACGCGTCGTTGCTGTCCACCGGGAGCTACGCCGCCACCTACCTGGGTGTGGGTCTGGGCCGTCCGCAGCGTCCTTAGCCGGCCCCGCCGCGATGCGTGGCAGGGTGGTATGGGCCGCCCGGCGCGGGCAGGATGAGGAGCTATGACAACGGAGCGCACCGATGGCCGCTGATGGTGGCACCAAGGCCGTGGTCGCGGCGCTGCTGGCCAACACCGGCATCGCCGTCCTGAAGTTCCTGGCGTGGTTGCTGACCGGCGCCTCGTCGATGCTGGCCGAGGCGATCCACTCGGTCGCCGACGCCGGCAACCAGGGACTGCTGCTGCTCGGGCGTAAGCGGGCCCAGCGCGCGGCGACCGAGGAGCACCCCTTCGGCTACGGTCGGGAGCGTTACGTCTACGCCTTCATCGTTGCGATCGTGCTGTTCAGCGTCGGTGGTCTGTTCGCGCTGTACGAGGCGTACCACAAGTGGCACCAGGTGCACTCCGGGGCGCCGAACGAGCTGCTGGAGAGCCAGTGGTGGTGGGTGCCGATCGCGGTGCTGGTCGGCGCCATCGCCATGGAGACGTTCTCGTTCCGCACCGCGATCGTGGAGGCCAACCGGGTCCGGGGCGAGACTGGGTGGGTCGCCTTCGTCCGCACGGCCAAGTCGCCCGAGCTGCCGGTGATCCTGCTCGAAGACCTCGGCGCATTGGTCGGGCTGGCCCTCGCCCTGGTGGGCATCGGCCTGTCGTTGCTGACCGGCAACGCGTACTGGGACGTGGCCGGCACCGCGGCAATCGGCGTGCTGCTCGTGGCGATCGCGGTCATCCTGGCGATCGAAACCAAGAGCCTGCTGCTCGGGGAGTCCGCCGCCCGACCCGCCGTACGCCGGATCCGGGAGGCGATCGAGAGCGTCGAGACGGTCGAGCGGATCATCCACCTGAAGACGCTGCACCTCGGCCCCGACGAGCTGCTGGTGGCGGCGAAGATCGGCGTACGCCCCACCGAGTCCGCCGCCGAGGTGGCGGCGGCGATCGATGCCGCCGAGCAGCGCATCCGCGCCGCGGAACCGCCCGCCCGGGTGATCTACCTCGAGCCCGACATCGTCCGCCCGACCGCCGGTGCCCCTGGGGAGCTGACTCAGCGTCCGGAGCCGTCCGCTCCCGCCGACCGCTGACGGAGGTTGCCGGCACGTCGGACATCTCACCCGCCGGGCACTACCCTGGTGGGGTTGACTCAACTGCCCCGGAGGATCACGCATGGACTACAAGGTCGCTGACCTGACGCTCGCCGAGTTCGGCCGCATCGAAATCACCCTCGCCGAGCACGAGATGCCGGGCCTGCTGGCCATGCGCGAGCGCTACGGGGCCAGCAAGCCGCTGGCCGGGGCCAGAATTGCCGGCTCCCTGCACATGACCGTGCAGACCGCGGTCCTGATCGAGACGCTGGTCGAGCTGGGGGCCGAGGTCCGCTGGGCCAGCTGCAACATCTTCTCCACCCAGGACCACGCCGCCGCCGCCGTCGCGGTCGGTCGCGAGGGCACCGTGGAGCAGCCCGCCGGCGTGCCGGTGTTCGCCTGGAAGGGCGAGACGCTGGAGGAGTACTGGTGGTGCACCGAGCAGATCATGACCTGGCCGGACGACGGCACCGGCGCGTCGGGGCCGAACATGATCCTCGACGACGGCGGTGACGCGACGCTGCTGCTGCACAAGGGCGTCGAGTTCGAGAAGGCCGGCTCGGCCCCGGACCCCTCGACCGCCGACACCGAGGAGTTCGCGGTGGTGCTCACCACCCTGAACCGCACGCTCGCCGAGCAGCCCGGCAAGTGGACCGAGATCGCCAACCGGATCAAGGGGGTCACCGAGGAGACCACGACCGGCGTACACCGGCTCTACGAGATGCAGCGCGCGGGCACTCTGCTCTTCCCGGCGATCAACGTCAACGACTCGGTGACCAAGTCGAAGTTCGACAACAAGTACGGCTGCCGCCACTCGCTGGTCGACGGCATCAACCGCGCCACCGACGTACTCATCGGCGGCAAGGTGGCCGTGATCGCCGGGTACGGCGACGTGGGCAAGGGGTGTGCGGACTCCTTGCGTGGTCAGGGCGCGCGGGTGATCGTCACCGAGATCGACCCGATCTGCGCACTGCAGGCGGCGATGGACGGCTACCAGGTCGCCACGCTCGACGACGTCATCGACACCGCCGACATCTTCATCACCGCCACCGGGTGCTATAACGTCATCACCGCTGCGCACATGGGCCGGATGAAGCACCAGGCGATCATCGGCAACATCGGTCATTTCGACAACGAGATCGACATGGCGGGGCTGGCGAAGACCCCCGGCATCGAGCGCAAGAACGTCAAGCCGCAGGTCGACACGTGGACCTTCCCCGACGGGCGCACGGTGATCGTGCTGAGCGAGGGACGGCTGCTCAACCTCGGCAACGCCACCGGTCACCCGTCCTTCGTGATGAGCAACTCCTTCACCAACCAGGTGCTGGCGCAGGTGGAGCTGTTCACCAAGACCGGCGACTACCCGGTCGGTGTCTACGTGCTGCCCAAGCACCTCGACGAGGAGGTCGCCCGGCTGCACCTCGGGGCGCTCGGCGTCAGGCTCACCAAGCTCACCGACGACCAGGCGGGCTACCTGGGCGTTCCGGTCGACGGCCCGTTCAAGTCGGAGCACTACCGCTACTGATGGCTGTCCCACTGCTGAAGGGGATCGAGTGACTCAGGGGGCGACCAGGGGCAAGGTGCTCGTCGTCGATGACGATGCCGCGTTGGCCGAGATGCTCACGATCGTGCTCCGCAACGAGGGATTCGAGCCGGTGGTGTGCCTCACCGGCGACAAGGCGATGGGCGCCTACCGCGAGCACCGGCCCGAGCTCGTCCTGCTCGACCTGATGCTGCCCGGCAAGGACGGCATCGACGTGTGCCGTGAGATCCGGGCCGAGTCAGGGGTGCCGATCGTGATGCTCACGGCCAAGAACGACACGGTCGACGTCGTTGTCGGCCTGGAGTCCGGTGCCGACGACTACGTCGTCAAGCCGTTCAAGCCCAAGGAGCTGGTGGCGCGCATCCGGGCGCGGATGCGGCGTTTCGACGAGCCGGCGCCGGAGTCGTTGGAGGTGGGCGACCTCACCATCGACGTCGCGGGCCACACGGTGCGGCGCGGCGGCGAGCTCATCAACCTCACACCGCTCGAGTTCGACCTGCTGGTCTGCCTGGCGCGCAAGCCGTGGCAGGTCTTCACCCGGGAGGTGCTGCTCGAGCAGGTGTGGGGCTACCGGCACGCCGCGGACACCCGGCTGGTCAACGTGCACGTGCAGCGGCTGCGGGCCAAGGTCGAGGTAGACCCCGAGCAGCCCGAGATCGTGCTGACCGTGCGTGGCGTCGGCTACAAGGCCGGCCCGGCCTGATCCGGACTGGCTGATCATGCCCACGCCGGCCCCAGCACCCACGCTCCGCTCGGCCGTCACGGCCGCGGTCGGTGGCGCGCTGAGCTGGTTGCTGAGGCCGGTCCGGGCGGTCGCCCTCTCCTGGCGCCGGTCGTTGCAGGCGCGCGTCGTCATGCTGACGCTGCTGCTGTCGGCGCTGGTCGTGGCACTGGTGGGCTGGATGCTGCTGCGGCAGGTCACCGACGGGCTGGTCGAGAGCAAGCGGGATGCGTCGCTGCAGGACGCCCGTCAGGGCTTCGCCGACGCCCAGGGGTTCGTCGACTCGACCGATCCGACCAATCTGGACCCCGTGCAGCTACTCTCCGACCTGTTCCAGCGGCTCAACGAGCCCGGTGCGGCCAGTGGGCAGTATCGCGTGGTGCTGACCGGGCCGGCCGGGCAGTGGCGGTCACTGCCGAGCGATGCTGAGACGATCCCTGCGGAGCTGGTCAGCCGCGTCGAGCAGCCGCGGCCGCTGGGCTCGGCGGCGCCGACGGCATGGACCTACACCCGGATCGGGGATGCCACCGCCGCCGGGTCGGTGCCTGCGATCGTGGTGTCCTCCCAAGTGGTGCTGCCTTCCGACGGCGGCACCTACACGCTCTCCTTCCTGTTCCCGCTCGGCGAGCAGGTGGACACCCTCAACGTCGTCCGCGGGGCGATGCTCACCGCCGGTTCCCTGCTGGTCGTGCTGGTCGTCGGAGTTGCCTTCCTGGTGATTCGGCAGGTGGTCACGCCGGTGCGGCTCGCGCGCCGGATCGCCGAGCGGCTGGCTGCCGGCCGGCTGCAGGAGCGCATGCAGGTGCGCGGTGAGGACGACATCGCTCGACTCGGCATGTCGTTCAACCAGATGGCGGCCAGCCTGCAGCAGCAGATCCGCCAGCTCGAGGAGCTGTCGCGGGTGCAGCGGCGGTTCGTGTCCGACGTGTCCCATGAGCTGCGCACGCCGTTGACGACGGTGCGGATGGCGGCCGACGTCCTGCACGACGCGCGGGAGGAGTTCGACGAGGGCACCGCCCGCTCTGCCGAGTTGTTGCAGGCCGAGCTCGACCGGTTCGAGGCGCTGCTGTCCGACCTGCTCGAGATCAGCCGGTTCGACGCCGGAGTCGCCGCCCTCGAGCTCGACGAGGTCGATCTCGCGGAGGTGGCCGACCGGGTGGTCACCGCAACCCACTTGCTCGCGCAGCGCCGGGGCAGCACCGTCGAGATCCGCACGGCTGGTCGGCCCGGTGATCGGCCCAGTGGTCGACCCGGTGATCGGCCCGGTGATCGGCCCGGTGATCGGCCCGGTGATCGGCCCGGTGATCGGCCCGGTGATCGGCCCGGTGATCGGCGCTGCGTGGCCGAGGCCGACGTACGCCGGATCGAGCGCATCGTCCGCAACCTGGTGGCCAACGCCATCGAGTACGGCGAGGGTGGCGACATCGTGGTCACCGTCGGAGCGAGCGACGACGCGGCAGCGCTGACCGTGCGCGACCACGGTGTCGGCCTGGCCACCGAGGAGGCGTCGATGGTCTTCAACCGGTTCTGGCGCGCCGACCCCGCGCGTGCGCGAACCAGCGGAGGCACCGGGCTGGGGCTGGCGATCTCGCTGGAGGACGCCCGCCTGCACGGAGGATGGCTGCAGGCGTGGGGTGAGCCGGGCAACGGCACCCAGTTCCGGCTGACGCTGCCTCGGCGCGCGGGCCAGATGCTGGAGCGGTCGCCGCTCCCGCTGGTGCCCGCCGACGCCCGGCGGGCAAGCGTCGGTGCCGCCTACCTGATGCCGCAGCTCAGAGGAGCGCAGCCATGACGACGACTCCGCCGGCGGGGCGGGTGCGCCGGCTCGTGACGGCTGTGCTGCTGGCGCTGCTGGTGCTGCTGCCGGCCGGCTGCGTCAGCGTGCCCGACAGCGGCCCGGTTCGCGACAGTGCGAGCGTGCTTCCCGACGATGCTGCCGTGCAGGCGCAGTATGTCCCTGAGGGCCCGGCCGAGGGCGCCGAGCCGGCGGACATCGTCCGCGGTTATCTAGCGGCGATGCTGGCCTACCCCACCGACCCGAGCATCGTCCGCGAGTTCCTCACCGAGCAGGCCGCGGCCGACTGGCAGCCCGACGCCGGTGCGGTGATCTTCTCCGGTACCGCCGGTATCCAGACGTCCGGGCGCGAGGTGCAGGTCTCCCTCACCCAGCTCGGCGCGCTGGACGGGCGGGGCTCGTGGTCCTCGACCCCACCCGCGCGGGCCAAGCTGGAAATCGACCTCACGCTCGTGCAGGTCGAGGGCGAGTGGCGGATCAGCGACCCGCCGCCGGGCATCCTGATCCGGCAGGACTTCTTCGAGGACCGCTACAACGCGTACTCGCTGTTCTTCTTCGACCCGACCTGGTCCACGCTCGTCCCGGACCAGGTCTACCTCGCCGACGGCGACCAGACCGCGACCCTGCTGCTGCGGGGACTGGTGCGCGGGCCGACGAAGTGGCTGAAGGACCTCAAGTCGCTGGTGCCACGCTCGACCGACCCGACGCTGTCGGTGCCGGTCGACGACGACGGTGTCGCGCCGGTCGCGATCGGCGCCGACGTGATGAGCTATCCGCCCGAGGAGCGTCGACTGCTCGCAGCGCAGCTGGCCTGGACCCTTGACCAGATCCCCGAGATCCGCGCGATCCGCGTGACCACCGACGGCGCGCCGGTGTCGTTGATCGACCGGCAGGAGCTGCTCGACGCCGACTACGGCGATTCCTACGATCCGGCGGACGGCAGCGCGTCGCGCAATCTCTACGCGTTGCACGGGGAACGTATCGTCACCGTGCCCGCCGTCGACAGCGGAGCCGAGGTGTCCCCGGTGGCCGGTCCGCTCGGCGCGGGGGAGGTTGCCGTCGACTCCTTCGGCATCGGCCGCGAGGGCAAGGTGGTCGCGGCCGTGGTGGGCGGTGGCTCGGTCGCGGTGACCAACCTGCTCACCGAGCCGTCCGACCTGCAGTTCTGGCTCGACGGCGGCGGCTCGCTGCTGCCCCCGCAGTGGGACCGAACCGGCCTGCTGTGGGTGGTGGACCGCCAGGCGGAGGTGGGCGACGACGATAGCGATGACGACGGTGCCGGCACTGCGATCTCCACGATCCTCGACGGCTCGCCACAGCCTGTGCGCGTCGCCGACGAGCCGCTGACGCCCGACCGCATCGAGGCGTTCTCGGTGTCCCGCGACGGCATGCGCATTGCCGTCCTCGGCGGCACCGGGCCCGACACCCGGCTGCTCATCGCCCGGATCGTGCGTCCGGCCAAGCCCGGCGGCCTGCTGCGGATCAACCGCTGGCGCGAGATCATCACGCCGGTGACGCCGCTGGCGGACTTCCGCGACCTCGACTGGGCGAGCCCCACCGAGCTTGCCGTGCTCGCCCGCCGTGCCGGGGAGTCCCTGCAGGCGTTCACGGTCGACATCGACGGGTCGGACGTCCAGGTCTCCACGCTGATGGACTTCAAGCCGACAGCGATCGCGGCGACGCCGACGCAGGACAGACCTACCGTCGTGAGCAGCGCCAAGGGGCAGCTCTACAGCCAGACCAACGAGCGTTGGGCTCCCTACGTGCTG
>DASSKO010000103.1:0-6146 GCA_035690425.1 Nocardioidaceae bacterium
GTCTCGGCGGCGGACCTGCGGGCACTGGCCGGTGAGCGGCTCGGCGTCGCCGACCCGTGGTGCGTCAACTACTACGGAATGACCGAGATCAGCACGCAGTACTACGACACCACTCTGCGCAGTGCCTGGCTGGGCCGGCCGGACCGGCCCCGGCACAAGACGGCACCGCCCTGGGCACGGATCCGCGTCGTGGACCCGGAGACCCGGGAGCCGGTCGAGCCCGGCGAGCGGGGCTTGGTGGTCCACTACGACCTGGCCAATTGGGGCTCGTGCCTGGCCGTGCTGACCGAGGACATCGGTTACCTGGCGCCGGCGCAGCAGTCGCCGCCGGGTACCCCGCCCTACCCGCAGCCGTCCCCGCAGCCGGACTTCGCGCTGCTCGGTCGCGCCGAGGGGACCGAGGCGCGGGGCTGCTCGGTCGCGCTCGACGAGATGCTCGCGGCCAACCCGGGCCGGCCGTGGTGAGCACAGCAGCGGAGCACCGGGTGCCGGCCGAGGTCAGCGGTGCGAGCGTGCTCGACGGGTTCTTCCTGCCCCAGCTCAGCCAGGCCGAGCTGGCCGAGCTGCGGTGGGTGACGCGCCCGATGGCCGGGCTCACCCTGCGCCTTCCGGTCGTGACGCCGCAGCTCGTCGACCGGGTGTGCACGGGTCTCCTCGGCGCCCAGGCCCGGCAGCTGGCCGAGCGCCCGGTGATGGAGGTCGCCGAGGTGGTGGGCCGCGCGGTGGCCCGCTGGTACGACCCCGACTACCCGTGGCGGCGGCTGGCGGAGGAGACGCTGCCGGCGATCACCGGATACGCACCCGAGATGGTGCGACGCGGGCTCAAGGACCACCTGAAGACGTTTCGTCATGACCGGCTGCTGCGCTTCCTGGCTCAGGACTTCGACAACCCGCTCGTGCTCGACGGATTCCAGCCCAACCGGGCAGGCGGACGGTCGCGGGCCTACGGGCCGCGGCTGACCACGCAGATCTTCGCCGGCAACGTGCCGGGCCTGCCGGCGTGGAACCTCGTCTGCGCCCTGCTGGTGAAGTCCGCCACGCTGGGCAAGTCGGCGTCGGGGGAGCCGCTCTTCCCGGTGCTGTTCGCCCGCAGCGTGGCTGAGGAGGACCCATTGCTCGCCCAGTGCCTGGCGATCCTGCACTGGCCCGGCGGAGACGAGCAGGTGGAAGCCGCGGCATTCACCCGCTCCGAGGCAGTGACCGCCACCGGCGGCCGGCGCGCGATCGAGGGGCTGACGCGCCGCGTCCCGGCGGGGATCCCGTTCGTGCCCTACGGGCACAAGGTGAGTATCGCCGTGATCGGCCGGGAAGCGCTCGCCCTCAACCGCTACGCCGACACCGCCCGCCGGGCTGCGCGCGACGTCTCTCAGTACGACCAGCAGGGATGCCTGTCGCCGCACGCGCTGTTCGTCGAGCGCGGTGGTGCGGTCGATCCGATGACCTTCACCGCCGCGCTGGCGGCCGAGATGCGCCGCTTCGAGCAGGCCAAGCCCCGGGCCCGGATCAGCGTGGAGGAGAGCGCTGCGATCGAGCGGATCCGGTCGGGGTATGAGTTCCGCGGGTACGACGACGAGGCCGTCGAGGTCTTCAGCAGCACGGGCGGGACCGCCTGGACCGTCCTCTACGAGCAGACGCCGCAGCGGTTCGACCCGTCACCGCTCAACCGGCTGGTGCGGGTGCACCCGGTCGACAGCATCGACGACGTCGAAGCGCTCATCGCGCCGGTGCACCGATACCTGCAGACGGCCGGCGTCGCCTGCGCTCCGGGGCGACTCACCGAGTGGGCCCAGGTGCTCGGCCGATGTGGTGCCGACCGGATCTGCGCGGTCGGTCAGATGCCGGACCCGGCGGCGGGGTGGCACCACGACGGCCGGGGCAGCCTGGCGGCGCTGGTGCGCTGGGTCGACGTGGAGGGCGCGGCCGAGGCCGCGTTGGAGCAGTACGACCCCGAGTGGACGCAAGCCCGGTCATGAGTCCCACGCACGGTGACGGTTCGGGCCTGGGGCGCAGCGACCTGCTTCGCGACCGGGTCGCCGTCGTCACCGGCGCCAGCCGGGGCATCGGGGCCGCGATCGCGCGAGGCCTGGGCGCGCACGGCGCCACAGTCGCGGTGAACTACCTGCGCAGCCACGACGCCGCTGCGGATGTCGCGCGAGAGGTGGAGGCGGTCGGTGGCCGCGCAGAGCCGTTCGCCGCCGACATCACCGACGCCGTCGCCGTGCAATCGATGGTCGCCGAGGTCTCGGAGCGTTTCGGGCCGGTGGACGTGGTGGTGAACAACGCGCTGCGCAGCTACCGCTTCGACCCGCTGGCCCGGCGCACCGCGTGGGACATCCGGTGGGAGGACTACCAGGCGCAGTTCGAGTCCAGCCTCGGCGGCGCGTTCAACGTCTGCCAGGCCGTGTTGCCGCAGATGAGAGCCGCGGGCAGCGGACGGATCATCAACGTGGCCACCGACCTCGTCGAGCGACCCACCGTCCCGTACCACGACTACACCACGGCCAAGACCGCTCTGCTCGGCTACTCCCGCAACCTGGCGGCCGAGCTCGGACCGTTCGGCGTGACCGTGAACTGTGTGGCACCCGGGCTCGTGTACCCCACCGACTCGACCCAGCCGGCGACCGACGAGCAGCGCGACGCGCTGGAGGTGGCCACGCCGCTGCGCCGGCTGGCGACTCCGGACGACGTGGCCGGTGCCGTGCTGTTCTTCGCCGGCGGCTGGTCCGGCTTCGTGACCGGGGCGTGCCTGTTCGTCGACGGCGGCCTGGTGATGAGGTAGTCGGCGCCAGGTGCAGCTGTGGCCCATGTCGGCGGCCCGTGAGTCGGCATCCTGGTCCGGGTCCGGGAACCGAGCCCGCTGGCTAGGCTATCGACGTGCCCCCGAGCCCGAAGCGACCGACGATCAAGGACATCGCCGCCGCCACCGGACTGTCTCCTGCTGCGGTCTCCTACGCGCTCCGTGGCCTGCAGGTGCCGCAGGAGACCCAGGACCGGGTGCGGAATGCCGCCGACATGCTCGGCTATGAAGCGCATCCGGCCGCGAGAGCGTTGGCGAGTGGCCGCACCGGCACCATCGGCGTCCTGTGCGGGTCACTGCAAGACCTCTGGCAGCAGTCCCTGTCCTCGGCCCTGGGCCGGGCGCTGCTCGACGTGGGGCGCAACGCTCTGATCGTGGATGCAGTGGGAGACGGGGGGCGGGAGGCGCGGATGTCAAAGCATCTGGCCGATCAACGAGTCGACGCCCTGATCACGATCGCCGTCGATCCGCGCTCACCGCACTGGGAGCTGATCGCCCAGCAGCTCGCACTGGTCAGCATCGGTGACCGGCTGCCGAAGGCCTCGACCGTCTCCGAGGTGGTCTTCGACAACGACGCCGGAGTGCTCTCCTCGCTGACCACTCTGGCCGAGGCGGGGCACCGCCAGGTCACGGTGCTGACACCCGGCCGTGGCGGGGCTGCGGACCGGCCTGCCGACCGGGCAGTGCTGCAGATCGCTCCCGGTCTCGGTGTGGACGCGACGCTGGTCAGCTGTCCCCACGATCTCACCGGTGCTACGGAGATCGCCCTTGCCGAGCTGCAAGGCGAGCGCCGGCCCACCGCATTCTTCTGCCTGACCGACTCCATGGCTTACGGCGTCTACGCCGCGGTGCGCGACCTGGCTCTCACCGTGCCCGACGACGTGTCGGTCCTCGGGTACGACGACCACCCGGTCTCTCGGTTGCTGACCCCGCCGCTGTCGACGTGCAGGTGGGACATCGCCAAGATCGTGGAGGCGGCCATCGACCGGGTGGTGACCGCCCTGGACACGGACAGGCGGCGCCGGGCGCTGGTGCTCGCCCCCGAGCCGCAGATGCGTGACTCGGTCGGGCCACCGTCCGGCCCGCGGTGAGGCAGACTCAGCGCTTGGTGCCTGCGATCGCGAGCATCTCCACCGTTGCCGGTGAGAGGTCGTGGTCGCTCCGCCAGACGGCCGACAGCGGTCGTTGCAGCTGGAGACCGTCCACGGCGACGTCGACCAGGTGGCCGTTGGCGAGCTCATCGCAGACGGACAGGGCCGAGACGACCGCAGGCCCCATCCCCGCGCGGGCAGCCGACTTCAGCGCGGTGTTCGACGCCAGCTCGAGTCCTGTCGTCATCTCGAGTCCCAAGCTCAGCAATGCCTGTTCGACCGTCTCCCGTGTCCCCGAGCCAGGCTCCCGCACGAGCAGCTGCGACCGGGACAGCTCCTCGGCCGAGATGGACTCTCGCGTCGTCCAGTAATGGTCCGGGGTGACCGCGACCGCCAGGACGTCGTGACCTACTCGGTGGCTCCGCAGCCCGGTACGAAGTGTCGGCGACTCGATGAACCCGATGTCGACCGTGCCCTTCTCGACCAGGTCGGACACCTCAGTGGAGTTGGCAACCGTGAGCGAGACCACCACGTCCGGCTGCCGACGGCGCAGCGACGATAGCCAGCCTGGCGCGTAGTGCTCGGCGATGGTCATGCTCACCGCGGCCCGCACCGTGACCTCGCTCTGTTCGCGCAGCGTCTGCACGGATGCGCTGAAGTCACTCGCCGCATCGAGCAGGCTGGCGGCCCAGTTGACGACGACCCGCCCCGCCGGTGTCAGCTCGGTGCCGCGGCGGCCTCGGCTCAGCAACGACACCCGCAGGGAGCGCTCCAGTGCCGCCATCCTGCGACTGACGCTCGGTTGGGTGAGACCCAGCAAGACCGCGGCCCGACCGATGCTGCCGGTCCTGGACACGAGGACCAGAAGGTCGAGATCGTCAAGGTCGGGCCGCCGGCTGCTCATGCGCACAGCGTATGACCTGATACCGAGCTTGGGGCTACCGCCGGACCGGTGTGCGCCCCAGGCTGGGTGCATGGCCCAGGGCTCACTTACCCACCCGGCCGACCTGTGTCGGTATGCCCGCGACAGCCGTCATCTGGTTGCCGGGCTGCTGGCTTGCGCCGTCGGTGTCGCGGGCGCGCTCGGGTTGCACGAGCTCGTCGAAGGTGTGGGAGTCCTGACTTGGTCGGTCCTGCTCGGCGCGCTGGTGGCCAACGTGAACGCCTTGCCCAGCCGCGTGCAACCTGGCCTGCGGACTGTCGTGGGCAAGCTGTTGCGCGTCGGCGTGGTGCTGCTCGGGTTCTCGCTGTCCCTCGTGTCGATCGCGGACCTCGGTCTCCCGGTCATCGGCCTCGTCGTGACGACGCTGCTCGCGACCCTCCTCGTCACGACCTGGGCGGGCCTGAGGATCGGGCTCGGCAGGCCGCGGAGCCTGCTGATCGGCACCGGCTTCGCCATCTGCGGCGCATCGGCGATCGCAGCCATGAAGGAGAGCGCCGAGGCCGACGAGGACGACGTGGCCACGGCGATCACGATGGTGACGATCTGCGGCACCGTCGCGATGGTCGCCGTACCCCTGCTACAGGCGCCCTTCGCCCTGACCGACCAGCAGCTGGGCGTGTGGGCAGGCGCCAGCGTCCACGAGGTCGGCCAAGTCGTGGCGGCGGCAGGACCCGCAGGAGCGACCGCAGTGGCCGTGGCGGCCGTGGTCAAGCTGACCCGGGTTCTGCTGCTCGCCCCGGTGGTGGCCGGCGTCGGCCTGCTGCGGCACCGGTCGGCGTCCGCGGCAGACCACGAGGCGGACAGCAGGCGCCCTCCGATCGTCCCGCTCTTCGTGCTCGGGTTTCTCGTCTGCGTGTGCCTGCGAAGCTTGAACGTGGTTCCGGTGGAAGTGCTGGACGCCATCGAGCACGTCCAGACGGTCGCTCTCGGCGCCGCGCTGTTCGGCCTCGGCACCGCCGTCCGGCTGCGTTCGCTGGTGCACGCCGGTGGGCTCGCACTCGCCCTCGGCGCCGTGTCGACGCTCGTCGTGGCTGGCCTCTCCCTGGCCGGCGTCCTCTGGGTCGTCTGACTCCAGCGTCCGAGGTCGCCGGAGAAGAGTGCCCGGACGGGTTGACAGAGAGTGTGGTGAAGCGATTCACTGAAACAGTTCACTGATGCGCTTCAGTGACATTGTCCCAGGCCCGGCGAGAGAGGTGACAGGGCTTGTCAGTTCCATCAGTCGTCGACGTCCACCAGCACCTGTGGCCGGCAGCTCTGGTGGAGGCTCTGCGTGCCCGCGCAGACCCGCCGCGGCTCGACGGCTGGACGCTGCACC
>DASSKO010000104.1:0-2080 GCA_035690425.1 Nocardioidaceae bacterium
GGATGTAGAGCCCGACGCCGACCAGGATCAGGCTGAGCAGGAACGGGATGCGCCAGCCCCAGGCGAGCAGCTGCGCGTCGGACAGGAACAGGTTGAGCAGCAGGTAGACCAGGCTGCCGATGATCAGTCCGACGTACACCGCGGCGGAGATGAACGCGCCGAGGTAGCCGCGCCGCTGCCGGGTGTGCTCGAGGGTGAGCAGCGAGGCGCCGCCCCACTCACCGCCGGTGGCCAGGCCCTGGACGATGCGCAGCGCGACCAGCAGGAACGGCGCAGCCACGCCGATGCTCTGGTAGCTCGGCAGCACGCCGATCCCGGCGGTGGCGAAGCCCATCAGCAGCAGCGTGAACAGCAGCGCCTTGCGCCGGCCGACCCGGTCGCCGAAGTGGCCGGCGATGACTCCGCCGAGCGGGCGGGCCAGGAAGCCGGTGGCGTAGGCCCCGAAGGAGAGCAGGGTGCCGACCACCGGGTCGCTCTCGGGGAAGAACAGCTGCGGGAAGACCAGCGCCGCGGCCGTGCCGTACAGGAAGAAGTCGTACCACTCCAGGATGGTGCCGAAGGACGCGGCGCCGACGACTCCTCGCATCTTGCTGTCCATGCCATGCTCCAATTTCTAGCGATATATCGGGCTTCCTAGGCGCGACGGGTGCCGCGTTCCGGGTGGGGGTCTGGGTTCTCTCCGGGCCGGTCAGGCGGTGGCATTCTTGAGCCGGAGTGCCACCTCCGCACGGACCTCGGCGTCGTGCTCGCCGAGCGTGGGCGGCGGGACTATCTCGGTGCTCAGCTGGTGGTCGAAGCGGTGCGCGGGCCGGATCGAGACGACCGGGCCCTCGGTGGGATGGCTGGCCGTGGTCTCCAGCCGGAGGTGGGTGAACTGCGGGTCGACGCGCGCGTCGTCGGGCTCGAGGACCGGGGCGTGCGGTACGTCGTACTGCACCAGCAGCGCGAGCCACTCCGCGCGCGGCCGCTTCGTGAACGCCTCCTGCAGCTCCACGCGCAGCTCCTCGTGGTGGCGGACCCGGCGCCGGTGGTCGACGAACCGCTCGTCCTCGGCGAGGTGCTTGCGGTCGATCGCCTCGAGCAGGCCGAGCCAGAACTTCGGCGGCGAGGACAGGTGCAGGGCCACCAGGTTGCCGTCCGCGCAGCGCATCGCGAAGCTCTGCGAGAGCGCCGCCCGGCCGTAGGGGCCGGGGTTGGTGCCGGTGCCGAAGTAGGAGGAGTACGGCTCGAGCAGGAAGTGGGTCATCGCCTCCAGCATGGAGATCTCCACCAGGTGCCCCTGCCCGTCGATGCCGCGCCGCACCAGCGCGCCGAGCACACCCTGCGCGGCGTAGAGACCGGTCACCGCGTCGGCCACCGCGGGCCCGCTGATCCGCGGCTGGTTCGGGTCGAGGGTCAGCGACAGCATGCCGCTGTAGGCCTGGGCCACGGTGTCGTACGACGGACGGGAGGCATACGGGCCGTCGACGCCGAGACCGCTGATCGCGCAGTAGACGAGTCGCGGGTTGATCTCGTGGAGCCGGTCGTAGCCGACGTGCAGCCGCTCGGCGACGCCGGGCCGGAAGTTGTGGAGGTACACGTCCGCGGTGCGGACCAGGTCGTCGAGCGTGGCCCGGTCCGCGTCGTTGCGGTTGTCGATCGTGATCGACCGCTTGTTGCGGTTGAAGGCCTGGAACGTGGGCGCGTACAGCGTCCCGTCGTACGACCGGAACGCGTCGCCGGTCTCCGGCCGCTCCACCTTGATGACATCCGCGCCCATGTCGGCGAGCAGCATCGCGGCGTACGGGCCGGTGATGAAGGCGCCCTGCTCGACGACGCGGATCCCGTGCAGTGGAAGGGTCATCTCTGGTGCTGCTCCTGTCTGCGCTGGGCCTGATTGCGTATAGCGCAACATGCTGCGCTATGTGAAACTAGTGTGACCAGGTCAAACCGTCAAGACCCCAGGAGCAGCCGTGCGCACCTCGATCGCCCACGCCCACCCGGACCGCGTCGAGGTGCGCGGGCTGGACCTCAGCACGCTGATCGGGTCGGTGACGGCCAGCGAGTACTTCTGGATCCTGCTCACCGGGTCCCGGCCCAG
>DASSKO010000105.1:0-17715 GCA_035690425.1 Nocardioidaceae bacterium
TGACCAGTACGGCCTGGCACGTTCCTCGGTCGGACGATCGGCCAGCAGCTGTTCCCCCTCGCCGGCCGAGAACTGACCACTTCGACGCTGCACGTGCCAGCGATCCCATGCATCGGCGAGGACCCGCTCGGAACCGTCGAGGCGGAGCTCGATCCTTTCGAGGCTGGGCAGTGCCAGCAGCAGCGCATCATCGGCCTCGGTGAGGAGCCGACGAACCAAATCGGCGGCCGCCTCGTCCCGCAACAGAAGCAGCACTGCCGTGTCATAGCCGTCGGCTGGTTCGCCCTCGACCGCGAATGGCAATCGCAGGACGGGCACGTGACCGTCTCGGCGTCGTACCTCCTCACCGAGGCCCGGCGCGCTGCGGCTCGCCTCCGCCACCAAGGCGGCCGTGTCTCGCCGCGAGAAGCGCACACCACCCGTCCGGGACACGATCACCGGCTCGTCGGTCACCGCCAACACGGCGGCGAAGCCGACGCCGAACCGGCCGACCACGCCGACCTCGCCCCCACGCTTGGCCGACGCACGCAAGGTCGCCAGTGCCTCGACACCGCCCGCGGTGAGCGGCGCACCGGTATTCGCGACCACCAGAGTCGGCCGGCCTCCGACGTCGTCGAGGGTGAACCGCACCCGCCCCGGTGCCGCCGTACGGGCGGCCGCATCCGCGGCGTTCTGTGCGAGCTCGACCACCAGCTGGTCACGGTAGCCGCCGTGAGCCAGCTCCTCCTCGGCGTTGGCATCCTCGCGGAACCGCGCCGACGATGCCGTCCAGCCGGCGAGGACCCGGTCGCGGATCGCCGAGGTGTCGAACACGTCACTCACGTGGCCGAGTATGCCGCCACATCGGGCGTGTGCAGCCATCCCACCCAGCCCGGCCCCGAAGCCGAGGCTTTACGGTCGCGGGCGACACGCTCGGCCGCGTCGACCGGCGAGGGTGCCCGTCCCCCCAGCGACCGCGACCGGCCCCCGGTTCCAACCCAGCACGAGGGTGGCCATGAATAGCGATCTATGTCCTGCTATCGCGAAACGCCATATGTGCTCATAGATCGCTACTGTGGAGGTTGGAGTCGACGCCGGCCTGGCGATCCTGATCGATGAGGCCCAGGACCTTGCCGACGACGAATTCGTTGCGTCTGCCCGATCGTCCACGTCGCCGGGTAGAACGCCTGGCCGTGCCTGTTCGCACTCGCCGGCTTGCCCAGCCTGCCCCGTGTGCTCGCCGAAGCGACGTCCTACGCCGAGCGCGTGTTCTCCTACGAACGCATCGAGCACCTCAACGATGACCTTGCCCGCCGGGCTCTGATCGACCCGGCCACCTCCGAAGGCGCCGGCTGGGACGACGACGCGGTCACATCGAAGCACCCGGCCCCGAACTGACGCTGGCCGATGCTCGTGTCGGCGCGGCGGAGGGGCGAGCCGCACTCGACGACGGCTTCTTTCGAGCGCGGTGGGATCGCGCGACTCGTGCCGAGCAGAGGTACCTGCGGGCGATGGCCTCCGGTGGCGACACCGGAAGCGAGCCAGCCGGTCAGGAGGTCGCCGCGCGACTTGGACGTCCAGTCACCAGTTTCGGCCCCGCCCGAGCCAACCTGATCTCCAAGGGCCTGATCTACGCACCAGAACACGGCATCGTCGCGTTTCACCGTGCCCGGACTGGCCGACTTCATCCAACGGCAACCGATGCCCTAAGTATTCAGTCACCACCGGCCCTCGACGATCCTCGTCATGCCTGCACCCCAAGCGGATCGGCGAGCGGGACGCGGTGGCCACCTACTGTGGGCGGATGGTGCTAGGAGCCCAAGATGCGCTACCCGGGCGTCCGCAGCGCGTGCTGGGCGTGGGTACGTCCGGCGCCGGCAAGACGTTCCTTGCCGCTCGCCTCGGGCGGGTGCTGGAGGTGCCGCGCGTGGAGATCGACGCCCTCTTCCACGGGTCAGACTGGGCGCCGCGGGAGTCCTTCGCCGGCGACGTCGAGGCCCGCGCACCGACTGCTACACCAGCCGGTGGCGTCGTCGAGCGCGGTGACCTCACGCAGCAGCGCCTGGTAGGACGCGTCGAGCACCGAGTAGCCGCCCACCCGGCCCACGACGCCACGGGCAAACGCGGCTCGGAGACCGACGACCGGCTGACTCCGTTCGTGGCCATTCCGGTTGCCGATTGTCGTACCCGGGGGGGTTGGACGAGCGCAGCTTCGTTATCCGTCCCAGGTCGTCACGCAGCATGTTGGGTGGGGGGAGGCAGCGACCTCTTCGATCGTCGCGCGCTGGCCCGAATCGAGGCGGTGACGCCAGCCCCCGTCAGTCGGGTGTGCCGCCGAGGAAGTACTCGCCCATGAGCCGATCGACCCATTCGGGCTGGACGATCTGTTCGGGGAGGAACTGACGCATCACCGGCTTGATGTCTAGCACCGGGCTGCCGATCACCGCGTCCAGGCCGCGCACCGTGAGCGTGTTTCCGGAGATCTCGGCGATGCCGCAGATCGTGGCGCCGATGCGGTTGGGCCGACGTGGGCCCCGGTCGCAGAAGACGCCGACCGCAGGCAGGTCGTCTCGGCCTCGGGACGGCTTCGGGGTGGTGTAGTCGTCGCGCTCGGGGAGCCGGTCGAAGAGGTAGAGGATCTCGGCGTGGGAAAATTCCTCGAGCCCGGCCAGGGCCCCGGCGCCGAACTTGTCGGGGTCGACAGTCACGATGCTGAAGACATCTCCCCAGTGGTCGGAGTTGCCGTGATCGGCCCGGCCGCTGGTGACCGTGCCGATCGGCGTCAGCTCGAACTTCATAGCGACTCTCCTATGTGATCACTACGGCGATGTAGACGTGCTGGCTGGCGGGCTCCGTTCGCCGAGCAGGGGTTTCGCGCGACAGCTGAAGACAGGGTCTCTCGACCACGTCCATGCCCGAGGTCCCTATCGCCACGGCGATGATCATGCCAAACCTCAGCCGGGCACCGTCTCTGCAGTCGCGACCAGGATGACCAAGACGCATGGCATCCCGAGTGGGTCATCCCTCAGCGGGACAACGTTCGCGATGCTGGTTGCGGGAAAGTCGCTTCCCACGATGGGCCGAGTTTTGCCCACAGTCTTGGCTACACTGCACCTATGACTGCCGTACCGCTGGGCGACGCCCGAGACCGGCTCTCCGAGTACGTCTCGGAGGTCGAACGCACCCACGAACGGGTAACGATCACTCGCCACGGCCGCCCGGCTGCAGTCTTGATCTCCGCCGACGACCTCGCCGCCATCGAGGAGACCCTGGAGATTCTCGGTACGCCTGGCGCTGCCGAGGCCATCGGTGAGGGCCTGGCCGACGCAGACGCTGGCCGCTTCGCCGACAACGACGAGCTCAAGTCGCGCTATGGGATTGCCTGAGTGGGCGATCCGTACTCGATCCGGGTCACGGCTCGAGCCGAGCGCGACCTGCAGGGGTTGCCGGAGAAGATCGCCACGGCCTGTGTCGAGTTCATCTTCGGGCCGCTTGCCGAGAACCCACGGCGGGTAGGCAAGCCACTCCGAGCGGAGCTCGGTGGCCTGCACTCTGCTCGCCGAGGTGACTACCGCGTGATCTACGGAATCGTGCGAGGCACTCGCACGGTGGAGATCGTGCACATCGACCGGCGCAGCGACGTCTACAGACGATGACGGGCCGCCGCCGTCCAGCAAGGGGATCCTTCAGCGGCGCATGAGTTGCTCGTCATGGTCATCGGGCGGCGGACCGGCCTCGACGAACCCGTGGCGCCGACCGAGTCGGATCGCGTGCTCGTTGTCCGTCTTGACCGACAGGGCAATACGGCTGTGCTCCATTCAGCCAGTGTCGAGCCGAAGGCGGCGGGCGCCTCGGCAATCGACGCAAGCCTCAGCTCGCGCCAGAGCTGCCAGTTCTTCGGGGCCTTGTTCGCGGCGCGCACCGATGTGTACGCGACGCGCTGGGAGAACCGTCGAACGGGTCGTGCGGCATGGGTGCCGGCCGTGGCCGGGGGCTGGCGCAAGGGGCAACGTCCGGCCGATCGGGACTACCTTCCTTTGACGCCGCAGGTGCTGACCGCCCATCTGTCCGGCGACGTGCACGTGGGCCTGTATCCGCCGCTCGACGGCGATCGGTGCTACGTGCGCGTGTGTGATTTTTTGACGGAAAGTTGACGTGCAGCAGTACTGTTCTGGCGTGGCATCAGCCTTCGCTGAGGAGGCCGTGCGTATCCACCGCACGGCTGGCCTGTCCGACGCGCTGATCGCCGAGGCGGTGGGGGCGAAGCCCAGCACGGTGCGTGATTGGTTCAACGGCCGCAGTTCGCCGACCGGCCAACGAGCACGCCGTCTCGCCGAGCTGGCCGAGATCACTGATCGCCTCGTGCGGGTGGTCGAGCCCCGCTACATCCCGGTCTGGCTGGTCAAGCCCGTGGAAGCCCTCGATGATCGTGCCCCGGTGCAGTTGATCGCGGGAGGACGGGCCCGGCAGGTGGCCCGGCTAGTCAGCGCACTTGAGTCGCCCGGCGCGGCGTAGCCGGCGTGACGCTTGACGTCGAGTCGGTCACGGTCGAGGGACGGTGGCTTCGCCATGTGCCGGCAGGGGGCGATACGGCGTCCCGACCCGCCCCTCCCGCGGACAACCGCTGGCAATGTGGCCGGATCGTGGACGCCGTGTACCTGGCCGACAGTGGCTCCTGCGTCTGGGCCGAGTGGTATCGCCACCTGGCTGAGACCGGCCTACCGCCGAACTATGCACTGCCCCGGGATCTGTGGCGCTACGACGTGCAGCCGATGCAGCTGGCCGATCTCTCCAGTCCTGACCGGCTGGCTCGCGTCGGCCTCGGCGTTCCACGGCCGGGGCGGCAAGGTTGGCCAGTCTGCCAAGCCGTCGGTGAGCAGCTGCACGCTGAAGGCTGGCGAGGTCTGGTCGCGCCCAGCGCGGCGCGACCAGACAGCCGCGTCGTCGCCGTCTTCGTATCTGAGGGCTCCATCCCAGGCGAACTCGTGCCCACGGGGTACCCCCGCATCGCAGAACCACCGGCACCACCGACAGGGAGGTGGACCTGACTCCCACGACCCAAGCGGCCCAGCACCTGTCCGCGGATCCCTCCCGGCACACCACACGACCGGTAGCCGGGGACCCGCCCCAGGCCTCCTGCATGGAGGTGCGCCATGAGCGCACTGCTTGTCGGGTACGCCCGATGCTCCACCGATCAACAAGACCTGACCGCCCAACGCGACGCCCTGCTGAACCAGGGCGTCGAAGCCGAGCGGATCTACGTCGACCACGGCCTGACCGGCACCAACCGGGGAACGTCCCGGCCTGCGTGAGGCACTCGCGGCCTGCCGGGCCGGAGACACCCTGGTGGTCACCAAACTCGATCGCCTGGCCAGGTCCCTGCCCGACGCCCGCGCGATCGCCGACGAACTCACCGCCCGGCAGATCAGTCTGAGCCTCGGCTGGACCGTCTACCACCCCACCGACGCCGTCGGCAGGCTGCTCTTCAACGTGCTCTGCCGAGATCCGCGCGTGTTCCAGCCGGCTAGGTCGAGGCTGCGACGGGTGGAGTGCGTACGTCGATTCGATCTGCTGCGGCTTGTTGTGCTGACTCTGCGAGTGCTGTTCGGACCACCTGTATCGCTGGGAGCTGGTGGGACGAGGTGCGGACGGCGGTGAAGATGGCGCGGCGCAGCACTACTTGCTCGATGGGACGGAGGGCGACGCGGGGTGTGGCGGTTCCGATGAGCGCTGGTAAGAGGAGAACTCCAGCGACCCGGCGAAGACGACAGCCGCGAACAGGCTTGCCCACCACCATGCGACCGGAGTGCGTGACCAGCACCCCGAATGCCGCCCCCATCGGCAGAGCACCGATCAGTGCCGGAAGCGAATGAGCAACGCCGAGCCGCACCTGACCACCGACATCCCGGGCGCGCTCGACCGCCCGAGGTGACCCCTCAGCCAGCTCAACGCGGCCTTCAACACCGAGGTGGGTGTCGGCGGTGAGCACTGACCGACATGGACAGGCGTCGCGGACAGCGACAAGAGCTCGGTGAGGCTGTACTTGAGGATGTGCGTTCACACCTTTCGCTGCGGTCGCAGCAGGCTACGGTGGGGACGTGCGGTCGTCGCAGCAGACACCAGACGCGCTATCGGCTGGCCAGCCTCCCTGGCTGGTCCGTACCCGTGGCCCCGCGCTGCTCGCCGTCCCCGTCCTCGTGGCATTCACGATCCCTCTGGTCGGGGGCGCGGTCACACTGCTGCTGCCGCTGATTGCCGCGCACCTGCGGCCCCGGCTCTGGAGAGCAGCCTCGCGCGCTGTCGTGCACACCTGCTCGGCGTTAGTGCTGCTGGGGCTGTGGCTACCGGCACTGCTCGCGATCGTCTCCCAGGGGCAGGTCGCCCTTCCCGGCAGCGGCACGGTCTGGCTGCTCATCCCCCTGTGCGCTCCCGTCGGTCCCGCGTCGTGGCTGGCGCCCGCCCTCCTCGCGACCGGCCTCACCTTGGTCGGGTCGGCGGTCAGTGTGGCGGTGCGACACCCCTGGCCCTGGCTGGTGGCAGCATGGCTGGCTCCAGCGACGTATGATGCCGCCACGCACTGGCTGGTGCCCGCCGCATTCTTCTGCTGACGTTCGGGCAAGTCGGCGATCTGGACACCCACCCCTGATTCGATGGCCCAAGCGGTGGCCGCTCGAGCCCCCGGGAGCGCGCCCGCCATCGTGCGCAGCTGACATAGACCTAGGATGGCGAGGCAGCGAATCCAGCCCGCAAAGGGTTCGATCCCCATGCGGACGCAGGAATCAGCGCAACAACTCGACGCGGCACCTAGGCCCGGATGCGTCGGCCAGGCGGGCGTCGGTGGTCAGCAGCGCGGTGGCGTCGGTCATTTCGGTCAACGCCACGTAGGTGGCGTCGTAGCCGCTCAGGTCGTGCCGCAGCGCCCACATCCTGGCTCGTAGCCAGTCGCCCGGGAACCTGGTCAGGATCAGTTGGGTGAAGCCTTCCAGCGCCAGGTCACCTTGTTCCTCGCTAAGGACACCGCGGCGGACCAGGCCTCGCAGCACGTGCGTGACCTCGCTGTCGATCAGGTGCGGGGCGGCCAGCTCTTCGTCGCTGAGCCGATCAGGATCAAGGTCGCCGGCGAGCAGCTCCACGACGACGCCGGCATCGACGATCCTCAAACGCCGCGGCCCTCGTGCAGCACCGACAAGATCGTGTCGCGGTCCGGGTGGCCCTGAACCCGGGCCTGGGTACGACGAACGACCCCAGCGTTATCCCGCACGATCTGCGCACGCCTAGCGAGATGCTCCAGTTCGCGCAGCATGTATCTCGTCAGCGACAGCCCCTGCGCCTTTGGCTTACGGGACGTGTTGGTTATCTGAGTTGGTACGAGCCGCTGCGGTCATGGGCACGATTCGTCTCCACTCGGGACTGGCGGGCTCGTCGGGGCCAGTAGGGTACCTTGAGCGACCATCAGCACCGGGAGGGTTGGAGAACGGTTAGACCCCCTGGATGCAGCGGCGCGGGAGAACACCAACCCACCCGAGGAGAGGCTGTCCGGGATCCATGTGGTGGACGACGCTCCTCGGCATCCTCACCGGCCTGGTGCTCGTCTACCTCGTACTGTTCGGGCTGCTGTGGCGCTACGCTCACCGCCACCCCGACACCGCCACTTTGCGCGATGCGCTGCGTCTGCTTCCCGACCTGATCCGGCTTCTGCGCCGCCTGGCCGCCGACTCTGGCCTACCTCGTAGCGTTCGGATCAGGCTCGGCCTATTGCTCATCTACCTGGCCTCACCCATCGATCTGGTGCCTGACTTCATCCCCGTCGTCGGCTACGCCGACGACGCCATCGTCGTCGCACTCGTGCTGCGCGCCGTCGTCCGCCGCGCCGGACCCGACGCCGTCTCCCGCCATTGGCCCGGCACACCGCAAGGACTCGCGATCATCCGGCGGCTCGCCGGCGCCCCCACCGACAACTAACCCGCTCAGGCCAGCCAGATCGCAATGCCTGACGCAGAGGTGCCCGGAGAGCGGGCGCCGGCACCGCTCAGCCTCGCGTCGGCAGGTCGGCGAGCAGCGCACGCAGCCAGGCCACGATGCCCGCCGGCCCGTCGACCACCAGGTCGGCCCGAGCGGCCAGCGTCTGCTCCTCCGCCGACCCCGAGCACACCAGCAGACCACGCACCCCGTCGGTCCGCAGGCCGTCGACCGCGTCGAAGGCGGCGATGTCGCCCAGGTCGTCGCCGGCGAAAGCCACCGACCGCGCATGCGTCTCCCGCGCCACGGCGCGCAGCGCCCCGCCCTTGTCGACTCCGGGCGGTCGCAGCTCGAGCACCATCCGCCCCGGCTCCAGGGCGAGGCCGGTCTCATCGGCCAGCGTGCGCAACGGCCCGCGCAGCCGCTGGATGGCTCCGGCGGGGTCGGTCATCCGCCGGGTGTGCACCGCCACCGCGGCGGTCTTGTCCTCGACGTGCGCGGCGGCCGCATCGGCCGACTCCAGGATCCGCGGCAGCTCCCGGCGTACCCGCGCCAGACCGGCGTGGGGAGGGGGCGCCTGCACCTGCCCGGTCGCGGAGTCCCAGCGCTCCAGGCCGTAGTGGCCGAGCACCACCACGTCACCGTGGCCAAGCACCGACGCGAGGTCGAGCTTGGCCGCCGCGACTCCGGCCGGCCGGCCGGTGATCACCGCCAGATGACCCAGCCGCGTCGCCAGCTCGGCCAGCAGCCCGGGTACGTCGGGATGGGCGACCGCGGAGTCGGGATCGTCGACGATCGGGGCGAGCGTGCCGTCGAAGTCGAAGGCCACCAGCGCACCGGCCGGGTCGGCGCACACGGATCGCAGCCAGTCGGCCGCGGCGGCGGTGGGTGTCTCCACGGAGACGACACTACGGCGCGCGGGCGGCTCAGGTGGCGTCGGCGGTGAGGATGACCGTCAGCCGGTCGAACTTCATCGGGGCGACCGCGCCGCGCACCCGGCCGATGCCCAAGGTGTTGGCCAGCTGCGTGGCTTCGTCGGCAAACCCGGCGGGGTAGTAGACGGTGCTCGCCGGAATGTTGCCGCGCCAGTTGTCGATGCCGACGACCTGCCAACCGGCGTCTTGCAGCTGAGCAGCCGTGGAGCCGGCCAGGCCGCTGACCGAGGTCATGTTGTAGACCTCGACGTACACCGACGGCACGACCGGCTTCGGGCTGGCCTCGGGCGACGGCTTGGCCTTCTTCGCGCGACCGGTCTGGTCCTTCGGCGCCTCGGCTGCATCGCTCGATCCGCCGGCGGGAGTGCTGCTGGCCTTGGCCGCGCTTGCCGACGTACTCGCGGTGTCGCCGGCGACATCGGAGTCGTCACCGGGCCCGCCGACCACGAACACGACCAGCGCTGCCGCGATCGCGACCACGCTGAGGACGACCACGACCGACGACGTGGTCCGGCCCGCTGTGCTCCCCCGCATGCCACGCCTCCGGGTCGTTCGTGCGCGCTTTGGCATCGCCGGCCTCAGCCCTCGACGCCGAGGCGGCGCGCGGAGCGAGCGCGCTGGCGAGTCGAGCGCAGCCGGCGCAGCCGCTTGACCAGGAGCGGATCGAACGCCAGCGCGGACTCTCGGTCGAGAAGCGCGTTGAGCACCTGGTAGTAGCGCGTCGCCGACATGTCGAACTGCTGGCGGATGGCGTGCTCCTTCGCGCCGGCGTACTTCCACCACTGGCGCTCGAAGCTCAGGATCGCCTGGTCGCGCTCGGTGAGCTCCTCGGCGGCCCGCGCAGAGCCACCCGAGGTCACCATGCTCGCCGGGCCGTCCTGACCGGTCGCGTTGGCGGCGTCACTCCCCGACATTGGCCATCGACTCCATCGATCTCGCTGCGCTGAGGACTTGCTGGTTGAGGTCTTGCTGGTTGAGGCTCGCCCGCTGCAGGCTCACTGGTGTGGTGCTGCGCCCAGCATAGGACGCCGAACTACAACGGTGTCACTTGCCGGCCACGACGCGCCGGGCGGTATAGGCCCGCACATCGCCTGCTGCACCGTCATGCGGGCGAGCACACCCGGAGATCTTACGGGTCACCCGGGAGCCGGAGGAGACGGTGGCCACGAAGTGCGAGACCATCGACCATCGACGCAATCGATCGCCGACGTCTCGAGGAAGAACGTTGACCTACTGGATCACCCGCCTGCTGCTCATCCCGCTGGCACGGTTCATCTGGCGCCCGGTGGTCGAGGGACGCGACAACGTGCCCGCGCAGGGACCGCTGCTGATCGCCAGCAACCATCTGTCCTTCATCGACAGCATCGTGATCCCCCTGGTCGCTCCGCGCCGCGTGGTCTTCCTCGCCAAGGCCGAGTACTTCACCGCGACCGACCCGCGCCGGCGCGCGGTCGGGAAGTTCTTCGCCGCACTCGGGGCGATTCCGGTGCAGCGGGGCAGCGGCCGGGCGGCGCAGGCGGCCCTGGACTCCGCACTGGAGGTGCTCTCGCGCGACGAGGGCTTCGGCATCTATCCCGAAGGCACCCGTTCGCGCGATGGCCGGCTCTACCGCGGCCGCACCGGCGTCGCCTGGCTCGCGCTCACCGCCGGCTGTCCCGTCGTACCCGTGGGGCTGGTCGGCACCGACCGGATCCAGCCGGTGGGCGCACGCTTTCCCCGGATACGCCGGGCAACGGTGCGCTTCGGTGCGCCGCTGGACTTCACCGACCTGCACGGGATGGCCAGGTCAGGCAAGGCGCGGCGCGAAGTCACCGACCAGGTGATGGACGCGATCGCCGAGCTCACCGGCCAGCAACGCGTGCACGCCTACAACGACGGCTCCGAGGCTGCCTGAACCAGACGCGCATTGGGCACTACGTCTACTGTCGTACATCTGGACAAGAGGAGGTCGGAGCCCCGTGCCGACGCGCAACGGCAGCCCTACCCGCAAGCAGCCCAGATCGTCCGCGCTATCCAGCGAGATGGTCGTGGTCGCCAACCGGCTGCCCGTCGACCGGCTGGTGCACGACGACGGCACGATCGACTGGCGGCGCTCGCCCGGCGGGCTGGTGACCGCACTCGAGCCGGTGCTGCGGCAGCACCACGGCGCCTGGATCGGCTGGCCCGGCAGCGGCACCGACGATTTGGAGCCGTTCGAGCAGGACGGACTCTCGCTGGTGCCCGTCGGCCTGAGCGACGCTGAGGTCGAGGAGTACTACGAGGGCTTCTCCAACGCCACCCTGTGGCCGCTCTACCACGACGTCATCGTCGCTCCGGAGTTCCACCGCGAGTGGTGGTCCGCCTACGTCCGGGTCAACCGCCGGTTCGCGGCGAAGGCCGCCGAGACCGCCGCCGAGAACGCGGTGGTATGGGTGCACGACTACCAGCTGCAGCTGGTGCCGAAGATGCTGCGCGAGCTGCGCCCCGACCTGCGAATCGGATTCTTCCTGCACATCCCGTTCCCACCGAACGAGCTGTTCCAGCAGCTGCCCTGGCGGCGCAGCATCGTCGAGGGACTGCTCGGTGCCGACCTGATCGGTTTCCAGATCCCCGGTGCGGCCGCGAACTTCGTCCGGCTGGTGCGGAGCCTGACCGGCCACAAGACCCATCGGGACCGGGTGATCCTGCCCTCCGGGCGCGTGGTGCGGGCCAAGGCCTACCCGATCTCGATCGACGCCAAGGGTCTGGAGAGGCTCGCTCAGCTGCCGGAGACCCGGCGCCGGGCCGCCGAGATCCGCGAGGAGGTCGGCAACCCCACCCGGGTGCTGCTCGGGGTCGACCGGCTCGACTACACCAAGGGCATCCGGCAGCGGCTGCGCGCCTTCGGCGAGCTGCTGCGTGACGAGCAGTTCACCGTCGACGACACGGTGTTCATCCAGGTGGCGACGCCGTCACGCGAGCGGGTCGAGCAGTACCGGGTGCTGCGCGACGACATCGACATGCTGGTCGGCCACATCAACGGCGACTACGGCCGCATCGGCACGGCCGCCATCAACTACATGCACACCTCCTTCGACCGCGCGGAGATGGCGGCGCTGTTCCTGGCCGCCGACATCATGGTCGTGAGCCCGCTTCGTGACGGCATGAACCTCGTCGCCAAGGAGTACGTCGCCTGCCGGTCCGACAACGACGGTGCGCTCGTGCTCAGTGAGTTCACCGGCGCCGCGGCGGAGCTCAAGCAGGCGTTCCTCGTCAACCCCTACGACCTCGACGGGCTCAAGGAGCGCCTGCTGACCGCGGCGCACGCGGACCCGCGCACGCTGAGCAGGCGGATGCGGGCGATGCGCAAACACGTCCTCGAGCACGACATCGACCGGTGGGCCACGGAGTTTCTCACCCAGCTGACCGTCAAGGAGTGAGCGCCTTCTCGATCAGCAGCGATGTCGACTCCAGCTTGCCGTAGCGGTACGGCTTCGGACCGCCGCCCGACCGTCGCGGTGCAGTCCCGGTCCTGACGCGGTCGGCAGCCGCCAGCAGCACGGACATTGTGCGAGGGCCGTCACCCGCCTTTACGCTGACGGACGTGACGACGCAAACCCGCCGGCCGCTGAGTGAGCTGATGGCCGCCGACTGGGCGCATGCGCTGGAGCCGGTTGCCACCGACATCGCGGCCGCCGGCGACTACCTGCGCGCGGAGCTCGCCGCCGGGCGGAGCTACCTCCCGCCGGCTGACCGCATCCTGCGAGCCTTCGCCGAGCCGCTGGCCGACGTACGCGTCCTGGTCGTCGGCCAGGACCCCTACCCCACCCCCGGCCACGCCGTGGGGTTGTCGTTCTCGGTCGAGCCCGACGTTCGTCCGCTGCCCAGAAGCCTGGTCAACATCTACCGCGAGCTGGTCGACGACGTGCAGGTCCGGCCGCCGGTCAGCGGTGACCTCTCACCCTGGAGCAGGCAGGGCGTGCTGCTGCTCAATCGAGTGCTGTCCGTGCGGGCCGGCAGCCCTGGCAGCCACCGCGGTCACGGCTGGGAGCGAGTCACCGACGGAGCCATCCGTGCACTGGTCGGGCGTGGCGGTCCCCTGGTCGCCGTCTTGTGGGGCCGCGACGCACAGTTGCTCAAGCCGCTGCTCGGCGGCGTCCCGTGCATCGAGTCGGCGCACCCGAGCCCGCTCTCGGCGCACCGCGGGTTCTTCGGTTCACGGCCGTTCAGCCGGGTCAACGCCTTGCTGGCCGAGCAGGGTGCACCGCCGGTCGACTGGTCGCTGGCCTGAGCACGGCCGCCGCTGACGTCACGGTCACGCGCCGCTTGGCCACGCATACCATAGGGGGGTAAACTTGCTGGCGCCCACCGATCCAGGAGCGCAACCATGACCGAGGTAGGCCAGCACTACGGATACATCCACCGCAAGGACGACTACCTCAAGCGGCTGCGCCGCATCGAGGGCCAGGCACGCGGACTGCAGAAGATGGTCGACGAGGAGAAGTACTGCATCGACATCCTCACCCAGGTCTCGGCGATGACGAAGGCATTGCAGTCCGTCGCACTCGGTCTCCTCGAGGAGCACCTCAGCCACTGCGTGGTCGACGCCGCTCGACAGGGCGACAAGGAGGCCGAGGCGAAGGTCCAGGAGGCCTCGGAGGCGATCGCGCGGCTGGTCCGCTCCTGACATCCCCGCTGAACCAGAAGAAGGACGTCACGATGGCTGACACCAGCACCTACACCGTCACCGGAATGACCTGCGGACACTGCGTCGCAGCGGTCACCGAGGAGGTCAGTGCGATCGACGGAGTGCACGACGTGCAGGTCGACCTGTCGTCCGGCCGGCTCACCGTGGTCGGCGAAGGCGTGTCGACCGAGACCGTCCGCGCCGCCGTGGACGAGGCCGGCTACGGGCTGACCGACACCGCCTGAGGCCGCCGGGCAGGTCACTGGCCGTCTACGGCGACCGTGAGCGCCGGAGCGAGGTCACCGAGCGGCGCCACCGTCACGTCGCCAAGGCCCAGCCAGTCCGCCATGCTGCGCAGCTCCGCAGCCAGCTCGACAGCCGTCTCGGCCGGAGCATCAGGTTCGCCGTGGACGGCGTGCACCCGCAGCACACCGCGCTGGCGGTCGGCCTTGAGGTCGACCCGGGCCACCAGCCGGTCACCGAGCAGGAACGGCAGCACGTAGTAGCCGTGGACGCGTTGGCCGGCGGGCACATAGATCTCGATCCGGTAGTCGAAGCCGAACAGTGCCCGGGTGCGCGCACGTTGCCACACCAGCGGATCGAAGGGGCTGACCAACGCCCGCGCCGACACCTTCCGGGGCTGCCGTGCATCGCGGTGCAGATACGCCGTACGCGACCATCCCGCCACCGTCACCGGTGTCAGCTCGCCGGCTTCGACCAGGTCGGTGACAGCAGCGTTGGTCTCGGCCGGGGTCAGCCGGAAGTAGTCACGCAGGCACTGCGCGCTGGCGACACCATGCGAGCGGGCGGCCAGCCCGACCAACGTGCGGTGCGCCTCCCGGTCGCTCGGCGTGGGGGTGTCGAGGACGCGCTGGGGCAAGACCCGCTCGGGTAGGTCGTAGACCCGTTCGAAGGCGTCGTTGCGCCGCGCCGAGCTGACCTGGCCGGACCAGAACAGCCACTCCAGCGCCCGCTTCACCACGCTCCAGTTCCAGCCCCAGTGGTCCTTCTGCCGTGGTGCGTCGTGCTCGATCTCGCGGGCCGTCAGAGGGCCGCCGGCCGCGACCTCGTCCTGGACCCACCGCACCAGGTCTGGCTGCTCGACGGCGATCCGGCGCATGCCGCCCCAGGCGTCGTCGTGGGCGCGCGCCATCCGGAACCGCAGCGACGGCTGCAGGTCGACCGGCACCAGCGAGGCCTCGTGCGCCCAGTACTCGAACAGCCGGCGCGGCCCACGCCCGAAGGCCCGATCGAGCAGCCGCGGGTCGTAGCGCCCGAGCCGGCTGAACAGTGGCATGTAGTGCGCCCGGACGAGCACGTTGACGGAGTCGATCTGGAAGAGGTTGGTGCGACCGACCACCCGGGAGAGCGCTCGGGCGTCCGGAACGGCCACCGGCCGGTCGCAGAAGCCCTGGGCGGCAAGCGCGATCCGCCGTGCCTGCAGTCGCGTCAGTCGCTCGGTCGGCACGAGCAGCAACTGTAGTGCGGCCGGATCAGCTCACTGGTCAGGGATGTCGAGCAGCTTCTCCCGCACCGCATACATCACGGCCTCCATGCGGCTGTGCAGCTGCAGCTTCTCCAAGATGTTGCGGACGTGGTTCTTCACGGTGTTCTCGCTGATGAACAGCTGCTTGGCGACGTCTCGGTTGTTGAGCCCCCGAGCGACCAGCCGCAGCACCTCCAGCTCGCGGTCGGTGAGCCGCGGGGCCGGTACGTCGGGCCGGCGACCACCCGACATCTGCTTGAACTCGTCGAGCAGCTTGGTGGCCATCGACGGGCTGATCAGCGACTGCCCCTCCTTGACGACGCGAACCGCGTTGGCGACCTCATCGATCGAGGAGTCCTTCAGCAGATACCCGGATGCGCCGTTCTTGATGGCGTCATAGAGGTCGGCCTCCTCGTCGCTGACCGTGAGCATGATGATTTTGGCGGACGGCGCCGCCTCCTTGATCGACACGCACGCCTCGATCCCGGAGCGCTTGGGCATCCGGACGTCCATCAACACGATGTCGGGCACGGTGGAGGATGCGAGCTCGGTGGCCGACACACCGTCATGTGCCTCGCCCACCACCTCGATGTCGTCCTCCACCGTCAGCAGCATCGTCAGCCCGCGGCGGAAGAGCTCCTGGTCATCGACCACGATCACCCGGATCGGCTCGGACGAGAGACCCACGAGGCTGCCTGCCGGTGCGCCCACCAGGCTCGGCCCCATCAGATTTGATGCCTCCATGGGCAGCATCTTCGCATGCGAGTGGCCCACCTGCTACTGAACGCAACCGCAGGCGGGCGACGTGCGTGCGCGTGGCGGGTACGCCGGCGGCCGGCACAAGCCGGTCACACCTCCAACCGGAGGACGCCGTAGTCGTAGCCGCGGCGGCGATAGACGACGCTCGGCAGCTCGCTCTCCTTGTCGATGAACAGATAGAAGTCGTGGCCGACCAGCTCCATCTCGTACAACGCCTGGTCCAGTGTCATCGGGGCGGCCTGGTGGGTCTTCTCGCGTACGACGAGGGGGCCGTCGCCCATCACGGTGAGTGGCCCGACCTGGTGCTCCCCGGCCGGGTCGTCCGCCGCGGGCCCGGCGCCGTTCAGCGAGGGTTCGTCCGGCTCGACGCCGCCGAGCGCCTCCGCCACCGAGACCGGGGTGCGGTTGCCATGGTGGATCCGCCGTCGGTCCGCCGCCTTGCGCAACCGTCCCTGGAGCCGGTCGAGTGCCATGTCGAGAGCAGCCATCTTGTCCTCGGCCGCCGCCTCGGCCCGCATCACCGGGCCCTTGGACCGGACCGTGAGCTCTATCCGGACGGCACGGTCAGCCATCCGCGGGTTGCGTTCCTTGGAAAGCTCTACCTCGACTCGCATGACCTTCTGGTCATACTTCTCGAGCTTGGTGACCTTCTCTTCGACGTGCTGGCGATAGCGGTCGGACACCTCACAGTGACGACCCTTGACCACGACATCCACGTGGACCTCCTCTGAGCGTGAGAGAACATGCCAAGGCGCCCGTCCGGCGAGCCTGGCCTTACCTCGTGGTGCTGTGCCCCCGCATCCGCCTGCTGAGCCGCCGGCAGCCCCGCTGCCACGGGTGACACACTCCCGGGCCGGAGGGCAACTGGCTCTGCGAGGTAGGACTGATGGCCGAGCCGCACCGTGGCCGGTCGACACGAAGTCGCCGTAGGGGGGCCGTTCAGCATGCGGCTGGCATCGGCTCGCCGACGGCGACCTTGGCGGTGCGCTACCGGCGACAAGGCCTTCTCGGCGTAACCACGGACCCGGACGGGTGCCATAAACAGACGCTAGTCGCCTGATCGAGGAATCGGTAGCGCACGGTGCCAATTCAGGCGTGTCGCCCGTTCAGCAGCTGAGACGCGGCGGTCGCCGGCGGATCGTCGCGGCGACCGTGGCCACGCCGCACACCCGCGCACCCACGCACCGCAGCGCCCGCGCGGCCTCGGTGGCGGTCGCCCCCGTGGTGAGGATGTCGTCGGTGACGACGACGTCCACGGCGTCGAGAAGCGACCGACTGCGCGGCCACACCTCGAACGCGTCTCGAAGGTTCGTGGCGCGGCCGCCGGCGTCCAGACCTGCCTGGTCAGCCGGGCGGCGCCGCTGGTGCAGCACAGGCAGCACCTGCGCCGACACTCCGGTGCTGCGTAACACGCGAGCGGCCACCCGGGTCATCCGCAGCAGCGGATCGTGACCGCGCGCACGGACCACGGCCGCCCGCGAAGGCACCGGCACCAGGCGGACCGGCGCCTGTGAGCCGCGTCCCTGCGTCTCGACCAGAAACGCGACCGAGACCGACAGGCCCCGCCCGAGGGCGCGGTGCAGGCCGTACCGGGCATGCTCCTTGTGGGCCAGCAGCACCTCGCGCACCGGACCGTCGTACCCGCAGACACATGCCGGCGTGGGTAGGCCGGCCGGCGCCGGGTCCGGCCAGGCGAGGCGTGCGGGCCCGGCCAGCAGCGCCGCGCAGGGACCGCACAAGGACCGTCCTGGCCGCTCGCAGCCCGCACACCGCCCACCCAGCCACAGGTCGGACCAAGCATCGGCGAGGTCACCCACGAGTCCCACCCGCCGATGATGCCCGGGACAGGCGCCCCTGCGGCACCCCCGGCGGCGGCCTGTGGAAGACGGGTTTGCACAGCAGACGCGTGTCGACGGCTACTGCACGTAGGTCGGGTGGGAGAAGCCGGCGCT
>DASSKO010000106.1:0-20397 GCA_035690425.1 Nocardioidaceae bacterium
CACGGGGTGACCGCCATGGCATCCATCGCGTCGATCGCCATGTCGACGAGCCGGCTGACGGCGTCCGGCAGGATGGGGAAGGACAGACCGACGACGATGAGCGTGAGCCCGATCTTGGCCGGGAACATGATGCCGATCGCGTTGAGCTGCGGCGCCACGCGGGTGAGCAGGGCCAGACCCAGGTCGGCGATGAACAGCACCCCGACGAGCGGGAGCGCAATCTGCACCGCAGAGGTGAAGAAGACCCCGAACCCGGTCGTGACGACGTTGGTCAGGTTCAGCGCGTCGGGTACGGCGTCGACGGGCAGGTCGTCGAACGTCCGCAGCAGGCCCCCGATCACGAGCAGGTGTGCCCCGCTGGCGAACAGCAGCATCGTCGCGAGCATCTGGTGCAGCTTGCCGAAGACGCTGTTGTGGGTGAACGACATCGGGTCGAAGGCCGCGGCCAGGCTGAACCCGCCGAACACGTCCACCAGGTCGCCGGCGGCCTGGATCGCGGCGAAGACGAGGTAGGTGACGAAGCCCATCGACGCGCCGATGAGTGCCTGGACGAGTGCAAGCCCGAGCAGCTCGACAGTCCCACCCGGCACCCGGACGTCGTTCATCGCGGGTGCTACGGCGAACGCCAGCCCGAGGGCCAGCAGCGCCTTGGCGGCAGTGGGAAAGGCCCGGGACGAGAACGGCGGTACGACGACCAGCCACGCCGCGATGCGGATGGCTGCCAGCAGGTAGGCCAGCAGCGGCTGCCCGGAGATGGTGATATCCATCCCGGTCAGCCCAGCAGAGACGGGATACGGCTGAAGAGGTCCTGGGTGAATGCGACCAGGGTGTGCAGCATCCAGTTGCCGGAGGCCAGCAGCGCGACACCGACGCCGACCAGCTTGGGCACGAACGCCAGCGTGAACTCCTGGATCTGGGTCATCGACTGCACCAGCGAGATCGCGAAGCCGACGGCCAGCGCGGTGACCAGGATGGGGGCGGACAGCTTGAGCGCGACCACCATGGTCTGCATGGCGATCTCGATGACAGCGGTGTCGTTCATCGTGTCCTCATCCGTAGCTGGAGACGAGTGAGGTCACGACCAGGCCCCAGCCGTCCACCAGCACGAACAGCAGGAGCTTGAAGGGCAGCGAGACCATGACGGGCGGCATCATCATCATGCCCAGCGACATCAGGGCCGCGCTGACCACGATGTCGATCACGAGGAACGGGATGAAGATGACGAAGCCGATGATGAAGGCCTGTTTCAGCTCGCTGAGCACGAACGACGGCACCAGCGTCGACAGCGCCACGTCGTCGCGGGTGTCGGGCAGTGGCCGGTCGGCTACGGCGGTCAGGAGCTCGAGCTCGTTGTCGCCGGTCTGCTCGAGCATGAAGTCGCGCAGCGGTTCGATCCCGTCGTCCCACGCCTGCGACTGCGTCTTGGTGCCGTCGAGGTAGGGCTGCACGCCCACGTCGTTCATCTGGCTCAGCACCGGCGCCATGATGAACAGGCTGAGGAACAGTGCCAGCCCGGCAAGCACCTGGTTCGGGGGCGTCTGCTGCAGGCCGAGTGCGTTGCGAGTGAGGCCGAGCACGATCAGCACCTTGGTGAAGCTGGTGCAGGTAAGCAAGATCGCAGGCACCAGCGAGAGCAGCGTGAGCCCCAGAAGCACCAGCAAGGGGGTGCTCGGCTCGTCGGTGAGGTCCCCGAGCTCCACGGTGACGCGGGTGTCCTGTGGCCCCTCGGGGCCCACCGGTCCGGGTGTCTCCGGCGCGGGCGTCGGGACCTGCGGCGTGAGCAGGACCGACGACGCCGTCGTGGTCGGTCCGGCCATCGCCGTGGGTGCCGCCGCTGCCGACGTACCCGGGATGGCGGCAGCGAGGGCGGCGATCAGCAGGACCGCGGCGACGCGAGCCAGCGGACGCAGCACCGAGCTCACGATTCGCCGTTGCCGCGCCGTGTCACGGCGGTGTATGCGCGGCGCCAGGTGCGTGGAGACAGCAGTGACCCCCCGACCGCACCCGGTGTCGTCTGCCGGTGGGTGACCGGCGTGTCGGTCACCACGGACTGCTCGTCCAACACGTCTGCCGGGTCGAGCTCGGTCAGCAGGCTGACCTGTGACTCCGCGACCCCGATGACAAGCAGCCGCTGACCCACCGATACGACCTGCAGCGAGGTACTCCGGCCGAGTGGCTGCCGGGCCACGACCTGCACCGGGGAGGTCGTCCCCCCGCGCAGCCGGCGTGAGCTGGCGCGCGCCAGGATCCACAGGAGCCCCAGGACGACGGCGAGCGAGAAGACGACCCGCAGTACCAGTTCCAGCACGGCTCAGCTCGCCGCGCTGCCGGCGATGATCTCGGTGATACGCAGACCGAAGTCCTCGTCGACGACCACGACCTCACCGCGAGCGATCAGTCTGCCGTTGACCAGCAGGTCGGCCGGACTGCCGGCGGCACGGTCGAGCTCGAGCACCGCGCCCGGGGTGAGCGCCAACAGGTCCCGGACCGGCATCCGGGTGCGGCCCAGCTCCACGGTGACCTCCATGACGACGCCGTGCAAGAACTCGATGCCGCGCCGCTGGGAGGTGGTCGTCGTCGAGACCAGGTCGGCCGCGACCATGGGCGTCGGCTGTGGTCCGGTCCCCGCCGCAGCGTGGTAAGCGGGGACGTCGAAGAGCAGCACGGCCTCGGCCGTGCCGCCGCCCATCAGCGGAACCGCTGTGCCCTCGCCCGCGGCCGCGGCACTCAGCTCCCCGGTGTCCAGCACACGCGCCGCATCGGCCGTCGCGCCAAGACTCGTCGCGATCGCGTCCACGGCTGGTTGCACCGCCGCGGCGAGGTCGAGCTGCCCCAGTGGGCTGTGGTCGAGCGCGTTGACGAGCTCGGAGCCGACCAGCACCACCAGGTCACCGCCGGCGGCGCCGGTCAGCCGGGCGGACACACCAGCGGCCCACGTGCCTGCCGCACCCGATGTCCTCGGCTGGGCGGCACCCGGCAACAGCGTCTGGGTGGCAGGGAAGAGGGGTGCCGCGGCGCGAGCGGCGGCGAGGAGCCGCTCGGTGTCGACCGGCCGTGCGGTAGGGGTCTGCATCAGTTCTCCTTGCTGGGCGATGCCACGACAAGACAGGCGAGACGTTTGCCTTGCGCCCCCGCGGTCGCGTGCGCGAACACCACGTTCGCGGCGGTGACGTCGAGGGGGGCAGCGGCAGGGTGTTGCAAACGGACCACGTCACCCGGCCGGAGCTCGGCGAGCTCGCCCGGGTCGGCCGTGGTGGGGCGAAAGCGGACCGAGACGTCGACCGGCACCTGCTCGAAGCTGCTGGACAGCTGGGCGGACGCATGCGCGCGTTGGGCGCGCTCCCGCTCGGACATGGTGCCCGGGGCCGCTGCGGCCGTGAGGAACGGCAGCAGCCCGGCGAACGGCAGGCAGATGGTGGCGACGTGGTCGGCCTCGCCCTGACGCAGGTCGAAGGTGGCGACCACGACCGCGTCGGACGGGGCGACCACCTGGGCGAACTGGGGGCTGTACTCGACACCGGAGATCGTCGGATCCAGCGGCACCAGGGCGGCGAAGGCGTAGCGAATCTCGGCGAGCAGCCGGGTCGTGAGCCCCTGCACCACTGTGCTCTCGATCTCGGTCAGGGGTCGCTGCGGCTGCTGCGGGCCACCCGGGCCGCCGAGCAGGTGGTCGACGCAGCCCATCGTCGCCGCCAGCGGCATCTGCAGCACGCCGGAACCCGGCATCGGCTCGACCGAGAACAAGGTCATGTAGGTCGGGTTCGCCAGCGCCTCGACGTACTCGTCGTAGGTCTGCTGCTCGACCGAGACCAGGGTGACCTGGCAGACGGCGCGCAAGGCCGAGGTCAGCACCGTCGTGGCTTGGCGCGCGAAGGTCTCCAGCGCGATCTGCAGCGTGCGGGAGTGCTCGCGCGACAGCTTCATGGGACGGCGGAAGTCATAGGGCTCCGGCCCCGACGAGCTGGCTCGACGGCGCGCACGCGGAGCAACCGTCGGGGCGGAGATCGCGTGATCCGTTGCTGTCACGTGGGGCGTATCGGCGCCGCACGACCCCACCTGAGAAGATCGTGATTACTGGTCGTGCCTACGGCGTCACTTACTGGGTCACGAATTCAGTGAAGTACACGTCGAGCACCTCCCCGTGGTAGCGCTCCGTGAGCTCACGCAGCAGGGCCTGTTTGAGCTTGTCCCGCTGCACGGGCTGGGTGATGTCCTCCATCCGTTTGCCGCTGAAGAGGTCGATCGTGGCGTCGAGCGCCTTGCTTCCGTCGAGCTCCTCCTCTGCCTCGGCGACACCCTGCAGCGCGATGCCGACCTTGAGGTAGTGGCCGGCGGCAAGGTTCAGCTGGATCGGCTCGAGGGTGAGCACCGCGCCCGGCTCGGGTTCGGCCGGACCGGTGGGCCGCAGCAGGAACCACCAGCCGGCCGCGGCCACCGCGACGAGCAGCACGGCGCCGATCAGCAACTTCTTGCGGTTCTTTCCTTTGCCCGCCTCCGCGGTCTCTGCTGCCGTGGGGGGCATGGTCGTGACGGTCATCGGTTCACCTCTGTTGTCGCACTGGTGCGGTCGCGGGCGGCTTGAGCCAGCAAGCCGCGGGTCTCGTCGGACAGGGCCGACAGGACCACGATGTCGACGCGCTTGTTGATCCGTTGGGAGCCGGGCCGGTCCGGGTCGATCAGTGGTCGCTCCTCCCCATAGGCGACGGCGGACAACCGGCGCTCGGGAATGCCCCCGTGCTCATGGAGGTGGCGCAGCACGGTGACCGCCCGGGCGGCGGAGAGCTCCCAGTCCGTGGCGTAGTACTTCGGCCGCACCGGCACCTGATTGGTGTGCCCGTCGATCTGGAGGTCGTCGGGGACGTCCCGCAGGACGGGTGCGAGCGTGCGCAGCACGAGGACACCGCGAGACGTCAACTGCGCCAGGTTCGGCTCGAAGACGATGTGTTTCGACACCAGGCTGACCGTCAGGCCACGGTCGTCGACCACCATCCGGACGTCACCGGCGAGGCCGCGACGGCGCAGCGCTGCCAGCAGCCGCTTGCGGACGGCGTCCAGGCGCGCGGCCTCGGCCGCCGCCTCGGCGTACCGCCGCTGGTTGCGTAGCTGCTCGGCCCGATCCACCTGGTCCGACACCTGTTGCGCGTCGGAGGCCGGTGGGCTGGGCTGGTTGCTGAAGTCTGCCGGTGCGACCGGTGGGATGGGGGAGAGGCCGGGCTGCTCCATCACGTCGGTGGATCCGTTCAGCACCGAGACAGGCTGTCCGAAGCCGGCTGCCAACCCGTCCTTGAGCGCGTTGAACCGCTTCTGGTCGACCTGGCTGATCGCGAACATCACGATGAACAGCACCATCAGCAGCGTGATCATGTCGGCGTAGGTCACCAGCCAGCGCTCGCTGTTCTCGTGCTCCTCCTCCGGCGCCCGGCGACGGCGCGAGTGCGTCGCCATCAGGCGGCCTGGGGTTGTGCGTCGCGGTCTCGCTCCGACAACAGGGACCGCAGCTTCTGTGCGACCACTCGTGGGTTGGAGCCGGCCTGGATCGCCATCACGCCCTCGAGCACCAGCTCCATCCGGTCGGCCTCCAGCTCGCTGAGGCGCTTCAGCCGGCTGCCGAGCGGCAGCCACATCAGGTTGGCCGAGAGCACGCCCCACAGGGTCGCGAGGAACGCGCCGGCGATCAGGTGGCCGAGCTCCTCGGGGTTGGACAGGTTCTCCAGCACGTGCACCAGCCCCATCACGGTGCCGATGATGCCGATGGTCGGGGCATAGCCGCCCATATCGGTGAAGAACTTCGCGGCCTGCTTGTCGCTCGCCCGCTTGGCGTAGAGCTCGGCCTCCAGGATCTCGCGCAGTTCCTCAGGGTCGGTGCCGTCCACGGCCAGGGTCACTCCCCGCTGCAGAAACGGGTCGTCGAGCCGGCTGGAGGCGTCCTCCAGGGCGAGCAGCCCTTCGCGTCGGGCGGTCTCGGCGAGTGACACCACCACGGGTACGACGTCGGCAGCCGGGCTGGGCTTGCCCATGACAGCGCGGCGCGCCGAGACCACGGCCTGCTTCGCATCGGCGATCGTGCCTCCTGCGATGGCTGCTCCGATCGTGCCGCCGAAGACGAGCAGGATCGGCGGAAGCAGCAGCAGGCTCGTCGGGCTGCCGCCTTCCATGATGTTGGCGATGATGATCGCCAGGAAGGCGAGCCCGATGCCGAACAGGGTGGCCGGATCCATCAGACGTCCCCGCGGGGCAGCCGGACGACGGTTGCGTCATCGGGTGCGCCCGGCACGGATCGCAGCGGAGCCGTCGGCGCGGCGTCCGTGGTTTCGAATCGGTGAGCCTCCGCGACCACGCTGCCGCGGTAACGGCGTACGGCCTCCACCACCTCGGCGAGGGACTCCCGCACCAGGTACTTCTTGCCGTCGAGCAGCGTGATGACCGTGTCGGGCGTGCTGTCCACCCGCTCGATGAGATCCGGGTTCAGCGCGAACACCGACCCGGCCAGGCGTGTAAGCGTGACCACGTGCGCACCATCCTTGTGCTGTTGAGCAGGCCGTCCGTGGCCCGTCATGAGTTTGATCGGCAGCTCGCGCTGCCATCTGAGGTGTCGGGTCGCACTGGATACGACCGGCGGTGGGGCCGGCGAGGACCGGCATGGGGTCGGCGTACGACGGGGTGGTCGCGCCCTGCCCGCTGACGGCTCGGTCAGGGCGCGACGAGCCGTCAGCGCTTGATGTTGACCAGGTCCTCGAGCACCTGGTCGGAGGTCGTGATCACCCGAGAGTTCGCTTGGAAGCCGCGCTGCGCCACGATCAGGTTGGTGAACTCCTGGGCGAGGTCGACGTTGGACATCTCCAGCGAACCGGTCAGCAGGTTGCCCCGCGCGCCGGTGCCGGCCGCACCGATCTGCGGCACGCCCGAGTTGACGCCCTCCCGGAACAGCGTGTCGCCGACCTTCTCCAGGCCCACCGGATTGGCGAAGTTGGCGAGGGCGATCTGGCCGAGGGCGCGCTGGGCGCCATCGTCGAACACGCCGGTGATCGTGCCGTCGGGTCCGATGCTGTACGAGCGAAGCGGGTTGGCGGGATCTTCGGTGGCCAGCTCTGGGATCACGATGTCACCGGGCGCCCCCGCGGTGTTGACGTTGCCGGCGGCATCGGCCTGGAAGCCTTGCACCACATCGCCGTCGGCGTTGACCAGGCGGCCGGCAGCGTCGAAGTTGAACGAGCCGGCACGCGTGTAGAGGTCTTCACCGCCGCGGCTGACGATGAACAGGCCGTCGCCCTGGATCATCAGGTCGGTCATCTGGCCGGTCATCTGGGGGGCGCCCTGGTTCAGGTTGGTGCTGATCGCGCCCACCTGCACGCCCAGTCCGATCTGCATGGGGTTCGTGCCGCCTTGCTGCGCTGCGGGCGCCGAGCCCCCGGTGAGCATCTGGCTGAGGGTGTCCTGGAAGACGGTCTGGCTGCTCTTGTAGCCCGCGGTGTTGGCGTTGGCGATGTTGTTGCCGGTGACGTCGAGCATGGTCTGGTTGACCCGGAGTCCGCTGATCGCGGAGAAGAGGGAGCGCAGCATGAGGGAGCCTTTCGGAGTAGTAGCGGGGAACTTGGCCCGCGGGGGGGGTTAGCTTGCGGGAGTGGTGCGCACCGACGTGACGGCGTCGAGCGGGATCTCGGTGCCGCCGACGTCGAGCACGGGGCCGCTGCTGTTGAAGCGCACCGCGTCGACGGTGCCGGTGGCCGGCTGATCGCCGCCGTTTTCGTAGCTCACGGTGCGGCCGATCATGCTGCTCGCACCGAAGGCCAGCTGTGCCGCGAGGGACTGGGCAGTTTGGTCCGCGACGGCTTCCATCTTCTCCAGCGCGGTGAACTGCGCCGACTGGGCGAGGAACTGGCTGGAGTCCGTCGGGTTCATCGGGTCCTGGTGGCGAAGCTGCGCGACCAGCAGTTGGAGGAAGGTGTCCTTGTCAAGGTCCTTGTTGCTGGTGGCCGGCGTGGCCGCGCCCAGCATCCCGCCGCTGGTCTCGTTCACGGGTGTCGTCATGGAGGTCTCCTCACAGTCTCACGTCAACACCCGCTGCGGGTGTGGTTGGTGTGCGCATCGGTGTAGGTGCGGCCGTGGCGTCGTTGCCACGCACACCGCCGGTGCCGGCCCGGTGCGGGCTACGGTCACGTCCGGTCTGGTGATCGGCGTGGTGCCCGGCCGGACTGCCCGGGCCGTCACCCCCGATGCCGGCTTGGGTGATGGGCTGGCTCGGTGCGGTGGGCTGGCTCGCTGAGGTGGCCGTGGGTAGGTCACGCACCACCACGTTTCCGGCGGTGGAGCCGACCAGCTCGAGCAGGCGGCGCAGCTCCGAAGAGCCGGCACGCAACGCTTCCTGGGCCTCGCGGCCGGCGGCCAGGCTGACCTCGACCGAACCGTCTCGCACGGTGAGGGTGATGCGGACCTCGCCGAGCTCCTCGGGGTGCAACCGCAGCGAGATGCGATGGGTGCCGTCTCCCCGGCTGAGCAGTCGAGCGACTTCAGGAAGCACCTGTGCTGTGGCCGACGTGCCCGTCGTCGGCTCTGCGGCGGGTGCTGCCGCCGGTGCGGTGCTGGACGCGTTCATCGGCACCATCGCGGTGGTGTCCGGGGCACTCGTGGTCGTCGCCGCCGGGCCGGGTTCGGCGGAGCCGCCCGCGGGCACAGGGGCCGCTGCTGGCTCGCGCGCCACGGCTGCGACTCCTGCCGCTGCGGTTGCGGGCACCGCCGGTGCCGGTGAGCCGGGGGTCGGTGGGCCCGGCGCTGCCGAGCTCGGTGCCGGTGTGCCGGGGGAGAGGAGGGCGCCGGCCGCGCCCTCGACCACAGCTGTGGCTGCCTGCACACTGCCGGTGCTGACAGTGTGCTCGCCGTGGGCTGTCTTGTCCGGCGCTGTCTTGGCGGGCGCTGTCTTGCCCAGCGCAGCGGTCTTCTCCTGCGCCGCCGTGCCGTGCACCGTCGCGGCGTGCACCGTCGCGGCGTGCACCGTCGCGGCGGGCGACGAAGCACCGCCGGCCAACGCGGCAGCAGCCAGTGGCGCGCCGGGCGGCGGTGCACCCGTCAGCGCGCCGGCCAACGGACTTGCCGCCGGTGGTTCCGAACCTGCCGGACCGGCCTCCGGCGAGCCGTCCGATGGCGCCTCCTCCGACGGCGCCTCCTCCGACGGCGCCTTGGCCGACGGTGCCGTGTCCGACGGTGTGCCGCCGACGCCCTGCGCCAGCAGCGCCGCGAACGCCCGTGCCGCCGAAGCGGGCGCGGCGTCGGCCGAACAGTCCCTGTCGCCTGCACCGGCTGCCGCGCGCGGTGGTGGCCCCGACGGAGCAGCGGTCGTCAGCGTCGAGATGCTCATCATGCCGCCAGGCTTGTTCGGTGGCCCATGACTGCCTGCACGTAGTGCTGCGTCTCCGGGTACGGCGGGATGCCGCCGTAGCGGTGCACAGCCCCTGGTCCGGCGTTGTAGGCCGCGAGGACGAGGTCGAGGCTGTCGAACTCACGCAGCAGGTCGCGCAGTAGCCGCGCGGCTCCGTCGACCGCCTGTGCCGGGTCGAAGGAGTCGCGGACACCGAGGCCCTCAGCTGTCCCGGGCATCAGCTGCATGAGACCGCGCGCTCCGGCGGAGCTGACTGCTCCCGGGTCGAACGCGGACTCCTGCTTGGCCACCGCTGCCAGCAACGTCGGGTCGATCCCGTACCGCCGGCCGGACCGGTTGAACAGCTCGGCGAACGGCACATCCGACACCCCAGCGCCCGACACACCGGAGCCCGACACGCGGTCGATGGCGGCGGGCGTCGCGGGGTCGGCGAGCACGCGGCGGATGGCCGACGGGGTCTCGTACAGCTCGGTGACCTGGACGTCCTTGCCCGGCCGCGGAGCCTCGATCATCTTGTTGTCGCCGATGTAGATGCCGACGTGGTGCACCGGCCGGCCGAAGGCGAGGATGTCGCCGGGTCGGGCGTGCGCGAGGTCAGATACCGCCGTGCCCGCGGTGGCCTGCTCGTAGGACACCCGCGGCAGCTCAATGCCCAGCTTGCGGTAGACCAGCTGGACCAGCCCGGAGCAGTCGAGTCCGCGGCCTGGGTCCGTGCCGCCCCACACATAGGGCACGCCGAGATACTTGCGGGCCTGCTCGACGACGTCGGAGCCGGTCACACCTCCGGGTCCGGTACGGCGCTCGGTGTTGTCGATGGCCGCCGTGGCGATCTGCTCGGGGGCGGCCGGACTGCTGTCGCTCAGCGTGCGGGCGAAGTCGGCCTGTGTCGCGCGGGTGGCGCTGCCGAGGGCGCGGGTGAAGTCGGCCTGTGTGACGCTGCCGGAGCCGATGGTCGCCGGCGGCCGCGGGGGAGCCAGCATCGCGAACTGCGTGTGCAGCTGCTGGATCCTGGCCGTCACCTCATGGACGCTCATGCGTTGTCCCCCGTGTCTGCTCTGTTGCTGGCTGCTCCGTTGCTGGCTGGGGTGCTGACCCCGGTGTTGCCGCGTAGCCATTGCTGGGTGGCTAGGTCGTCGAGCTCGGCCGTGCGGCGGCGCTCGCGCTCCGCGTCCCGCCGCTCGGCTCTGCGCTGGAGGATCAGCTCGACGGCGCGACGGCGGCTGCGATCCAATCGCCACCGTCGCTCGGCCGCGGTGACGTTGGCCATGCTGGCGGTCGTCAGCGTGGTCAGCCGCACGACGGCGTGTGCGAGGGCGGCCGACGCGCCGCGGTCCGCGAGGAACGCGGCGGCGCTGCCCTGCTCGAAGCCGGCAGCAGCGTCGAGCCGAGCGCGGGCCTGCTCGGTGTCAAGCTCGCGCTGCCGGGTGAGCAGCATGGCGCGCTGCAGGCCGATCCGGCTGTCCCGCTCGCGTACCGTGCGCACGCGCAGGACCGCTTCGAGGCCACGGTCACCGCCCGGCGCGTCCGGCGTACTCATGTCCTACTCACCAGGTCGTGCAGGCGCTGCCAGGCGTGGTCTGCGCCGGTGGACTCCTCGACGTCCTGGCGCAAGAAGTCCGTGATCGCGGGCATCAATGCGATGGCCCGGTCGGCGTCGGGATTGCTGCCGGCCGCGTAGGCGCCGATCTCCACCAGCTCGTGGACATCGCGGTGGGCTGCCAGCAGGCTGCGCAGCTTCGCGGCGTCGGCGCGTTGCTCGGGCGTGGTGACGGAGCCGGCGACCCGGGAGATCGACTCCAGCACGTCGATGCTGGGGTAGTGGCCGGAGGTGGCCAGCCGGCGCGACAGCACCACCTGCCCGTCGAGGATCGACCTGGTCGTGTCGGCTACGGGGTCCTGCAGGTCGTCACCTTCCACCAGCACTGTGTAGAGCCCGGTGATGGTGCCGGTGCTGCCGGGGCCCGCCCGCTCGAGCAGGCGAGACAACAGACCGAACACGCTCGGCGGGTAACCGCGGGTGGCGGGCGGCTCACCGGCCGCCAGCCCGACCTCGCGCTGCGCCATCGCGACGCGGGTCAGGCTGTCCATCATCAGCACGACGTCTTCGCCGGCGTCACGGTAGGACTCCGCGATCCGGGTGGCCACGAACGCCGCACGCAGCCGTTCGACCGGCGGTGCGTCGGAGGTGGCCACCACCACGACGGACCGGGCGAGGCCGTCAGGGCCCAGGTCGTTCTCCAGGAACTCCCGCACTTCGCGTCCACGCTCTCCGATCAGCGCGATGACCGAGACCGACGCTTCCGTTCCGCGCGCCACCATCGACAGCAAGGTGGACTTGCCGACACCGGAGCCGGCCATGATGCCCAGTCGTTGGCCCCGCCCGCAGGGGATCAGGGTGTCCAGCGCGCGAACTCCGAGCCCGACCTGGGCGTCGACCCGGGTCCGGGCGAGGGCCGCCGGAGCGGCGTTGTCCACTGTGACCAGCGTGCCGTCGTGCAGCGCCGGCCCACCGTCGATCGGGCGCCCCAAGCCGTCCAGCACCCGGCCACGCAGCGCCGGGCCGACGGTGATCCGCAGCGGCTCGCCGGTGGCGTGCACCCGGTCGCCGACGCGCAGACCGGTGGTGTGGGACAGCGGCAGGCACACCAGCCCCTGTCCGCTGCTCGCCGCGACCTCGGCGAGCAGCCGCGTGGAGCGGCCGGTCACCTCCACCAGGTCGCCGACGGCGGCCTCCACACCCTGGACCACAAGTCGCAGCCCCACCAGTTCGCTGACCCGTCCGAAGCGACGGGGACGGGCCGCCTCGAGGGCGTCGTGCAGGCACGCTGCGGTGACCAGGGCAGTGCTCGGCGTGCTCACCGCACATCTCCTCGGGTCAGCGCCTCGCGCACCCGAGCCATCGCGGTGCTGATGGCCGCGTCGACGACCAGGGTGTCGGTCTCGGCGACCGCGTCACCGCGCGCAAGCGTGGGATCACCGACCAGCGTGACGGTGTCGGCGGGCAGCGCCGACCGGTCCAGTCCGGCGAGGTCGGTCGGGTGCAGCCGGACGGTGGCGCTGCAGCCGGCCGGCACCAGGGCCAGTGCCCGGCGCAAAGCCTCGGCACCCGGGTCGCTCGCGGCCGCGGCCTCGCGGTCGAGGATGGCCTCGGTGAGTATCAGCGCGAGCTCTACCGCACGCTCCTCGACGCGCGTGCACGCGCTGCTGAATGACTCCTCCAGACGGGCTGCGGCCCGCAGCAGCGCCGCGGTGGCGTCCGCCTGCTCCGCGCTGGCTCGCCGGAGCTCCTGCTCACGGCGCAGCCGCGCTTCCCGAGCCTCCTCCTCGGCGCGCGCCTGCGCTGCCTGTCTGCCCTCGGCCCAGCCGACGGCGTACCCCTGGGCCTTCGCAGCGAGACGCGTGCGCTGGGCGAGTGACTCCAGCGTCTGCTCCGTCACGGCGTCTCCGAGCACGTTGTGGCTGCCGAGGCGGGTCCACAGTCCCGACCGGAGCTCGCCGTGCGTGCCCGGCGCGCTGATCGCGTCGCCGCAGAGCCCACGGACGACGGTGTCCTCAGCTGACGTACTCGTCATCGGAGCCCCTTCTGACGACGATCTCGCCGGACTCCTCCAGAGCGCGGATCGAGCCGATGATCTTCTGCTGCGCCTCCTCGACCTGGCGCAGCCGCACCGCTCCGAGCAGGTCGACCTCCTCGAGCAGGTTCGTCGAGGCACGCTCGGACATGTTGGAGGTGACCTTGCTGCGTACCTCGTCGCTGACACCCTTGAGGGCCAGGGCCAGGTCCGCACCCTCGACCTGGCGCAGCAGCTGCTGCACCGATCGGTCGTCGAGGCTGACGATGTCCTCGAACATGAACATCCGGCCGCGAACCTCGTCGGCCAGCGCGGGGTCGCGGTGCTGCAGCCCTTCGACGATCAGTCGCTCGGTGGCGCGGTCGGACCGGTTGATGATGTTGACCAGCGGCTCGACCCCCCCGACGACGGACAGCTCGGCCGGCTGCAGCACCGAGGACAGCCTGCGCTCGAGGCAGGCCTCCACCTGCTGGATGATCGCGGGGGAGGTGCGGTCCATCACGGCGATCCGATGCGCGACGTCGGCCTGCCGCTCCGGTGGGAGCCCGGACAGCACCAGCGACGCCTTGTCCGACGTCATGTGCGCGAGGACCAGGGCGATCACCTGCGGGTGCTCGTCGACGATGAAGGACAACAGCTGACGCGGGTCTGCGCGGTGGAGGAACTGGAACGGCATCTGCAGCGCGGCGGCGGACAGCCGGCCCATGATCGCTCCGGCGCGCTCGTCCCCGAGCGACTGCTCCAGGAGGGCCTGGGCGAACCCTGGGCCGCCCTGCGCGGTGTGCGCTCGCGACGCGGCCAGCGCGCTGAACTCGGTCAGGACCGCCTCGGCTTCCTCGGCGCCCACCGATTGCAGCCGGACGATCTCGGCCGAGATCGCCTCGACCTCCGCCTCTCGCAGATGGCCGAGCACGCTGCCTGCGCGGTCGCGGCCAAGCTGGACCAGCAGCACGGCGGCCTTACGCACACCGGTCGACGTCGTTGCCATGCTCATGCTCATCCGTGGTCCACCAACCAGCCACGCAACAGCTGCGCGACCTCCTCGGGCTGCCGCTCGACCATCGCTGCGATCTCGTCCCGCGCTGCCGCGGTGGTGTTGGGCAACGTGGACGGTGCGGGAGCGGACTCCAGTGCGAGCGCCGCCGACGGCTCGAGCGCGGGCGGCTCGGCCCGCTCGACCGCATCGCGGCGCAGCTGTTCCACCACGTAGGTCGTGGCCTGGTCCCGGGCCTTGCGGCGCTTGCGCCCGCGCAGCCAGGCGCCGAGCAGCAGCAACGCCACCAGCAGCACCAGTGCCGCGGTGCGCAGCTGCGACATCAGGTCTGCCTTCTCCTCTGCGGCCTTCGCGGCGGCCAGCTCCTCCGCTGCTGCCTCCTCCGCGGTGCGGTCGAACGGCATCACGCTGACCTCGACGGTGTCGCCGCGCCGGTCGTTGATGCCGAGCCCGGAGGCAACCATGTCTTCGACGTCACGGGCTTCGATGGCGCCGAGTGACTGGGTGTCCAGAACGACGGCCACGTGCAGGCTGTCGACCTCGCCGGGGGCCGCCTCCCGGTCCTCCTCGGTCTTCCCGACCGCGTTGTCCGACGTGGTGGACTCCTTGCGGTACGACGTCTCGCCGTCGACCTCGGCCGCGCCGGGGTCGAGCTGCCCGTCGGGGCCGACGACGCCACCCGCTCCGTCACCGCCGGGGGCGGTGTACTCCTCGGTGGTCGTGGTGGCGGCCAGCGGCAGGCTCTCCGGGTCGGAGAAGTACCGCGTGGTGTGGGTGACGGTGCGGTCGAAGTTGAGGTCCGCGGTGACCTGAACGGCGGTGTTGCCCGCGCCCAAGACCCGGTCCAGCATGCTCTGCACGCTCGTCGACATGCGCTGCTCGAAGTCCTGCACCTGCTGTGACCGAGCATCTCCGACCGCGGCCAGGGAGCCGTCGGGCGCGGAGAGCACGGTGCCGCTGGCGTCGGCCACCGTCACCTGGTCCGGCTCCAGGCCTTCGACGCTCGACGCAACCAGGTGGACGACCGCCTGCACCTGGTCCGGGTCCAGCGTGGCGCCGGGAGTGGTCTCGACCAGCACCGACGCCGTCGTCGGCTTCTGCTCGTCGGCGAAGATCTCCTCCTGCGGGATCGCCAGGTGCACGACCGACGTGGCGACGCCGTCGAGCGCCTCGATGGTGTTGGCCAGCTCGCCTTCCATCGCGCGCTTGTAGTCGGTCTGCTCCTGGAACTGCGACGTCGACAGGTCCTGGTCGTCCAGCAGTGCGTAACCCGTGGTGTCGCCGGCCGGGAGCCCCTCGCCGCTGAGCCCGATGCGGGTGTCATAGACCTGGTCGCGTGGCACGAGGATGGTCGAGCCGCCGTCAGTGAGCTCATACGGTGTGCCGTCGGTCTCGAGCTGGTCGACGATCGCCGACGCGTCGGCAGGCGCGAGCTCGTTGAACAGCGGTGAGTACGTCGGTGCGGCGGCCCAGCGGAACAGCAGCACGCCGCCGACCAGCAGCGCGGCGGACCCGATGATCGCCGTCATCTTCTGTCCGGTGGTGAGCGAGCCGAAGGTGCGCTGGAGACGGCCGAACACGCCGGAGACTCGCTGGCGCATCAGATCGACAACCGCATGATCTCGGTGAACGCCTCGAGGGCCTTGTTGCGCACCGCGGTGGTCAGCTGGGTGCCCACCGAGGCCTCGGTGGCCGCGATGGTGTAGTCGTGCATCTGGTCGAGGTCACCGGTCGCCGCCTGCACCGCCAGCTGGTCGGCGCGGTCGTGCAGTCCCTGCAGCCGCTCCAGCCCGCCGGAGAGCATCGTGGCGAAGTCGGAGCCGAGGGACTCGGTGGGCGCCGCTGCCCCGGTGGCCGGCGCAGCGGCGACAGGTCCGACCGTGGGCGGGACGTAGGGGGTGAAGCCACCGGGCTCGATGGCGGGGATGCTCATGCGCCCTTGCCGATCGACAGCGCGCTGGCGTAGACATCCTGCGCGTTCTTGACGACCGACACCTGCGCCTGGAACCCGCGTTGGGCGATGACCAGCTGGCTCAGCTGACTCGCCATGTCGATGTCCGGTCGCCGGACGTATCCGTCGGCGTCAGCCATCGGGTCGTCGGGAGCATGGACGATCCTGCCCTCCGGGTCGCCCAGCGCCGTACCGGAGACGCGGACTCCGCCTTGGGCCACCGGCTCGGCCATCACGAAGCGGGCCTGGAACGCCGCACCGCTGGTGGGCCGGCTGGTGTTGACGTTGGCGATGTTGTGCGAGAGGGAGTCGAGCCACGTCTGGTGCATCGACAGGCCGCTGCCGGCGATCCCCAGCAGGTCGAAGGCGCCCATCACATGCCGCCGAGGGCGGTCTTGACCAGCGCGAAGCGGTCGTCGACGGCGCGGGTGACGAGCTGGTACTGGAACACCGAGCGCATCGCGGTCATGGTCTCGGTCGCCAGGTCCACGTTGTTGCCGTCCGGTCCGGCGGGCGCGCTGGACCACCCGGTCGACGGCGTCACCGCAGCGGTGCTGCCTGCCGCGGCCGCGGAGCGCAGCGTGCTCTCGAAGTCGACGGTGGCGGCGCGGAAGCCGGGGGTGTCGATGTTGGACACGTTGTCGGCGGCGACGCGCTGACGCAGCGACAGCCCGTCCAGGGCTGAGTACAAGGTGGCCGACACGATGTCGGGCGCGGACATGGGCACAGGCCTGCCTCCGGCTACGAGAAGGGCGGGTGCCGGTCCGTCGGCGGGTGGAGCGATCCATGCTCGACTGTCTTGTCGGCAGCAGCGGGCCGCACCTGAGGGGAATGTTGCGGTGCGTGCTGACGCGTGTTCAGCCGGTGATGTCGAGGTAGACCGGCACGTCGGGGGGCGCGGTCTCCCGCATCCGCACGGCCACCCTCAGCTGACGGCCGGTGGCCGCGGCTGCAACGGCGATGTCGTGCGCCACCGCAAGCTGCCGCTCATGCAGCAGCCGTGCACGCGGCACCAGATCCTCGGGCATCGCGCCCCGCACGGGAGGCGGCGACCACGGCGCGGCGTGGACAGGCGCGGCGTGGACAGGCGCGGCGTGGACCAGCTCGGCGTGGACAGATTTGGCGTGGACAGGCTCAGTGGCGGCGAGCAGCTGCTCCGCCCGCTCGACGCTCAGCTCGAGCTCGTCGAGGGCGCTGACCCAGGCATCCCGCCAGGTCGGGCCGTCCGCGCCGGTGTGCATCTCAGGCCGAGGCGGGGGCCGCGGCCGCGTCCGACCACGCCTGCGCCAGCGGCTGCACGACTGCCAGGCAGCTTTCGGTCACGGCCGCGTCGCGGTCGACGTTGGACCGCACCAGCTGGACATGGAGCCAGTCGTAGAGCGCGGCCAAGCCCGGCCCACCCTCCCAGGCATCCGCCCGGAGGGTGTTGCGCAGCTCGGCCACGATGTCCTGGGCATGCAGCAGCTGGCCGGCAGCCAGCTCGTGGTCCCCACTGCGCTGAGCATCGAGGCCGCGCTGCAGGTCGAGGAGCAGCCGGTCGTAGAGCATGACGAGCAGCCGCGCCGGGTTGGCGGTCGTCACCGATGCGTTCATGTACGCCGAGCGGGCGCTAGGGCTCATCTCGTCGTCCTCCTCAGCTGCTGTAGGTCGGTAGCGAGCCGATCTGTCCGGCCAGCCACTGGGACTGGTTCTGTAACTGCCCGAGCGCCACCTCGAGCGCGGCGTACTGCCGGGTGAGTGCCTGCCGGCGCAGGTCGAGTCGCACGTCCCAGCCGGCGATCGCATCCTCCAGGGAGTCGACCATCGAGGTGCGCCCGTTGATCGCGGAGGTGACGGTGCCGACCGTGGAGTCGCTGGCGCGCTCGGCCACGGCCGCCAGCCGTGCGGCGAAGCCCTGGGTGTAGGTGAGCGTGCCGCTGGCCGTGCCAGTCACGGTGATGGCGAGCCCGGCGGCGCCGGTTCCGTCCGCGCCGGTGAGCACCGTGCCCGAGACCGTCGCCGGCCGGCCGTCGATGGTCCCACCGGTCGTCGTGGCCTCGACCGTGTGCGGCCCCGGCGCGGTGCGCCAGGCCGCACCGACCATGGTGACCTCGCCGGTCCCGGACCACGTCGCGGTGCCGGTGAACTGGGCGCTCACCCCCGCGGGGTCGGCGGCGTACGCGGCGGCGAACTTCTCGGCGTCGAACGTCACCCGGCCGGAGCGGTCGATCTCGATGCCCACGGCTGCGAGGGACTTGCCGTCGACGCCGGAGGTGACGCTGGAGATCAGGTCACTGCTCAACGAACGCAGGGTGGTGTCCCCGACGAGCTGGCCGGCACGCTCGGTGGTGCTGTCGTAGGCGGTGAGGCGGCTGATGTCGGCGAGGGCCGCGTTGGCGGCTTCGACCATCGCCTCGACCTGCTCCGTCATCGCCTCCGCGTCCCGGCCGACGGTGATCGCGACCGCGGTGCCGGCCGGTGTCTCCGATGCGAGAATGACATCCAGGCCGGTGACGACACCGCTGAAGGTGTTCGTCGAGGAGTGCACGGTGTCGCTGCCGATGGTGATCGCGGCATCTCGCCCGGTCGTGACGGCCGCGCCGCCCAGCAGATCCGTGCCGTCGGCGTTGGTGAGCGTGAAGTCCGTGGCCTCCCCGGTGACCTCGGACTGCACCCGCAGCCGGTAGCTGCCGTCGTCGAGTCGCAGCGTGCTGGCACGCACGCCGGCGTCCGATGCATTGAGCGCATCGACCAGGCCGCCGAGGGTGCCGTCGCCGGTCTCGATCTCGGTGACGGTGCCGTCGAGGGAGTCCAGGCGTACGACGGTGGAGCCGGCCGCCGTGACTTGTGCGTCGAGCGCGGCGCTGGTGGTGAAGCTCAGCTGGTGGGCGCGTGCGGTCTGCTTGACGCTGAACGACAGCGAGCTGGGTGCGTCGTCGGACGTGGTGACGGCGGTGACGTGCTCGCTGGAGCTGCTGGCGACCAGCGGCGACCAGCCGGCGTCGGTCGCGAGCTCGAGCGCCTTCGTCGCGACGGTGGTGAGCTTGGAGTTGAGTGACTGCAAAGCCGAGACGGTGCTCTCCGCAGCCGACATCTGGATCTTCAGCCGGGTCTGGCCCTGCGCCTCTACCTGCATCAGCTGGTTGATGAGGGAGGCGGTGTCGAGGCCGCTGATCAGACCGCTGACGCTGGTGTTCACCATCCGCGGGTCCTCCTTGTCGCGTGCGGCCGGTCAGTGCAGGTGGTGGCCGGTGGGGGCGAGGAGTTCACCCGCCCCCACCGGTGGAGCGATCAGTGACCGAGATCGGTCACTGCAGCAGCCGCAGGACCGACTGCGGCGCCTGGTTGGCCTGAGCCAGCATCGCGGTTCCGGCCTGCGACAGGATCTGGGAGCGGGTGAAGTTCACCATCTCCTGGGCCATGTCGGTGTCGCGGATCCGGCTCTCCGACGCCGACAGGTTCTCCACGGCGACGTTGAGGTTGTTGATGGTGTGCTCGAACCGGTTCTGCAGCGCACCGAGGTCGGCACGCGAGGCCGACACCTCGGTGATCGCCGCGTCGAGCGCGGTGATGGCCGCGGCGGGGTCACCGGCGGTGACGACGTCGTCGGCGGTACCAAGAGTGCCGTCCGTACCTGCTGTGACGCTACCGACGAAGTCGATCGCGTCGACGCCGAGGTCGGCGGCGCTGAATCCCTCGCCGGCCGTGCCGGACTCGATCGCCACCTGCATCGTGTCGCCGGCGGCGTAGCCGACCTGGAAGGCCTTGTCGAAGGAGCCGTCGAGCAGGTTGATGTTGTTGAACGTCGTCTTCTCGGCGATCCGGTCGAGCTCGGCTACCAGCGCGTCGTTCTCGGCCTGCAACGCCGCCAGCGAGTTCGCGTCGTTGCTGCCGTTGGCCGCCTGCACCGAGAGGTCGCGCATGCGCTGCAGGATGGAGTGCGTCTCGGTGAGCGCGCCCTCCGCGGTCTGGACGACGCTGACGCCGTCCTGGGAGTTGCGCACGGCGACCTGCAGGCCGCCGATCTGTGAGCGCAGGCCCTCACTGATGGCCAGGCCGGCCGCGTCGTCGGCGGCGCGGTTGATCCGGAAACCGCTGGACAGCTTCTCCAGCGACTTGGCCATCTGCCCGTCGGTTACGGACAGGTTGCGGTAGGCGTTCATCGCCGCAACGTTTTCGTTGATACGAAGACCCATGATCTTCCTCCTTGAGTTGGGTCGGCGGCCCCTCCATGGGCCACTACGACAGGTTGATCGGCTGCTGCGGGGAAAACTTGAGAGGTCGGTGCGGACCAATTCACTCGTGGGCCGACGGCTCCAGCCGGCTCAGGAACGAGCGGTGCGCGGCCACCGCGGCCACATATGCCTCCCGGCGGCGAGCGGCGCAGCCGTTCGGGCGTTCCGGAGGCGCGACCAGCTCCGGGTCGAGCGCGCTGTTGAGGGCGATCTTGAGCAGCGCGAGGGAGTCGGCGCGGATCTGCGATACCCGAGACTCGGTGACACCGAGCTCGGCGGCGACCTCGGCCATC
>DASSKO010000107.1:0-2579 GCA_035690425.1 Nocardioidaceae bacterium
CCAGATGGCGCAGTCGGCCCGGTGGCCGGGGTCCGACACAGCCGCCGTCGTACCAGTCGTCGAGGCGGGCCGCGGTCTCGGCATACGCCTTGAACATGCCGGCCGGGTCGACGCAGTCGTCAACACTGTCGACACCATCGCGGTCAAGGTGCTCGGCCGCGAGGACCAGCCGCAGGGATCGTGCGTAGTCGCCCGCGTGGTCGACGACGACGGCGGAGAGCTCGGAGTCGTGGGTCCACGAGCGCCGGTTGAAGTTGTCCGAGCCGATCGTGGCCCAGGTGTCGTCGACGACGCAGGTCTTGGCATGCACGTAAACCGGGGTGCCGGCGGGGTTCTCGATGCCGTAGAAGGCAACGCGGTCCGGCGCAGCGGCGATCATCTCCTCCATGGCGCGCCGTCGGCCGAGAAGCTCGGGGGGCCGGCTGAGGCCCTCGACATCGGGATACATCGGAACCACCGCGATCATGTACAGCTCCGGGTGCTCACGCAACGCCCGGGTGAAGACGTTGCCGACGTGGTGACCCCACAGGTACTGGTCCTCGACGTAGATCAGTCGTCGCGCGCGCTCGACCGCCTTGGTGTAGCCGCGCGCCACGCTGCGCTCGCCGCCACGGGCGAACCTGTAGTCGCGGCCCTGCCGAAGATCCGGGTAGGTGCGCAACAGCTGGACGACATGCGTCCCGCCCTCGACCTGCCTTGGCGGAGGCTGCTGATCCGGAAGCGGGTCAGGGCGAATGTCCAACCCGCGCAGTCGGTCTCGAAGAAGGATCAACGGGCTGCGCCGCAGTGTGGTGGGATCCTCCCAGCGCTCGCGGAAGACGGTCTCCACGTCGTGTACCGCCGGCCCGCTGATGGCGACCTGGATGTCGTGCCAGCCCGGTGTGGCACCGTACTCCGCAGCCATGTTGGCCAACGGCTGCGGATCGCCGGCATGGTCGGCGTCATCGCGACGGGAGTGCGCCAGGTCGATGCCGCCGACGTAGGCGATGTCGCGGCTCGCGTCGCCGCGGTGCCGGATGACCACCAGCTTCTGGTGATGGGAGCCGCCGGTGCGCACCCGCATATCAAGAATGGCCTCGGCGCCACGGCGCTGGAGTTTTCGGCCGAGGTCGAGATTCGTGTCGGCGGTGAAGCCGAGCGCCTCGGAGTGAGAGCGCCACACCAGGCCGCGGACGTCAACGCCCCGCTCGTCGGCGCGAGCGAGGACCTCGGCCACCTCGCTCCCGGGAGTGCCAGTCAGCCGTTCGTCGGCGTCACCCTGCCAGTCGGTGAACAGGACCAGGTCGCCCTCGCGGGTGGCCTCGAGTCGCTCGTACAGTTCCGCGTAGTACGTCGCGCCGTGCACCAGCGGCCTCACCAGGTTGCCCTCCGACCAGGCCCGTTCACCGGGGTGCTGGTAATCGAGGCGAGTATCGGCGTTGCCGCGCTCGGTCTTGGTCAGCAGCCAGTCGGTGAGCACGCGGGTGGGTTCGTGGGACGAGGCAGGCACCTGATCACCATGCCGCATGGTCCGGGCAGAGGCCACGCATGCCCCCGCGGGCGTTACCGCGGACTGGGTCGCACCGGCATGCAGGCCCGGTCATTGAAACAACCGATCGCATGAGCGACGCGACGCACACGCCCGGATCCGGCGCGATCACCGCGCTGACCCACTCGTGGATCCGCTTGCGGGAGGTCCGGGTCTGCGTGCCAGGTCGCGAACTAGATGATGCAGGTTGATGGGACACAAACCGCCCCGATCGATCCAGGGGTCGGTTTCGCGAATCGTGGTCCGTCGCAAGCTCGCTAAGGTGCGCCGTGATCCCAGCGCAACGACCCAGCAACCTCAGTAGCGATCTCGACGTAGCGCATTGCTGTCTCAAACGAGACCTTCTCGTCCGGCTGGTGCAGATCGGTTCGTGCATCGTCGTTAAGCGATTGGAACATCCAGCCACCGGCATGTGACCGCGGTCGTCCCCCCGGGTGGGGCGACCTGGTTTGCGAACCGGCGCCGCCCTATGCGGGGGCGTCGATTCATGCAAGTGTTGTTAGCGATAGTTGCAGGTCGGGGCTGCGATTTGCTGGGTCCGTCAACGGGCGGTGCATCATGGGCGACGATTCATCCGGCCGTACCAGGATTGTCCCGACGCCGGATGGCAGGGAGTTGGGGGTCTGTGTGTGGGGTGATCCCGAGGGCGCCCCGATCTTCTGGCTACACGGCACCCCAGGAAGCCGCATGCTGCGGGATCCCACGGATTGTTACGACCGTTACCGCTTGGCCGTATGCACATACGACCGGCCCGGCTATGGCTTGTCGACGCGCCGGCCCGGCTACACGCAGGCGCAGACGGTTGACGACGTGGCGGCGATCGCCGATGCCCTTGCCTGGGATCGGTTCGCCGTTGCAGGCGCGTCGGGGGGTTCCGGCCCGGCGCTTGCGGCGGCACGGTTCCTTCCGGACCGCGTGAAACGGTGCGCCGTGGTGGTCGGGGTCGGGCCCTCGACAACACCTCAGCTCCAGGAGGCAATGGACGAGGAGGTCCGCTTTGAGTGGGAGCTGGCAGCGCGTGGTGACGAGGAGGGGCTCACAGCACAGTTCG
>DASSKO010000108.1:0-5790 GCA_035690425.1 Nocardioidaceae bacterium
CGCCACCGCCTCGCCGTCAAACGCCAACGCCGCGCCCTGGCCACCCTCTTCCGGCACTGCGTCTTCCCCGGCTGCACCGTCCCGTTCCGGTTCACCGAAATCCACCACCGCGACTGGTGGTGCCGCGACGGCGGCGCCACCAACCTCGACCTGCTGCTGCCGTACTGCTGGACCCACCACCACTTCCTGCACGAATACGGCTTCACCGTCACCGAAGAACACGGCCGGCTGATCCACCACCGACCCGACGGAGCCGAGATCCCCGACCCCGACCACCCACTGCGCGCCGCCATACAACAGCTCACGCTCGACTGGCCCACACCGACACCGACACCGACGCCGACGCCGACACACCGAGCCGGCACCGGGCACAGCCGACAACCGCGGGACTGGCCACCCTGGCCCGACGACGAGCCACGGCCACCACCCCAAGCTGCATAGCCGGCTCGGCCGGCTACCGAAGCGCTGCGCCAGACCTCCTCAGCGGTCGGCTTGACCGAGGCACGCCAACCATGCCTGACTGCGGCCGCCGCCCTCAGGAATAGCCTCAGCCGGACACGTCGAGCCGCAGCAGGTCGTCCTCGCTCTCGCCGCGCACCACGAGCCGGGCCCGGCCCTCCCGCACTGCCACCACCGGCGGCCGCGGCACGTGGTTGTAGTTCGACGCCATCGAGCGGCAGTAGGCGCCGGTGCCGGGCACGGCGAGCAGATCGCCCGGCGCCACGTCGGAGGGGACGAACTCGTCCATGACCACGATGTCGCCGGCCTCGCAGTGCTTGCCGACGACTCGCCCGAGCGCGGGCGCGGCCGCGGACTCCCTTGAGGCCACGGTGCAGGAGTAGTCGGCGTCGTAGAGCGCGGTGCGCAGGTTGTCGCTCATGCCGCCGTCGACGGAGACATAGAGCCGGGCCGCCCCGGCGTCGAGCGCCACCCGCTTCACCGTGCCGACGGTGTAGACCGTGCACATCGAGGGCCCCACGACCGCACGGCCAGGCTCGATCGACAGCCGCGGCCGGTCGATCCCGAGGCTGCGGCACTCCTGGTCGACGATGCGGTTCATCCCGGCCGCCAGTGTCGCAGGCGCCTGCGGGTCGTCCTGGGTGGTGTAGGCGATACCGAACCCGCCGCCGAGGTCCATCTCGGGCAGCTCGACACCCAGCTCGGCCGAGACTTCGGCGTGCAGGCCCAGCACCCGGCGCGCGGCGACCTCGAAGCCGGCGGTGTCGAAGATCTGCGAGCCGATGTGCGAGTGCAGGCCGCGCAGGTCCAGCGACGGGTACGCCAGGATCTGCCGCGTCGCCTCGACCGCGTCGCCTTCGGAGATGGAGAAACCGAACTTCTGGTCCTCGTGCGCGGTCGCGATGTACTCGTGGGTGTGCGCCTCGACGCCGGCCGTCACCCGGACCATCACCGCGACGAGGCGAGAGCGCTCGGCTGCGATCCGGCCCAACCGCTCGATCTCCTCGAACGAGTCGACGATGACCCGGCCGACCCCGGCTTCGACGGCCCGGGCGAGCTCAGCGTCGGACTTGTTGTTGCCGTGGAAACCGATCAGTGCCGGATCGACGCCGGCACGCTGCGCCACGGCCAGCTCGCCTCCGGTGCAGACGTCGATGCGGAGGCCTTCCTCGACCGCCCAGCGCAGCACCGCCGAGCAGCAGAATGCCTTGCCGGCGTAGTACACGTCGTACCCGGCGAACGCGTCCCGGAAGGCGGCTGCGCGCTCCCGGAAGTCTGTTTCGTCCAGCACGTAGAGCGGGCTGCCGTAGTCCCTCGCCAGGTCCCGGACGTCCAGGCCGCCGACCCGCAGCGCTCCCCCGTCGCCGCGCTCGACCGTGCTCGACCAGAGCGCGGGGACCAGCGCGTTGACGTCGCGCGGGGTGGGCAGCCACGCGGGACCCCGATGCCTGCCGTCGGCGTGCAGTGCCCCGGCCTCGTGCGCTCGCACGGCCTACATCCGCTCCGGCGCGGTGACACCCAGCAGGCCGAGCCCGTTGGCGATCACGGTGCGGGTGGCCTCGACGAGCAGCAGCCGCGCGGCGTGCAGCGGCTCCGCCGGTTCGTCGCCCATCGGCAGCACCCGGCAGACGTCGTAGAACTTGTGGAACGTCGCCGCGGTGGCTTCGAGGTAGCGCGCGACCCGGTGCGGCTCCCGCAGCTCCGCCGCCTGCGCCACGACCCTCGAGAACTCGCCGAGAGCGCGCAGCAGGTCTCCCTCCCGCTCGTGCGACAACAGTGACGGGTCGAAGGGAATGCCGTCACCGCCGGCTCGGGCGACACCGAGGGCGGCGGCGTTACGCAGGATCGATGCCATCCGGGCGTGGGCGTACTGCACGTAGAACACCGGGTTGTCCGCGGCCTGGCGGGTGACCTGGTCGATGTCGAGCGTGAGCGGTGAGTCGGACGGATAGCGCGACAGGGTGTAGCGGAGCGCGTCGACGCCGATCATCTCGACCAGCTCCTGCAGCGTCACGACCGTGCCGGCGCGCTTGCTGAGCCGGACCTCCTCCTCCCCGCGGACGATCTTGACCAGCTGGCCGATGAGCACCTCGACGTCATGTGCCGGGTCGTCTCCGGCGCACGCGGCCATCGCCTGCAGCCGGCCGATGTAGCCGTGGTGGTCCGCGCCGAGCAGGTAGATGCATGGGCTGAAGCCGCGCTCGCGCTTGTTCACGTAGTAGGCGGTGTCAGAGGCGAAGTACGTGTACTCGCCGTTGCTCCGGACCAGCACCCGGTCCTTGTCGTCACCGAAGTCGGTGGTGCGCATCCACAACGCGCCGTCGGCCTCGAAGAGGTGACCCGCTGCGCGCAACGCCTCGAGCCCGTGCTCGACCAGACCCTCGTCGTGCAGGCTGCGCTCGGAGGACCACACGTCGAAGTGGGTGCGGAAGGCGTCGAGCTGCTGCCGCTGCTCCGCGAGCTGCGCCCGGTAACCGGCCTCGCGGAAGGCCGCGAACCGTTCGTCGCCGGGCAGATCGAGGATGCCCGGCTCTGCTTCGGCGAGCTGCTTGGCCAGGTCGACGATGTACTCGCCGTGGTACCCGTCGTCGGGGACTGGCTTGCCGAGCGCCACGGCCTCGATGGACGCCGCGAACCTGTCCATCTGGTTGCCGCGGTCGTTGATGTAGAACTCCCGGGTCACCTGCGCACCGGCCGCCTCCAGCACTCGGCCGATGGCGTCACCGACGACCGCCCACCGGGTGTGGCCGAGGTGGATCGGGCCGGTGGGGTTGGCGGAGATGAACTCCAGGTTGATGTGCTGACCGGTCAGCGTCTGCGAGCAGCCGTACGACGTACCCGCCTCGGCCACCTCCCGAGCGAGCACTCCCTGCGCCGAGGCCTCGACCCGTACGTTGATGAAGCCCGGGCCCGCGACGTCCGCGCCGGCGACCCCGTCGGTGGTCGCCAGCTTGTCGACGATGCCCTGGGCCAGCTCACGTGGGGGGATCCCGGCCTTCTTCGCCAGCTGCATCGCGACGTTGGTGGCGTAGTCCCCGTGCTCCCTGACCTTGGGCCGCTCCACACGGACCTCGCCGGGCAGCCCGTCGGGCAGGTCGAGGCGTCCCTCGTCGGCCAGCGAGCCGAGTACGTCGAGGATGGTCTGCGAAAGCTGCTCCGGGGTCACCGGCCCAGCGTATCGGCCGCGCTGCCCTGCCTCGCTCATCCCGCCAGGCGGCGGACGGTGGCGATCAGCTCGCCCGGGTCGAACGGCTTGGTGAGGTAGGCGTCGGCGCCCACCTCCTTGCCGCGTGCCAGGTCGGTCGACTGCGCGCTCGCCGTCACGAACATCACCGCGACATGTGAGGTCGCCGGGTCGGTCTTGAGTCGCTGTGCCGTCTCGAAGCCGTCCAGCCGGGGCATCACCACATCGAGCGTGACCAGGTCGGGACGCACCCGCTGGACCTGCTCGAGGCAGTCCTGGCCATCGACAGCCGTGACCACGTCGAAGCCCTCGAGCTCGAGGTTCAGCGAGATCAGGTCACGGATGGTCTGGCTGTCGTCGACGACGAGCACGCGCGGAGGTGGTGCAGTCACATTGCCGACGGTAGTGCCCACGCGGCCAGACGGCCCTGGTTCCGGCAATACCCGCACCCGACTGATAAGGTTTTTCTGCAACCCGAGCCCCCGTAGCTCAGGGGATAGAGCACCGCCCTCCGGAGGCGGGAGCGCAGGTTCGAATCCTGCCGGGGGCGCCGCCGAAGCCCATGCTGTCATGAGCGAAAGACACATTGACGCCTGACCGGCTCACCCGTCCGGCTGGTCGGCGGCCTGCTGATCCTGGCCGGGGTCGTCACCGTGAAGCTCGGGGAGCGACACGTCGTACGCGTGGCACCCACCCCGCCTGCGGCCGCGCACACGGGGTGGGGCCGGCTCCGACAGGCCAGGCGCGGGTCGTTGTCGCGCCCGTCCGGCGGTGTCAGGATGGAGGCGGCTGGGGTCGTTCGGACCCGCTGTTGACCGGAGCACGGCTGTGCCCTCGATCACGCGCCCTCGATCGCGTGCTTGCTCAATGATCGTGGAGAGGCCGCATACGCTGCGGCGGGGCGGGCGACTAGCCTGAGCCATACCACACCGACTGTGATATCCCCGGAAGAGGCGATCGAGGCAGTGGCCGAGTCACCGCAGCACAACCCCAGCTCAGCGTTCGGCGCCAACGAGTGGCTCGTCGACGAGATGTACGAGCGGTACCGGCAGGATCCCAGCTCCGTCGACAAGGAGTGGTGGGACTTCTTCCAGGACTTTACTCCGGACGCGTCGGGTGACGCGGCCGGTCCGTCAAGCACCGACAACGGCCGCCCCGGCCCGGGAACCGAGTCCGAACCGGCCACGCCGGCGCCCAGGTCGAGGCCGGTGCGCGCCTCCGCCGGCGCGTCCGACCCGGACAAGCCCGGCCCGGCCAAGTCCTCCCCGACCGAGCCGACCACGTCCCAGCCGTCCACCAACAAGCCTGCCGCCGCGAAGCCGGCGGCTGTCGACCGGCCGGCCACCACGGGACCGGAGTCGCCGGCGGCCTCCGGCGCACGCCCCGACGGCGCTCAGCCAACGCCCAAGGAGCACCAGCAGCCCGAGCAGGCAGGCGCGACCGACGAGCCCGAACACGTGGTGCTGCGCGGTGCGCCTGCGCGCACCGTGACCAACATGGACGCCAGCCTGGCAGTGCCCACCGCGACCAGCGTGCGCTCGGTGCCGGTCAAGCTGCTGATCGACAACCGCATCGTCATCAACAACCACCTGGCCCGTGCCCGCGGCGGCAAGGTCTCGTTCACCCACCTCGTCGGCTACGCCCTGGTCAAGGCCCTGCGGGATATCCCGGAGATGAATGTCGGGTTCGACGTCATCGACGGGAAGCCCAACCTGATCAAGCCACGCCACATCAACCTCGGCCTCGCGATCGACCTACCCAAGTCCGACGGCACCCGGCAGCTGCTGGTGCCCTCGATCAAGGCGGCCGAGACGATGGACTTCGCGACCTTCTGGACGGCGTACGAGGAGGTCGTCCGGCGCACGCGCGACAACAAGCTCACGCTCGAGGACTTCCAGGGCACCACGGTCACCCTGACCAACCCCGGCACGATCGGCACCAGCCACTCCGTGCCGAGGCTGATGAAGGGCCAAGGCGCGATCATCGGCGTCGGCGCGATGGAGCACCCGCCGGCGTACCAGGGCGCGGCCGAGGAGACGCTGGCGCGGCTCGCCGTCAGCAAGACCATGACGCTCACCTCGACCTACGACCACCGCGTGATCCAAGGTGCGCTCTCCGGCGAGTTCCTGCGCCGCCTGCACGCGCTG
>DASSKO010000109.1:0-76930 GCA_035690425.1 Nocardioidaceae bacterium
GTGCTCATGACGGGCCTTTCAAGAGGGCAGGAACATTGCGCCGCCACCGCCGTGTGTGGTTGGCGCTGGGCGAGACGGCTGAGGTCAGCTGCGGCGGATGGCTCTGACGACGACGTCGTGAATGGTCGTCTCATGGCCGCCAGGACCGGACATGGTCCGGTGCGACTCCTCGGCGGTCACGACCTCCCACTCGGCGGGGTCGAGGCGTGCGGTGATGGTGGCCGCAGTTGCCGAGGCCGAGGCGGGCGGTCCATCAGAGACGTCGCCGTGCCGGTGTCCGTGCTCGCGTCCGTGCTCGTGTTCACCGGCGGTGGCATCGTGATGAAGGTGCCCGACGATCAGGAGCGTGCCTGCGGGGGCCACCCAGGATGCGACGCGGTCATAGAACTCCAGCTGCGGCATCGCGGGGTGCGCGTAGTGGGTGGTGACCAGGTCGAAGCGTGTCTTCGGGTCCCACGTGGACAGGTCCGCCTGCACCCATTGCAGGCGCTCGGCGACTCCAGCGTCGGCGGCGCGCTCGCCGGCGCGGTCAATTGCCGCCGCGGCGATGTCCGCTCCGGTGACCTGCCAGCCACGCGCCGCTAGCCAGATCGCCTCGGCCCCGGCGCCGCAACCAGCCTCGAGCGCCGTCCCGGGCGCCAGAGCGCCGACCTCGCGGACCAAGTGCGGGTTGGGCTGACTGGATCCCATGGCCACGGCGCGATCGCCTTGCCAAATCTGGTCCCAGTACTCGTGGTCGAACGTGTGCTCCACGTGGTGGTCTCCTCCGTCAGTCGGGGTGCCTGCTGCTGCGGCCAACGCTCGGTCGAGGTCTTTCATGACGAGGTCGGTGTTGATGTGCTGAGCCGCCAGGGCCCCAGCAGCAGCCGCGGCGCCGACCTGGGCGCCGATGTCGGAGGAGTTGCCCGCGGCCCACACCCCTGGCACCGAGGTGGCACCGAACTGGTCGGTCTCGATGAATGCACCGGCGGGATGGGACTTCGGCTCGATGCCGATACCAGCGAACGGTGCCGTCCGGGCGACCATCGGCGTCGCCACCACCACGGCGTCCACCGCGACGACCGATTCGTCGTGGAGCCGCACCCCGGTCAAGCGACCATCGACGATCTCCAGCCGGGAGACCTTCCCGGCGACGACTTCGATGTCGAGTGCGTCCAACTTGGCGCGGTCCTGTCGGCCGAGCTGGTGGTCGTGGTCGAAGAACACGATGTCGGGACTCCACTGGCGGAACAGCACCACCTTGTGCACCGCCATCGCGTCGGTGCCCAGGACGCCGATCCTGCGGTCGCGGACTTCCCAGCCGTGGCAGTAGGGACAGTGCAGGACGCCCTGGCCCCACTGCTCGCGCACCCCAGGGATGTCGGGGAGCTCGTCGACCAGCCCGCTGGCGATCAGGAGTCGTCGCCCGCGCAGGACGACACCATCGCGAAGCACGACCGCGAACCCGTACGACGCGCAGGAGACGTCGACCACCTCACCCGCAAGGATCTCGCCGCCATAGCCGAGAACCTCCTCGCGACCGCGACCCAGCAACTCCACCGGGCTCACACCCTCCAGGGCCAGCAACCCGTGCACGCCCTCCGCGGGCGCATTCCTCGGCTCACCCGCGTCCACGACTGTCACCGACCGGCGCGCCCGCGCCAGCGTCAACGCGGCGCTCAGACCGGCCGCGCCGCCACCGACGACCACCACGTCGCGAAGAAGTTCCGTCTGCTGTGCCATTACTGCCCTCTCGATACGTCGGCCGGGCCAAGGTCTGGCACAGCTCCTTTCGAGAATGACTCTCATCCGGCGTACTTGCAACGCTTATTGCCGAATGGCAAAGTCGCGGCATGAACGACTCTCTGAACCGCACCCTCGACGCCGTAGGGCCACGACTGAAGCAGCTGCGACAGCGCCGCGACATCACCCTGCAGGATCTCGCCGAGGAGACCGGGATCTCGACCAGCACCCTGTCCAGGCTGGAGGCCGGGCTGCGACGCCCCACACTGGAACAACTACTTCCGCTGGCGGGCGCGTACGGCGTCACCCTCGACGAACTCGTGGACGCACCAGCGACCGGCGACCCACGCATCAACCTGCGCCCGATAACCACCAGCGACGGCCGGACCATCCTGCCCCTCAGCCGCAGGCCCGGGGGCATCCAGGCTTACAAATTCATCCTCCCCGTCGGGCGCGACGACACCGACCCCGATCTGCGCACCCACGACGGGTACGACTGGGCCTTCGTCCTCAACGGCAGACTCAGACTCGTCCTGGGCGAGCACGACCTAATCCTCGAACCCGGCGAAGCCGCCGAGTTCGACACCCGCACCCCACACTGGTTCGGCGCCACCAGCTCAGGACCCGTGGAGTTCCTCAGCCTCGTCGGCAAACAAGGCGAACGCGCACACGTGCGCACGACATCCACGTAGCGCAACGATCATCGCCCGTGATCCACCGACCAGGCTCATTGGTCGAGATCGCCGCGTCCTGCGGCCCCGCGATGCCCCGGAGCCGTGGCACTGGTCGTCGTAAACCTCGCAGCCGTCCCCCGAAGGCGTCGACGGAACAACTGACACCCCTTCGCGCCGCACGGGCTCGCGTGTCGGTGTCCCGTATGGATCGCTCAGCGGACCGTTGGAGCACGTATATCATCATCAATTGATGTTCCAGACGGTGCTTGGAGGCCACAGATGAGGACAACACTCGCGTTGGACGATGATCTCGTCGCGGAGGCGCAACGGCTGACTGGTACCACCGAGAAGACCGCACTGGTGCGCCAGGCTCTGCGGGCGCTGATAGAACGCGAGAGCGCTCGACGACTCGCCCAACTGGGAGGCAGTGAACCGGATGCGAGGCCGGCTCCACGGCGTCGGACGATGCCTGCGTGATCCTCGTCGACACATCGATCTGGATCGACCACCTCCGCAGCGGCGACCCCGAGCTTGCCGGGCTGCTCCAGGAGGGCCAGGTGCTCGCGCACCCGTGGGTGACCGGCGAAATCGCCCTCGGCCACCTCTCACGACGCAGCGAGATCCTCCGGTTGCTCCACAGCCTCCCGCAGGCGACGGTCGCGACGGATCGTGAGGTGCTCACACTGATCGACACCCAACACCTATCCGGCATCGGGATCGGGTACGTCGACGCACACCTGCTGGCCGCGACGATGCTGACGGCCGATTCCCACCTGTGGACGCGCGACAACCGACTCGCGACTCTCGCTCGCCAACACGGACGCGGTAGTGGCGATGCCTTGGGTCCCTGAAGACAGGACGCTCGGAACCTGTCCCGCGAGCGGATCGTCATACGGTTACGAGTGGCGCCGTCTCGAAGGCTCTGTTCGACTTCGAACCCGTCGCCGGAAGTCGTTGCCCTTGCGGCGCCCTTACTGGCGTTGCCGCCGGTTTCACGCAGGTGCGAGGCTGGCCGGACCGCGCGCGACACACCGCGGCCGCGAGGAGACACGATGAACGACTGGGGTATCCGGGAAGCTCGTGGGCTGTGACCGTGCCCCGCCCCACGCGCGGATGGGCACCGCGGTGACCGCCGCAGACCCTGTCGATGCGGCCGTTGGGCCGCGGTTCGACGGGCTGCGTGCGCTGTTCATCAACGCGACCTTGAAGCGCTCGCCCGAACCGAGCAACACCGGCCACCGGGGTTTGGCCGGACATGGCCGAGCAGGGCTGGCAGACCGACGTCTGGCCGGCGATCTTCGAGCAGGTGCTGGCTGCGGACATCCTGGTGCTCGCCGGCCCTATCTGGCTCGGTGACAACAGTTCGGTGATGAAGCGGGTGATCGAGTGGCTCTACGGCTGCTCCAGCCTGCTCAACGACGCAGGGCAGTACGCCTGCTACGGCCGAGTCGGCGGCTGTGTGATCACCGGCGATGAGGACGGGATCAAGCACTGCGCGATGAAGGTGCTCTACGGTCCGCAGCATTGGCGGCATCCCGGCGTACGGGAACCGGCGCAGCGAGTGGGACGCCGGTTGCGCACCGGACCAGGACAACCCCGAGCACCGATAGCCGACAACGGCAAGGAGCGACCATGACCACACACGAGGTAACCGCCGGGCGGGCCTGGCCGCGGTTGCGGGTCGAGGACTGGGCCGAGACCCGCGACACCTTGCACATGTGGACCCAGATCGTGGGCAAGGTGCGGCTGTCGCAGGCGCCGCTGCTCAACCACTGGTGGCAGGTGACCCTCTACGTCAGCCCCCGCGGGCTGACCACCGGCGCCATCCCCGACGGCAACCGGTTCTTCGACCTCGAATTCGATTTCTGCGACCACCAGCTCCGCATCCGCTCCAGCGACGGCGGCGCCCGAACTGTGCCGCTGGAGGCGAAACCGGTGGCCGAGTTCTACCACCAGACGCTGTGGGCGCTGAACCAGCTCGGCATCCACCCTCAGTTCCAGTCCCGGCCCAACGAGGTCGAGCCCGCGATTCCGTTCGCCGAGGACACCGTGCACAGCGCCTACGATCCCGACGCCGCGCACCTGTTCTGGGGGCAGCTGGTGCAGACCAGCCGGGTGATCGAGGACTTCCGCGCCCACTTCGTGGGCAAGGTCAGCCCGGTGCACTTCTTCTGGGGCTCGTTCGACCTGGCTTGCACCCGGTTCTCCGGACGGCCGGCGCCGACCCACCCCGGTGGGGCCCCCAACTGCGGTGACTGGGTGATGGTCGAGGGCTACTCCGGTGAGCTGAGCAGCTGCGGGTTCTGGCCCGGCGGCGCCGACGAGGGCGCGTTCTACGCCTACGCCTACCCCGAGCCCGACGGCTTCGCCGACTGCCCGGTCGAGCCCGACGCCGCCTACTACAGCCCCGGCAACGGCCAGTTCCTCCTGCCCTACGAGGCCGTGCGCACCGCCGAGGACCCCGACCGGGAGCTGCTGAGGTTCCTGCACACCACCTACACAGCCGCCGCCGACCTCGGTGGCTGGGATCGCGCCGCCCTCGAGGACGATCCCTCTCGCTGGGACCGACACCGCTGATGAGTGAGCACACGATCCGAGGAGCACGGTCAAGCATCTAGCGACCACCGAGCAAGGAGCACCCGATGGCGACCTATGACGACCTGCCCGCCCCCACCGAAGGGCTAATCCTGACCCACTTTCTCACCGTCCGAGACGTCGAGGTGTCCCGACGCTTCTACGCCGACATCTTCGGCGGGCAGGTGGTGCTGGAGGAGAACCCGGCCGTCGTGCAGGTGGCGAACAGCTGGATCATCATGAACCCCGGTGGCGGACCCACCCCGGACAAGCCCGACATCAGCCTGGCTCCGCCCGAGTCCGGCGACACCGTGTCCAGTTTCCTCAATGTCCGCGTCGCCGATATCGCCGCCTTCTACGCCGACGCACAATCCAAGGGCGTGCAGTTCCTCACCGAGCCCGTGGACCGCAAGGCCGAGCTGCGCTGCTATCTGCGCGACCCCGACGGCTACCTCATCGAGGTCGGCCAAGCCACCGGCATGCTGGAAGGAATCTTCGCTGACCCGCGAACCGACCCCGGGCAGTAGCGCCGCGGATCGCGGACTGGGCGCTGACCGCGAGCGCATCCGTTTATAGGACCGATTCGAGGGCGGATAGCGCTCACAACAGGCGACGGTCAGGCGATCTGCAGGCTTTGTCTCAGGGGCCGACCGGTGATGGTCGTGAGTCTGTCGACCTGCTCCTCCAGGGCCGTGCGGGGCGGGGCGTTCGCCGTTCTCCCCAAAACAGGTCACATCGACCTCGCCATGCTTGGCCAACCACGTGCCGCTCACGACCTGAGCGCACTCAGCGGGGTCTCGCTCGACAGTGACCTGGAGTGCGCCCCGCCTGCGGGCGACCTACCCGCGAACCTTCCACCCGGCTTCCCAGGAGCTTTTCATCACTGCGGCCGCCTCGCAGCTCGGCAAGCCGTACGTCTGGGACGGCGGTGACTTCAACGGACCCACCGGCGGCTGGATCCGGCTCCCCCACTACTCGGGCGACCAGATCCACGCCGGCACCGGCATTCCCTGGACCCTCATGCGGCCCGGCGACCTGATCTTCTTCAGCTATCCAGGCGCTGGTCGCCCGCACCACGTCGCAATCTACGTCGGCGGCGACAGGATCCTCCACGCGCCCCGGACTGGCGATGTAGTCCGCTACGGAACGATCGGTGAATTCGCCGGCGAGGTAATCACTATCCGCCGCCTGCACTGACTACCAGTCCCGATCGTCGGCACCGCCTTTGAGCAGGAACTCGTTGATGTCCCGAGCGCCCAGGTTCGCGCCCTCGGGAGGCAAAAGCCCTCGCGCACGCAGCCACTCGTAGGCGGCTCGGTTACGCTCGAAGAAGCGCCGCTCGACCGCAGCATCCTTCGCTGCGTCACCTGTCACCTGATGCATCGAGGCAGGCGTCTCGAGATGCTCAGAGGTCGCGTCTGCGTAGAACCGCCGTGCGCTCATCCCAGCCATTCGGTGCTCAGAGAGGAAGTCGAGGAAGCAGCCCCGGCGATCTTCGGCCCACGCCCACCCGACGTGCATGCCACGGTGGAAGGAGTGGCCGTTGTCGACGACAGCAACAGCCTCAGGCGTGACGGCGAGGTACTCCTCCGCCACTGTGCGGAGAGCGGCTTCCGCGCAACGCAACCTGTCAGGATTCATGAGGCTGACCGTACGGCGTAGGTCCGACACAACGGCATCAGTTCTTGTTGTGGCTCAGCGAGCGAGCATGAAGGACTTCCTTCCAGTACGACTCGCGCTCCAAGACGTGGTCGTCATCGGTACGCATCGACCAGGACCCGAGCAAGGCGAACTTCATGTTCGCGCAGGAGTAGTCCGCGTGCGCCAGCCAGGGCCGCGAAAAGGTCGAACTCGGGTCGTCCCGGCGGTGCCGGCGCGCGTACGACGCGGCCACCTGCGGCCACAGTGCGGCTCACGCGGCCTGAAATCCAGCGTTCGCGCAGGTCAGCGGCCATCCCACGTCAGAACTACGACATCTGAGGCAGTACGCCATCTGGGCCAGTACGACAATCTGCAGCGGCGACCCCGCATGCAGGGCTTGTCGACGGGGCTGGCCGGCCGACATGCCGTGAGCGAGCGGGCCCGGCGATGGCGGAGGGTGCACTCCTGTTATCCCATCCGTGCGGTGCATCGATGATGCGCTGGATGGATGGGATAACCACACCCTGCCCTCTGCCGCCGCGCGGTGCCGCAGTTGGTGCCCCGACGCCCTTTCCATCCTCGGTAGTTGCCGTACCAGCAACAAACTTTGCGACGCTCCCCGGAGGCGTTCATGCTCGTCGTGAGCGTGGTCAGGTGACCGATCAGCGGTCCCCTGCACCGGCCGAACGAGCCATGGAAGGGGAACCGGCGTGTCCGAACAGTTCGACGCGGCGTTCTCAGAGCAGCGGTACGGCGGCCACGCCGCGACCCACCGAGGGCGGCCCAATCCGCAACGTGTGGCCGAGGCCGCGGATCTCACGCCGGGCACGGCACTGACGGGGGCCGACCTGACCACCTGGAGGCCCGGCGAGGAACGCTTCGATCTCGGCTCACTACGTGCACTCGGCGGCACTCCGCGAAACGCTGTTTCACCGGCTGGCGGCAGCGGTCGCGCCGGGCGGGCACCATCCACGCCGACCTTCGAACCCGCAAGCATCCGGGTGCAGTGGGTAGTGATGCCTAGAGCGATCCACGAGCTGAACGGAGGAGTCTGATGGCCGACGTCGTCTACGTCTCACAGGTGCGGATCGAGCGCGAGGGTGGGCCGGTGCGCGACGCCTACCTGCCCGGCGAGCCCGAGCCCACCGTGTACGGCACGCATGGGCCGGTGGCCGAGCACTACGGCCACGCGCCCGGCGAGTATCCCGAGCACGCCAGCACCCTCGACCATGTCGTCGGCGCCGCCGGCGGTTGACTGACCGGGACGTTCGCCGGAGCCCTAGCGGCCCGGGGAATCGACCCCACCGGTCTGGTGGGGCACGCACGTGGGGAGATCGAGCTCGAGGGCAAGGTGCTGGTCATCAAACGGATCCACGTCGACTACAGCGGCCTCGAGATCCCGGCGGAGAAGCAGGACGCCGCCGACCGCGCCCTACGCACACATCATCAGGCATGCCCGGTCTCGCGGAGCATCGAGGCCGCCATCAACGTCACTACCGGCTGGGCTCGCGCCGACTGACGCGCTCAGCGGTGCGAGCCGACGAGCTCGGCGTAGACGACGACGTTCGCCTCGTAGTTGCTGCTGTCGCTGTCGTAGCGGCCTCCGCAGGTGATCAACCGCAGCTCCGGTCGGTCAGCAGCGCCGTACACCTCGGCGGTCGGGAACTCATCCTTCGGGTACTGCGCGACCTCGGTGACGGCGAAAACCGCGGTGCGGCCGTCCGCACGCTGCACCTGCACCCGCTGCCCCGGACGCAGCGCGCCCAGGCGGAAGAACACGGTGGGTTCCTGGTCCCAGGTCACGTGCCCGGCGATCACGGCGGCACCGGCAGCGCCGGGCGTGGCACTGCCGTCGTACCAGCCGGCCTTGGCCGGGTCCGACGGCACCTCAAGGGTGCGGTCCGGGTTCAGTCCGAGCCGCACGAGTGGGGACCGGACGTCGATCGCGGGGATCGCGATGGAGACGGGGCGCGAGACCCCCATCGGCGCCGGCGTCCTGGCGTCCTTCTCACGCTGCGACCTGCTCGTGTCGTTCCCAGGCTTTGCCTTTTTGGCGTCCTTCCCAGCGTCCGCGGACCTGGCGTCCAGCTTGAGCGACGGCGTGGGCTGCGGGACGTGACGAGACGTTGAAGCCATCTCCTGCGAGGATGCTGCGGCTGCGGGAGGAGCCGGCGGAGCCGGGTCCTGGGCGAGCACTCCGGCGGTGACGAGGCCCGCGCCGGCCAACGCGAGCACGCCCGTCGCCGCCGAGACCAAGCGGTCACGGCGGCGACGGACGTGGCGACCTCGCATCAGGTGGCGGCGACTCAGCTGTCGCGGCCGACGAGGCGGCGGCGGTAGATGCCCACACCCGCGGCTCCGGCGAGGGCGACACCACCGAGCGCGAACAGGCCGAGCGCCTCAGGGCCCTCGGTGCTGCCGGCTCCGGTGTCCACCCCGCCGGCGGGCGCGGCGGTCAGCTCACCACAGGCCGCCGGTGCGGTGGCCTCCAGCGGGAGCGCCGGGTCCAGCTCGCTCTTGGGCTCGCCGTCGTACTTGCCGCTGGGGTTGATGCTGTCGATGCCGTGCACGACGATCGAGGCGGCCCCGTCCTCGATGTTGGCCATCACCTCAGACGATACGTCGATCGTGCGGCTGTAGGTGTAGGAGCCGGAGTCGTCAGCCGTCGGCATCCGCTCCACCGCGAGCCCGCTGCTCGGGCTGGTGTCGCCCTCGGTGGTCAGCGACACCTGGATGGCCCCGTAGGAGGGCTGGCCCTCCACCGTGCTCAGGATCCCGTCCCCGTTCTGGTCATCTGCCATGGTGGGGCAGACGCCCGCGCCACCGATGTGGACGTGCTGGGCGTGCGGCAGCCCTGCCACGGCGCCGGAGACGTCGAGTTGCACGGTGATCTGGTCGCCTGACGACGTCACCGTCGCGGTGCCGGTGGTCCCGGAGTCGTTCAACGTGCCCAGATCCGCGGTGAACGTGTGGCTGTCACCGGCCTCGGCGTACGCCGGTCCTGCCGCCAACAGGGGCAGAGCGGCTGCGGGAAGTAAGGCGAGTGCCTTGATTACGCGCATGCGGGGTCCTCCTCGGGCCTCGAATGGGATTTATGTGTCTTTGCACACAGTTACCACATACCGCGCAAGTTATTCGTGTGCGAAGTGTTGACACGCCAGCACGGTCAGTAGTCACACCGCTGTCGAACACTCAGCGAGGCCGCGACGCGCGCCAATAGGTCAGATGTCGCGAAGAAGGCAGTACATGCGGCGAGAGCCACGCACAGCGAGCTCATCGGCCGTGGACATCGGGACCCGGCGCCGACAGGCTCAGCACCGGGACCCGCTGTTCCCCTCCTGCGTGGCGACCCCTGCCATGAAGTAGGACATTAGGCCGGAAGTTCCCAGTCGGCAGCGCAAGCTCGGACTTTTTACCTTCGACGGCCCAGTGGCCGAGTCCCGCATGGCAGCGCGACCGCCCGGGTACGCCGTTCGACGTACTCGATGATTGGAGCGACCATGACCAGCGCCCAGAAGTCGATCGACGTCGACTGCTACGTCACGGCTGCCTACAACCAGTGGACGCAGTTCGAGGATTTCCCCTCCTTCATGGAGTCGGTCCAGGAGGTGCGCCAGATCGAAGACCGGGCCCTGCACTGGACGGTGAAGATCGGTGGCATCACCCGCGAGTTCGACGCGGAGATCACCGAGCAGGTGCCCGACGAGCGGATCGCCTGGCGAAGCACCGATGGCACCACGCAGGCCGGGGTGGTGACGTTCCACAAGATCAACGAGTCGACGACCCGGGTGATGCTGCAGCTCGACATGCAGCCCGAGGGGCTGGCGGAGAAGGCTGCGGACCGGCTCGGCGTGGTCGAGCACATGATCAGCACCGACCTGGCGAACTTCAAGAAGCTGATCGAGCAGCGCGGCCGTCCCACCGGCGCCTGGCGCGGCGACGTGCCCCGGGAGGGATGACCCTGTCGCTACCAGTTGGCTTGCCGCGGCGCCGGCGGCAGCGGCACCGACCGAGGATGGATCACGTAGGTCAGCCCGCCGCTGTGCGGCAGCCAGGCGTTCTCGAAGTTCTTGCGGTTGTAGTGCACCCGCACCTGGTCGTTGCGGGGCTCCAGGTGTGACGCCGGGTCGTTGACCACGACGTTGCCCCGCCGGTCGAAGCCGACGATCACGAGCAGGTGGCCGGCGGTGGAGTAGCCCGCCTGCGGCAGGTCGTCCCGGTCGAACGACACCGACACGACCAGCGGGATGCCGGCGTCGATGAACCGCTCGGCCTCGGTGAGCGAGCGCAACCTGGTGACGAAGGCGTGCATGCCGTATCGACCGGCGTATGCGGTGTTGAACGGCCAGTTGCCTGCACCGTCGTACCGGTAGTCGTAGCTGCCACGCGCCGCGTGCACGACCCACGGGTCGTCCTTGGGCCGCACCCAGCGATACTCGGCCGGCTTCGGGCCGGAGCCCCAGTAACGGAGAACCATCGCCGTCGAGGTCGGGCTGCACCACGCTTCGCCCCCGCCGCCCCACTGCTCGTAGCGCCCGGCATGCTTCTGCTGCGAGTACGTCGGCACGGGCAGCACGGTGCGTCCGGCACTACGGCGGCGGCTGGCCGTATCGACTGCGTCCACGCTGACCCGTGACGCCATCGCGCCGACCGACCTGACCCGCGGTTGGGCGGCACCGCCCACCGGACGCAGCAGGGTGACCCGCAGTTGCCAGTTGCGCAGCCGATGTCCGCCAGCGGTCCGGAAGGTGTCGGTCGCCACCGCACCGATGCCGTCGGACTGGCTGTCGGCCGATGTCCGGCGCAGCGCCCGCCCACCCGCAGCCCAGCGCCCGAGGACGTACCACGTGCTGCGCTGTCCTGTCTCGGTGGTCCCGCGCATCTCGATCTCCACCCAGGAGTGTCCGGGGGTGGACGCGTTCCAGGACGCGACCAGCTCGGTGAGCCCGAACCGGGTCCGCTTCCACGGGGAACGCCACCGCGCGTACTCGTAGCGACGGGCCGGGCGGTCGGTGTGCGGGTCGCGGTACCACCGGGTGCCGACCGGGCGGTGCAGACCCAGCGCGCCGCGCCTGACCCACGTCCCCTGGTGCACGCCGCGCGACAACTCGGCGCGGTTGCTCCAGTCGGCATAGCTGACGTGGTGCTCCGGCGCCGTGCCCGCGGCAGCCGACGGGGCAATGCCGGCCGGCACGGAGGTGAGCAGCACTGCGGCGAGGATCGAGCACAGCACCGGGACCCGGAGTACGCGCATGACCTGAGACTCCTGTGAAGTGACAAGGACTACCTTGTGTAGTCAATTAGTCACCCTGCCAGAGTCGGCGCGGTCGCGTACGTTTTTCACGGAACCGTGGACGACCGACCGGATCTGCGCGGTCGCACGTACGTGTTTCACGGGGCCGTGGAAAACGTGCGGCGAGCCCGGCCGGCACCGGGTCACCAGTTGGCCTGCTCCGGGGCCGGCGGAAGTGGCACCGAAGACGGGTGGATGACGTAAGTCAGCCCGCCGCTGTACGGCAGCCAGGCGTTCTCGAACTGCTCGCGGTCGTAGGTGACCCGCACCGCGTCGTTGCTCGGGATCCGGTGTGACGCGGGGTCGTTGACGACCACGTCGCCTCCCTCGTCGAAGCCGACGATCACCAGCAGGTGCCCGTTGGTGGAGTAGCCAGCACCGTCGAGCGTGCTCTCTTCGAACGACACCGAGGCGACCAGCGGAATACCCGCCTTGACGAACTGCTCGGCCTCGGTCAGCGAGCGCAGCCGGGTCACGAACCCGTCGAGTCCGTACCGGGCGGCGTAGGCGGTGTTGAACGGCCAGTTGCCTGCGCCGTCGTAGGCGTAGTCGAACGTGCCCCGGGCGGCGTGGTCCACCCACTTGTCCTCGCCCGGCTCGACCCAGGCGTAGTCCTCGGGCGTCGGGCCGGTGCCCCAGTAGCGCAGCAGCATCGACGTCGACGTCGGGCTGCACCACGCCTCGCCGCCGCCGTCCCACTGTGGATAGTGGCCCACGTGCTTTTCCTGCGAGTACGCCGGGACGTCGAGCACGATGCCCTCGGCGCCACCGGAGGGGCTGGCCTGCGTGATCCTCTCGATGCCCGGGAGCTCCGACGCCATGGCACCCACCGCCCGCACCGTCGGGCTCAGGTCCGAGCCGGTCGGGCGCAGCAGCGTGACGCGCAGCTGCCAGGTGACCAGGCTGCGGCCCTCCGCGGCCCTGAACATGTCGATGGCCACCCGGCCGAGCTCGTCGCGCTGGCTGCCCGCGCTGGCGCGGTGGAAGTCGGTGTCCCGCTCGGCCCATCGGGCGAGCACGTACCACCTGCTGGTGGTGTCATCGTCGGCGAGCCCCCGCATCTCGACCTCGACCCAGGAACCGCCGGGCGTCGTCGCGGACCACGAGGCCACCAGCTCCGAAAGGCCGAACCCGCTGCGCACCTCCGGTGAGACCCAGCGGGCGTAATCATAGCTGCGGCGCGACCCGTCACCGTGCGGATCGATGTAGTCGCGCACACCGACTGGCGCAGCCATCCCCAGCCCATCGTCGGTGACCGTGGTGCCGTGCGCCGTCCCGTCCCGGAAGGTCGCCGGCCGGCTCCACGAGGTGTACGCGACGTTGCGCACCGACTCCTCCCAGTTGCCGGCTTGAGGACGGTCGAGCGCGGTGGTCAGCGGCCCGCGTCGGCCATCTTGGCCCGCACGTCCTCCATGTCCAGCGCTCGCACCGCGTCGATCAGCTGCTGCAGCGCCGGCGCCGGCAGCGCACCCGCCTCGCGGTAGACCAGGACACCCTCACGGAAGGCCATCAGCGTCGGGATCGAGGTGATCTGCGCCTGCGTCGCGATTGCCTGCTCGGCCTCGGTGTCGACCTTGGCGAAGGCGATGTCGTCGTGCTGCTCGGACGCGGACTCGAAGATCGGCGCGAACGAACGGCACGGACCGCACCACTCCGCCCAGAAGTCGACCAGGACGATGTCGTTGCCGGTGACGGTCTGCTCGAAGTTCTCCGCGGTGGCGGTGATCGTCGTCATCCGTGCGCTCCTCCGGATCAAAGGGAAAGGTCGGTCCTCGTTGTAGCCATCCACGCTGGGCAGATATTCCTGCGCGTAGGCTGCCGCGGTGACCAGCTCACCCGACCGGCACGTGCTCGACCGGCCGCGGCTCGACGTCGTCCATGGCCGGCCGGACTCGGCCGCCGACCTCGTCGTGGTCGCGCACGGCGGGCAGGACAAGTCGCTCGACGACGCGCACGAGCGGCGGCCCAGCCTGCTGCGGATGTGGCCGTTCGTCGCCGCGGCGCACGCGGGAGCACCGGCGGCCGCGGTGGCGCTGCTGCGCTACCGCTTCCGCGGCTGGAACGGCCCGGACGCGCACGCGATGGCCGACCTGCGCACGGTGTTGGACGGCCTGCCTCCGTCGGTCGAGCGGATCGTGCTGGTCGGTCACTCGATGGGTGGCCGGGCGGTGCTGCGCTGTGGAGACGACCCGCGCGTGGTCGGCGTACTCGCGCTGGCGCCGTGGTTGCCGGAGGCAGAGCCCACGACGGATCTGCGCGGCCGTGTCGTCGTGACCGCCCACGGGGTGCAGGACCGGATGACCGACCCGCGCGGCACGGCACAGTTCGTCGTCCGGCTGCGCCGGCACGGCGTGCGGGTGGCCGAGTTGGCGGTCGAGGCCGACACCCATGCGCTGCTGCACCGGCACGGCGACTGGGCCGAGCTGGTACGGCGTTTCGTCGGCGGGTGTATCGGTGGCGCCGAGATCGACCCGCTGCTCACCGAGGCGCTCAGCGACGATCCGTCCCGTCCGGCCGTGCTGCTCCCCCGATGGAGCGACGCCCACGGCCGACTCGGTGCCGTGCTGAGCATCGCGCGGGCCCGGATGGCTCGCCGGTCCACACGAGGCGGCTGACGAGAGGACCCAGATTGAGCAGACAACCACGTGTGTGGCGCAGCACACACATCCGTGGCGGCCGCGGCACCGAATGCCTAATGTGAGACCCGATACCGCGGACGCGGCAGATGCATCCGAGCGCTCCACCGTTGCCGTCGTCGGCTCCGGCGTCGCCGGGCTGACCGCTGCGTACCTGCTGCAGCGCCGCTACGACGTCACCCTGTTCGAGGCCGCCGACCGGCTCGGCGGCCACGCACACACCCATCAGCTCGCCACTCGCGCCGGCGGCGCGCTCGCCGTGGACAGCGGCTTCATCGTGCACAACGACCGCACCTACCCCCACCTGCGTCGGCTGTTTGGCGAGCTCGGCGTGGCGGTCCAGCCCACCGAGATGAGCATGAGCATCCGCTGCGAGGGCTGCGGCCTCGAGTACGCCGGGGGGCGTGGCGCGAAGGGCATCATCGCGCAGCGGCGCCGGGTGGCCGACCCACGGTTCTGGTCGCTGCTGGTGCAGGTGCGGCGGTTCCACGCCATGGCATCGAAGTTTCTGCGCACCGCGCCCGAGGACGACCTCACGACCTACGGCGACTTCCTCACCCGGCACGGGTTCGGTGCACACTTCGTGCAGCATTACGCCGTACCCGTCGTGTCGTGCGTGTGGTCCGCCGGGCATCAGACCGCGCTGCAGTACCCGGCGCGCTACCTCTTCGCGTTCCTGGACCACCACGGGATGCTGGCCGTGAAGGGTGCACCGCAGTGGTACACCGTGACCGGCGGTTCCCGGACCTACGTCGATCGGCTGGCGGCCACCCTCGACCGGGTGCGCACCGCTACACCGGTCCGCGACATCACCCGCAAGCCCGACGCGGTCGAGCTACGCGACGCGGGCGACCGGGTGCACCGGGCAGACCGGGTGGTGATCGCCACCCATGCCGACCAGGCCCTGCAGCTGCTGACCGACCCGACCGACGCCGAGCGCGACGTTCTCGGCGCGTTCGGCTACTCCACCAACGACACGCTGCTGCACACTGACGCCCGGATCCTGCCCCGCGCGCGGCAGGCGAAGGCATCCTGGAACTACCTGATGACCTCGTGTACCGCTCGACCCGAGGCCACACTGGTGAGCTACTGGATGAACCGCCTGCACGGCCACGCCGGCGAGCGCGACTACGTCGTCACGCTGAACGGGCGCGACCGCGTCGACCCCGCGAGCGTGCTCGCCGAGATGAGCTACGACCACCCGCTCTACACACCTGAGTCGGTCGCGGCTCAGCGCCGGCTGCCCGAGCTCGACACCGACGTGACCGCCTTCGCCGGCGCCTACCACGGCTGGGGGTTCCACGAGGACGGCTGCCGCTCCGGCGTGCAGGTGGCCCGAAGGTTCGGAGTGGACTGGTGAGGCCGCCCGACGGCCCGGCCTACGACCTGGCCGGCGACCGGCCCGTGCTGCCCGGCCCCCCCGTGCTGCCTGCGATCGTCGACGGCCAGGTGAGCCACCAACGGCACCAGCCGTTCCGGCGACGGTTCCGACACCGGGCCTACCAGTGGCTGGTCGACCTCGACGACCTCCCGCGGCTGCCACCCCTGCTCCGCCCGCTGGCGTCGTTCCGGGCGGCCGACCATCTCGGCGACCCGGACCGGTCGATCAAACACAACGTGGAGCACTTCCTCGCGCTGCACGGCGTCGACCTCACCGGCGGACGGGTGCTGATGCTCGCGAACGCCCGCGTGGTCGGGTACGTCTTCGACCCGCTGTCGGTGTACTGGTGCTACGCGGCCGACGGCACGCTCGCGTGCGTCGTGGCCGAGGTGCACAACACCTACGGGGAACGGCACGCCTACCTGCTCCGGCCGGGCGAGCGCGGTGCCGCGAACACCGACAAGCGCTTCTACGTTTCTCCGTTCTTCGACGTCAGCGGCCACTACGAGATGCGCTTCGAGCTCACCCCGGACACCGTCGAGACGGTGATCGTGCTGCACCACGACGGCCGGCGGAGCCTCACCGCCACCTTCACCGGCCGTCCCAGGCCGGCGACTAGGCGGACGGTGCTGGGGGTATCGGTTCGGCACCCGGCGATGCCGCTTCGCGTCAGCGCGCTGATCAGGTGGCACGGCATCAAGCTATGGGCCCGCGGGTTGCCCGTCGTACCCCGCACACCGCACGAGCACCAGGAGGGTGTCCGATGACCCTGACCGACCGAGGAGCGACCAGCCAGCCGGTCGACGGCGAGGTATGGCCCGCCGTGACCACCGCACCGCAGGCTCCCCTGGCGGGCGCGGTCGCCGGTGCGATCTTCCGTCGTGCGGTCCGCCGGGTGCCGGTGCGAGTCACGCTGCCGGACGGACGGCAGATCGGTGCCGGCGACGCCGGCACACCGGAGATGGTGGTGCGGCATCCGGGAGACCTGTACGCCCGGCTGGGCGCGGACCTGCGGATCGGCTTCGGGGAGGCCTACATGGCCGGCGACTGGGCCCCCGGTCCGGGGACCGACCTGGCCGACCTGCTGACACCGTTCGCGGCCCGGCTGACCCGGCTGGTGCCCAAGCCGCTGCAGCATCTGCGCGGCCTGGTCGACCAGCGGCTCCCGTCGCACGAGGCCAACACGGTCGAGGGCGCCCGCGACAACATCTCGCGCCACTACGACCTGTCCAACGACCTGTTCGCGGCCTTCCTCGACCCCACGATGACGTACTCGGCGGGCTGGTTCGCCGACCTCGACTCACCGGACCCGCGAAACCTCGAGGCCGCACAGCTGCACAAGATCGACGGCATCCTCGACTACGCCGGTGTCACGGACGGCACCCGGGTGCTCGAGATCGGCACCGGCTGGGGAGCGCTGGCCATCCGCGCCGCCCGTCGCGGCGCGCACGTCACCTCGGTCACGATCTCCAGTGAGCAACGAGATCTAGCCCAGCAGCGGATCGCCGATGCCGGAGTATCGGACTCCGTGGACGTGCGGTTGCAGGACTACCGCGAGGTCGAGGGACGCTTCGACGCCGTCGTCAGCGTGGAGATGATCGAGGCGGTCGGCGAGGAGTTCTGGCCGACGTACTTCACCATGCTCGACCGCGTGCTCGCGCCCGGCGGCCGGGTCGGGCTGCAGGCGATCACGATGGACCATGATCGGATGCTGGCGACCCGCCGCTCCTACGGCTGGATCCAGAAGTACATCTTCCCCGGCGGCCTGATCCCGTCGCTGCAGGCGATCAACGACCACCTCGACCGCTATACCCGGCTCACCGTCGTGGAGCAACGTGAGCTGGGGCGGCACTACGCGGAGACGCTGCACCACTGGCGGGACCGGTTCCTCGCCAACTGGCCGCACATCTCCGGTCTCGGCTTCGACGACACGTTCCGCCGGCTCTGGGAGTTCTATCTCGCCTACTGCGAGGCGGGCTTTCGCACCGGCTACCTGAAGGTCCGCCAGCTCTCCATCGCTCCGCGCCCGGCGTCCTGAGGTTCGTCACGGGGTGGCAGCCGCCCAGTCAGGTGAGCTGCTACTCCCAGAAGACCCGGTCGATGACCTGCCGCGCGCGCCGGGTGGTGCGCAGATAGTCGTCGAAGAGCGCCTCGGCCCCGTCGGAGCCGTAGCCACACACGTGCGCCACCCGTGCCCGCTCCTTCGGCTCCCGTGGCAGCGAATCGGACCGGCGGGTGCGCACCAGCATCATCGCGTTGCGCACCCGACTGACCGTGCGCCACGCCTCGCTCAGCGTCTCCGCGTCGTCGGTTTCGATCAGCTCCGCCGCGGCGGCGGCCTGCAGCGCCCGGATCGTGCGGGTGGTGCGCAGCCCGTCGACCGTGCCGGCGTGCTGCATCTGCAACAGCTGCGCGGTCCACTCGATGTCGGCGAGCCCGCCGCGGCCCAGCTTGGTGTGGGTGGCGGGGTCGGCACCCCGCGGCAGCCGTTCCGCGTCGATCCGCGCCTTGACCCGGCGCACCTCCGCGGCCTCCCGCGCGGAGAGCCCGTCGGCCGGCCACCGCAGCGGGTCGATCAGCGCGGCGAACCGCCGCTGCAGGTCAGGATTCCCGCACAGCGGCTCGGCGCGCAGCAGTGCCTGTGCCTCCCAGGTCTGCGACCAGCGCGAGTAGTAGGCCCGGTACGACGCGAGTGAGCGGACCAGTGGCCCCTGCTTGCCTTCCGGCCGCAGATCGGCGTCGACTGACAGCGGCGGGTCCGCGGCGGGCAGCGCCAGCAGCCGGCGCATCTCCTGCGCCACCTCCAGCGCCGCCTGTTGGGACTCGCGCTCCCCCGCCGCGGGCGTCGGCTCGTGCACGAACAGCACGTCGGCGTCGGAGGCGTAGTTCAGCTCGTGTCCACCCAGCCGGCCCATCGCGATGATCGCCATCGTGGTCGGCAGGGGCGTGCGGCGCTCCGCCTCAACGGCGGCGACCGCCGTAGCCAGCGCACCCGACAAGGTGGCGGCGGTGAGATCGCTGAGGCTCTCCCCGACCTTCTCCACGTCGAGCAGGCCGAGCAGGTCGGCCGCGGCGCAGCGAAACAGCTCACGCCGCCGGATCGCCCGCACGCTGTGGATGGCCTTGACCGGGTCGTCGTGACGCCGGGCGGCCGCGAGCATGTCGGACTCGACCTGCTCGCGGCCGCGCGGCGTCAGCTCGGCGTCCGAGGCCAGCAGCGCCACCGTCTCGGGGGCACGCAGGACCAGGTCGGTGGCATAGCCGCTCGACGCGAGCACCGACGCCATGCGCTCGGCCAGCAGGTCGTCGTCGCGCAGCCGGCGCAGATACCACTGCGCGGTGCCCAGTGCGTCGGAGACCTTGCGGAACGCCAGCAGCCCGGCATCGGGGTCGGCCGCGTCGGCGAACCAGCCGAGCATCACCGGCAGCAGCTGGCGCTGGATCGCGGCGGTGCGCGACACACCTGCGGTCAGCGCCTCGATATGGCGCAGCGCCCCCGCCGGGTCGACGTACCCGAGGGCCGTCAGCCGCGCCCGCGCGGCCTGCGGCGCCAGCCGCACCTCGTCCCCCGGCAGCTCGGCCACCGCGGCGAGGAGGGGCCGGTAGAACAGTTTCTCGTGCAGCCGGTGCACCTCCCGGCGGTGCCGCTTCCACTCCCGCACCAGCGCATCGGCGGCCGGCTTCGCGAGTCCCATCGACCGGCCGAGCCTGCGCAGGTCGTCGCCGGACTCGGGTACCACGTGGGTACGCCGGAGCTGCTGCAGCTGGATGCGGTGCTCGAGAGTACGCAGGAAGCGGTAGGAATCCCCCAGCGCGGCACCGTCCTCACGTCCGACGTACCCGGCTCCGGTCAACGCAGCGAGGGCAACCAGAGTGGTCCCGCTGCGTAGGCGCTCGTCGGTGCGCCCGTGCACGAGCTGCAGCAGCTGGACGGCGAACTCCACGTCGCGCAGACCACCCGTGCCGAGCTTGAGCTGGCGGTCCTCCTCGCGGGCGGGGATGTGCTCCAGCACCCGGCGGCGCATCGCCTGCACCTCCGACACGAAGCCGTCGCGGTCGGCCGCCTCCCACACCAGCGGCATGATCGCTTCGACGTACTCGCGGCCGAGGCCCGGGTCGCCCGCGATCGGGCGTGCCTTGAGCAGCGCCTGGAACTCCCACGTCTTGGCCCACCGCTGGTAATAGCTGCGGTGGCTGCCCAGCGTGCGCACCAGCGGCGCGGACTTTCCCTCGGGCCGAAGCGCGGCGTCGACGGGCCAGATCGTGCCCTCGGCCGTGTGCTCGGAACAGATCCGGATCAGGTGCCCCGCGAGCAGGCTGGCGTTTCGCAGCGCGCGGTCCTCGTCGCAGCCTGGCGCCGCCTCGGCCACGAAGATCACGTCGACGTCGCTGACGTAGTTGAGCTCGCGGCCACCGCACTTGCCCATGCCGATCACCGCCAGCCGGCAGGTGTCGGCCCGCTCCCCCAGCTGGCTGCGCGCGATGGTCAGCGCCGCCTCGAGCGTGCCCGCCGCGAGATTCGCCAGCTCGTCCCCGACCTCCTCCATGCTCAGCTCACCGGTCAGGTCACACGCCACCAGCTGCAGCAGCAGACGGCGGTAGGTGACCCGCAGTGCGTCCACCGCGGCGTGCTCCTCCTCGACGTCGGCGACCACACCGACCAGCTCGGCCCGGAGCGCGGCAGCGTCCGGCCGGCACGACCCGAGCTCGGGTCCGGCCAGCTCGTGCCACTGCTCGGGATGACGGGCCAGGTGGTCGCCGAGTGCGGTGCTCAGGCCGAGTACGGCGAGCAGACGTGTCCGCAGCGCATGGTCGTGCGAGAGCTGCCGCAACAGCTCGGCGGAGTCATCGGCATGCTCGACCAGGCGACCGAGCGAGCGCAGTGCCCGGTCCGGGGACGCGGCGGTCGCGAGCGCGGCGAGCAGGTCGTCCGACAGCCCTGGCACAGCGTCGAGGTCGCGCAGCGCCGACTCGGCGTCCTCGAACCCCAGCCGCGCCAACCGTCCCGCGGTCGTCTGTGTGCGCGTCACCTGTCTCAGCCCAGCTGAGCGGCGAAGGCCTTGGCCATCGGCTGCCAGGTCTGCTGCAGCAGCAGCTCGTGGGCACGGATCGCGTCCAACGCCTCGTCGGCTGTGGTGTCGGACGGCTCGCGCTTGCGCGCGGACGCAGCCCACCACGCGAAGACGTCGCCACCGACCTCGGGGTGGAACTGCACGCCCCAGGCGCGCACGCCGAAGCGCACCACCTGCGCCGAACCGTCCGGCCCCGCGGCCAGCTGCTGAGCCTTCGGCGGCAGCCGCGTCGTGACGTCGTTGTTCCACTGCACCGCCACTGCCTCCCGTGGCACGCCGGCGCACAACGGGTCGTGAGCCGACTCCGCGCTCCATCCGACCGGCGTCAGACCGCTGGCCCGGCCGTGCGGGTTGACCCCGACGGCGCCACCGAGCGCAACGGTCATCAACTGGTGGCCGAGGCAGATCCCCCAGACCGGGGTGTCGGCGGCCACGGCCGCCGTGACCAGCTCCCGGGTCGGCGCCAGCCAAGGGTGCATCGCATCGTCGTTGGCGCCCATCTCGCCGCCGAGCACCAGCAGACCGGCGTGGTCGCGCAGGTCGCCCGGCAGCGTGTCACCGCGGTAGGGCCGCCGGACATCGAGGTCGACGCCCTCGGCACGCAGCCAGTCACCGACGTACTCGGGCGGGCAGCTGTCTTCGTGCTGGACGACGAGCACGCGGGGCGCGGACGATGGGCGCGGAGTCGATGGAGGTGCTGGCACACCTGCAGGTTAGCCAAGGTTCCCAGCCGAGCTTTCCCAGCCACCGCCCTTGCCGATGCGGTGAGCGTCTGGTTCGTCGAGCGCCGCGGGTACGCCGACGAGCCGGCCCGGTGCTGCGGGCTGACTGCTCGACCGACTGCGTGCTGCTGCGGTCGCACGGTGGCCGGTTCGTGGGTTGGTTCGACGCCCCGCGGCCCGCTGAGGCCCTTCCTGCACCAGACCGACCTTCCTGCAGCGGCCGCACGCCCATTTGTCCGTTTTACAACATTCGCAGGGTGCCGCAGGTGCAGGAAGGTCGCGTGGGTGCAGGAAGAGCGGGGCCAACGACGGCGATCCGCCCCAGCGTCGGAAGCCCACGACGGCGGGACGAGCCCGCCAGCGGCCGAGCGTCACAGCACGGGCAGCAGCCGGTCCCGTTCGAACGGCGTCACCTGGCGGCGGTACTCCTCGAACTCGGCGCGCTTGTTGCGGAGAAAGAAGTCGAACACGTGCTCCCCCAGCGTCTCGGCGACCAGCTCGCTGCCCTCCATCACCCCGAGCGCGTCGCCGAGATTGCGAGGCAGCGGCTTGATGCCCAGCGCCCTCCGCTCGCGGTCGGTCAACGCCCACACGTTGTCCTCGGCGCCCGGCGGGAGCTCGTAGCCCTCCTCGATCCCCTTCATGCCGGCCGCGAGCGTCACGGCGTACGCGAGGTAGGGGTTGCAGGCGGAGTCGATCGACCGCAGCTCGATCCGGGTCGACTGCCCCTTGCTCGGCTTGTACATCGGCACCCGCACCAGCGCCGAGCGGTTGTTGTGCCCCCAGCAGATGTAGGAGGGCGCCTCTCCGCCGTGGGCGAGCCGCTTGTAGGAGTTGACCCACTGGTTGGTGACCGCGGAGATCTCCGACGCGTGCTCGAGCAAGCCGGCGACGAACGACCGGCCGAGCTTGGACAGGTGGTACTCCGCGCCGGCCTCGAAGAACACGTTGCGGTCGTCCTCGAACAGCGACAAATGCGTGTGCATGCCGGAGCCCGGGTGCTCGGTGAACGGCTTGGGCATGAACGACGCGTGCATGCCGTGCGAGAGCGCGACCTCCTTGACCACCACCCGAAAGCTCATGATGTTGTCGGCCGTCGTCAGCGCGTCGGCGTAACGCAGGTCGATCTCCTGCTGGCCCGGCGCTCCCTCGTGGTGGCTGAACTCGACCGAGATGCCCATCGCCTCCAGCGTGGTGATCGCGTCCCGCCGGAAGTCCTGCCCCTCTCCCTTGGGCGTGTGGTCGAAGTAGCCGCTGTGGTCGATCGGGCGCGGGTCGACCAGCACGTCCGGCGAGTCCTTGAACAAGAAGAACTCGATCTCGGGGTGGGTGTAGAAGGTGAACCCCATGTCGGCTGCCTTGCTCAGCGTGCGCTTGAGCACGAACCGCGGGTCCGCGTACGCCGGTGAGCTGTCCGGCAGCACGATGTCGCAGAACATCCGCGCCGTCGACGGTGTCTCCCCACGCCAGGGCAGCAGCTGGAAGGTCGACGGGTCGGGCTTGGCCAGCATGTCGGCCTCGTAGACCCGCGCGAAGCCCTCGATCGCGGAGCCGTCGAAGCCGATCCCCTCGGCGAAGGCCGCCTCGAGCTCGGCCGGCGCGACCGCGACCGACTTCAGCAGACCGAGCACGTCGGTGAACCACAGCCGGACGAACCGGACGTCGCGCTCCTCAAGCGCCCGCAGCACGAAGTCTTCTTGCTTGCCCATATGCCGGTTCCTTCGCAGGTCAGAGGGCCTTGCCCTGGTCCCTGGACGGTCTGTGGACCGTCTCAGCTTTCTCCCAAACCTCGGTCAGCACAGTACGCGCACGCTCAGCGGTGTCCATGCCCACGTGTGCGTAGATCCCCAGCGTGATCCCCTGCCGCCGGCACCCGTGCCACTGCTGCACCGCATGCAGCGGAATTCCGGCGTCGAGCAGCTCGGTGGTGTAGACGTGCCGAACCCAGTGCGCAGTGCCCGGCGCCTGCCGGCGGGTCCCCGGGCTTGCGACGTCGACGAGGCGCCGGCTTTGGCGCCATGCCGGTCTTCCCCAGTGCGGCCGCGACCTTCACGTCCACAGTGGTCCGGCCGAGCGGCCCGCCCTACTTCTCCCGCGGAAGATCAACGCACCGTGGGCAAGTCCTCGCCGTCGGGGTCGGCCCAAGCCAGCTGCGCCTCGCGCAGCGGCCATGTGCTCGGCGATCGCATCGCACACAACCTGGGGCATCGGGCACCACCCTTTACCTCGCCGGAGAGCATGCCCAAATGGCTCGCCTGTGTCCTATCCCGTTGCCTTCACCGGGAGGACGCTGGACTCCCAGCGTGAAGGAGCGCTCATGTTCAAAGGTCCACGCCCCCCACTGATCGCCGTCGCTGCGACGGCCATGATCGCCAGCCTCGCGTTCGCGGCCAGTCCGGCGTCAGCCAATCACGGCTTCGATGACTGCGTCACCAAGGCGAACGACCCCCACCGCACCACCAAGGGCATCCTCGCGAAGTCCACCATCGACAACTGTCAGAACGCGCACAACGACATCGCCATCTGGGTGACCCTCTGGCGGTGCCCCGACAACGTGCTCGGCGCAGACGGCAAACCCACGCTCACCTACGTCTGGCTGATAAACCACTGCGACCAGCGAGCCGGGAATCGGGACCAGCACGTCAACGTCCCCGCGAACACGAAGGTCACGCGGCAAGCCCCACCGGTCGGGTCAAACGTCAGACTGACGCAGGCTGGCATGTGGGTCAATGCCACCAACTGGACGAACAAGGACGGCAGCTTCGAGAACCGATTCAGGTTCAACCGCGTCGCACCGGCCTAGGCTGGGGTCGTGTGGTACCGGGACTTCCTTCAATGCATGGTCGCATTCGACGAGGCGCTGTTGCCGCGCGGCTTTCGGCGGGTCGACCAGGCAACAGCCGACGCCGAGACGGACTCGCCTGTCGTGGTCTACTGCCTCGACTTGGCTGATTACGCCCGCGACTACCCGGCGCTGGCTCAGGGTGACCTGCAGATCGACACGGCGGACTTCGTCGTCGAGTACGTCGACGACCAGCTGCGCGTGCTGCTCGAGGGTGACGATCTCTGGGACCTTGCCGAACGGTTCGACGTGGTTGTCGGACCGGAGCAACGGGGGGCCGACCTCGAGGGAGCAATCGAGGTCGCCGTGCTTCAACTCGACCGACTGCTGGACGCCACGTACCGCGCGGACTGACATACAACGACGGGCCGGTGCTCGCCCGCACCGGCCCGTCGGAACTACCCTCGACCGCTTTCGTGCGGGTGAGGGTGGCGGTTGGGCCGTCGTGGGCGCGCCACAGCTTCGTCCGGCGTTGTCTCACGGTGTTCACCACGCGCCAGACCCGGAAACAGTGCCTTGACCTGCATAGACACGCCAGTGCGCGATAACACCGGGTAGGGCCGGGGTGGAGGCTAGGCAGACTGTTGCTGCTTTGCCATCCGCACACGCGACAGACGAGGCTCAGGGCTGCTCGCCGATGCCCGTGCCGAACTCGTGGCTGCGCAGCGGACCGCTCGTCTGCGGGTCGAGCGGTGGCGTGGCCGCTCCGGTGTTCTCCTCCAGCCCGGCCAGCAGCGCCCGCAGCGCGTCGATCGAGTCGTGCTCGGGCTGCCAGCCCAGCTCGTCGCGAGCCCGCGCAGTGTCCATCAGCGGCACCCTGGCGAGCAGGTCGAAGAGCCCGGGCGCGGGCGGCATCAGGTGCGCCGACCACGCCGCGGCCAGCGCCGCGCGGACCGGTCGCTGCGGCACGCGCACCACGGGTACGCCGATCAGGTGACCGATCGTCGGCATGTCGATCACCGGGTCGGCCGCGATGTTGAACGCGCCCCGCGCGTCACCGGTCACCGCCCGCTGGTAGGCCTGCACCACATCGTCGGTGTGCACGGTCTGGAACACCAGCCCACCGGGGTCGGGAAGCACGGGGACACGCACCTTGCGCAGCAGCTTCGCGGGCACCAGCGGGCCGCCGAAGAGCCGGCGCTGGCCGACAGCGGCCTCGCGCCGGAAGATGAAACCGGGCCGCAGCCGCACGATCCGCCGGTCCGGATGCGTCGACTCGAAGGTGTCCAGCATCCGCTCGACGTACGCCTTCTCCCGGCTGTAGGCGGCAGTGGCGAATCCGTGTGTCGGCCAGTCCTCGTCGACCCGCCGCAACGACGTGCGCGGTGAGTAGGCCCCCACCGACGACGCATAGACGAGCGACTGCACGCCGGTCTCGGACACCGCCCGCAACACCCGTGCGGTGCCCTCCACGTTGGCCGCCCAGGTGGTGCCCGGACGGTGGGTGGGCTGGAAGAGCCAGCCGAGGTGCACCACCGCGTCGGCGCCGGCGAGCAGCGGAGCCGGGTCGTCGGTGCGCAGGTCGAGCGGCCGCCACTGCGCGGCGGCCGGGAAGTCGTCCGGGCGGCGACGCGAGGCGCCGACGACCTCGTCGACGGCCGGGTCGGCGACCAGCCGGTCGACGAGTAGCCCACCGACGTTGCCGGTTGCTCCAATGACGACGACGCGCATACCGACGCGGTGCCCCGAGGCTTGCTCGGCAAACGTGTAGGCGCCGACCCGGCGGGTATGAGCCCCGGCATGAGCAGCAAGGACACCGGCAGCAGGGACACGGGCGCCAGGGACGAGCCGGCCGGTTGGGGACTGTCCAGCGAGCAGTATGACGAGGACAAGGTGCTCGAGGTCGACACCCGCAGCGTCGACTACGAGAGGCTGCGCGAGGAGGCCAAGGACCCGCACGCCACCTGGTCGGACGCGGACCGCCGCGAAGACACCGAGGAGGACACCGGCCAGGAGCAGGCCGACCCCCGGGGCGAGCCTGCAACCGAGGAGCCGGCCGACCGGGGTGACGGCAGCGCCGGCTGAGCCCGCCGATTACGCTCACGACGTGGCCCAGCTCCGACTTGCGCTCGCCCAGGCCGACTTCACCGTCGGCGCCATCGCCGACAACACCGACAAGGCTCTCGCGCTCTGCCATGCGGCGGCCGAGCAGGGCGCCCACCTGGTGGCGCTGCCGGAGATGGCGCTGACCGGCTACCCGATCGAGGACCTGGCCCTGCGGGCGTCGTTCCTGCAGGCGTCGAAGGCGGCACTGGCCGACCTCGCCGAGCGTCTGGACCGGGAGGGTCCCGCCGACCTCGCCGTGATCGTGGGGTACCTGGGCCACCACGCCGACCAGACCGACCGGCTCGGGCGACCCAAGGGCGCACCCCAGAACGCGGCGGCCGTACTGCACGGCGGGCGGGTGCGCAGCACCTACGCCAAGCACCACCTGCCCAACTACGGGGTGTTCGACGAGGCCCGCTACTTCGTGCCCGGTGACGCCATGCAGGTCGTTCGGGTCCGCGGCATCGACGTCGCCTTCTGCATCTGCGAGGACCTGTGGCGCGACGGCCCCACCCTGACGGCCCGGGAGGCCGACGCGGGGCTGCTCGTGGTGATCAACGGCTCCCCTTACGAACGCGACAAGGACGACACCCGGCTGCAGATGTGTGCCGCCCGGGCCGTCGAGGCCGGGTGTTCACTGGCCTACGTCAACCTGGTCGGCGGACAGGACGAGCTCGTGTTCGACGGCGACTCCATCGTCGTCGACACCGCGGGGCAGGTGCTGGCACGGGGACCGCAGTTCGAGGAGTCGCTGCTGGTCGTCGACCTCGACCTGCCCGCCGCCGCACCGACCGACACGGTGGCGCCCGACGCCGCAGCCTCGTCGTCGTACCCGGGCCTGCGGATCGAGGGCACCGTGATCAGCGCCGACCCCGTCGCCGGGTACGAGCCCAGGCCGGCACCGCGGAGTCCACGGCTCTCCGACCAGGCCGAGGTGTGGACCGCGCTGGTCACCGGGCTGCGTGACTACGTGCGCAAGAACGGCTTCGGCAGCGTCGTCTTCGGTGTATCCGGCGGCATCGACTCGGCCGTCGTGACCGCGATCGCCGCCGACGCGATCGGCGCGGAGAACGTCTACGGCGTGTCGATGCCCAGCGACTACTCCTCCGAGCACTCCCGCGACGACGCGGCGGACCTGGCGAAGCGGACGGGGATCAACTACCAGGTCGTGCCGATCCACACCATGGTCTCGGCCTTCCTCGAAGCCTGCGCGTTCACCGGGCTCGCCGAGGAGAACGTGCAGGCCCGCTGCCGCGGCGTCATCGTGATGGGGCTGTCCAACCAGCACGGCCACCTGGTGCTGGCCACCGGCAACAAGAGCGAGCTCTCGGTCGGCTACTCCACGATCTACGGCGACTCGGTCGGGGGCTACGCGCCGATCAAGGACGTGCCCAAGACACTGGTGTGGGACCTGGCGCGTTGGCGCAACGGGTACGCCGAGCAGCGCGGCGAGACACCACCGATCCCGGCGAGCTCGATCAGCAAGGCACCCTCGGCGGAGCTGCGTCCCGGCCAGCTCGACGCCGACTCGCTGCCCGACTACGCCCTGCTCGACGACATCCTCGACGACTACATCGAGCACGACCGCAGCTCCGCCGAGCTGGTCGCGGACGGCTTCGAGCAGGCTGTGGTGGAGCAGGTGCTGCGGCGGGTCGACCAGTCCGAGTACAAGCGTCGGCAGTATCCGCCAGGCCCGAAGATCTCCGTGCGCAACTTCGGCCGCGACCGTCGGCTGCCGATCACCAACCGCTGGCGCGAGGTCGCCACCGACTGAGCGAGACGAGGAGCCCACCATGAGCGAGATGCCCGCGCCGTACGGCAGTGGCCCGCAGCGCGCCGACCGACCTGCCTCCGGCAGGCGGGTGCGGCTGCATCACCTGCGCGAGATGAAAGAGCGCGGCGAGAAGTGGGCGATGCTGACCGCCTACGAGCAGTACGCCGCGCAGACCTTCGACGAGGCCGGCATCCCGGTGCTGCTGGTCGGTGACTCGGCGAGCAACAACGTGTTCGGCAACGAGACCTCGCTGCCGGTCACGGTCGACGAGATGCTGCCGTTGGTGCGGGCGGTGACTCGCTCGGTGCGCCGTGCGCTGGTCGTCGCGGACCTGCCGTTCGGGTCCTTCCAGGCATCGCCCGAACAGGCCTTCCACACGGCGGCCCGCTTCATGAAGGAGGCCGGGGCGCACGCGGTCAAGCTGGAGGGCGGCCTGTCCGTGCTGCCGCAGGTGCGGCTGCTGTCCCAGTCCGGGATCCCGGTGATGGCGCACCTCGGCTTCACGCCGCAGAGCGAGCACGGCCTGGGCGGCTACCGCGTGCAGGGACGTGGCGACCAGGCCACCGCCCTGATCGAGGCCGCCTCCGCCCTGGAGGAGGCGGGCGCGTTCTCGCTGGTGATGGAGATGGTGCCGACCGAGGTCGCCGAGCAGGTCACCGCCAAGCTCGCGATCCCCACCATCGGCATCGGCGCCGGCCCGCACTGTGATGCGCAGGTGCTGGTCTGGCCCGACATGGCCGGTTTACGCACCGGCCGGATGGCGAAGTTCGTCAAGCAGTACGCCGACCTCCATGGGGTGCTCCTCGACGCCGCCCAGCGCTACGCCGCAGAGGTCGCCGACGGCAGCTTCCCCGGCGAGGAGCACAGCTTCCACTGAGCGCCGGACGGCCGTTCCGAGGCCGCCCAGGGCCGCGGCGCCTCAGCCCCTGGGGTCGTCGTCGTTCCAGTCGGGATCGTTGTCCCACTGCTCGTTGCGTTCCTGCACCTTCTCCAGCGCACTGGACGCCTCCGCCTCGGAGTCGTACGGGCCGAGACGGTCGGCGGCCTTGCAGCCCTGCTCGGGCTCGACGGTGTGGTGGACCAGGCAGAAGTACCACTGACCGCTCACGAATCTGCCCTCCTGGTGACGATCGCTCCGATCCCGGACCTGCACGCATCGTGCCCCATGGGCGGGGTCATACACTCGTTGTCGTGACTGTGATCGCTCCTGCCCAGGTGTCGCCCCGGCGCGCCGTACCCGCCTCGCTCCCTGTTCCCGAGTACGTCGGGAAGCCGGCCCCAACGCCGTACGACGGCCCCGAGGTCAAGGACGCCGAGACCATCGAGAAGATGCGGGTCGCCGGCCGGATCGCCGCGCAGGCGTTGCAGGAGGTCGGCAAGAACGTCGCCCCCGGGGTGACCACCGACGAGCTCGACCGCATCGGCCACGAGTTCCTGCTCGACCACCACGCCTACCCGTCCACGCTGGGCTACCGGTCGTTTCCGAAGTCGCTGTGCAGCAGCGTCAACGAGGTGATCTGCCACGGCATCCCCGACGCCCGCGAGCTCGAGGACGGGGACATCTGCAACATCGACATCACCGCCTTCATCGGCGGCGTACACGGTGACACCAACGCGACGTTCCTCGCCGGCGACGTCGACGAGCAGAGCAGGCTCCTGGTCGAGCGCACCCACGAGGCGACGATGCGAGGCATCCGGGCGGCGAAGCCGGGGCGGGCGATCAACGTCATCGGGCGGGTCATCGAGTCCTACGCCAAGCGGTTCGGCTACGGCGTGGTGCGTGACTTCACCGGGCACGGCATCGGCACGGCCTTCCACTCCGGGCTGGTCGTGCCTCACTACGACGACGAGCGTTTCGACGACATCATCGAGGTCGGGATGACGTTCACGGTGGAGCCGATGCTGACCCTCGGCACCTACGCCTGGGACATGTGGGAGGACGGCTGGACCGTCACCACGAAGGACCGGTCGCGCACGGCGCAGTTCGAGCACACCCTGCTCGTAACACCCTCGGGGCCGGAGATCCTCACCCTTCCGTGAGGTCGTCGTAGGACCGCTCGCCGCGCTCGGCCATCCGGCGCTCGACCCGCAGGACCGCGGCCTCGTGCTCGGGGTCGGCGCTCATCACCGCGCACATCCGTAGGTGCGGCAGCGCCTCCGCCAGCCGGCTCTGCCGTTCCAGTGTGCGGCCGAGCGCGAACCGTGCCCACAGGTCGGTCGGCTGCTCCTCGACGATCACCCGCAGGTCGGCCTCCGCCTTGCGGAGCTGGGCGCTCTGGAAGTAGGCCCATCCGCGCAGCGTGCGCAGGCTGAGACTGTCGGGCTCGGCGTCCACGGCCGGGTCCAGGATGTTGATCGCGTCGAGGGGCTGCCGTCCCTCCAGCAGCCGCCACGCCTCGTGGTAGCGCTCGACGGCGTCCATCCCAGGGTTGGGGGCGTGCAGTCGGATGCTGGTCACGGGTGCTCCTCTCCGCTGGGCGTGGACGTGATGCCAACGCCGTCCGCAGCGTGGCTATTCCGTCGTCAGTCGCAGTGCCGATCGTACGATCCGGAGCGCCTCCTCGGCGTCGATGCCGAGCGCTCGCGCCGACGCGGCGTAGCTCTCGGCCGCGTCCTGGACGGTGGCTCGCGCGCTGTCGCCGGCCGCGGTCACCACGGTCCCGCCGCGGCCGCGGGTCTCGACCAGGCCGGCCTCCTCCAGCTCACGGTAGGCCCGGGCGACGGTGTTGGTCGCCAGGCCGAGGTCCAGCGCCAACCGGCGCACCGGTGGCAGCCGGGTGCCCACCACGAGCGTGCCACCGGCGATCTGCGCGGCCAGCTGAGAGCGCACCTGCTCGTACGGCGGCACCGGCGAGCCGGCGTCGATGTCGATGTCGATCATGCCGTCCAGCCTCGCAGACGAGGGTCCGACCGTCCGGTTATCCGGCTCAAGGCACTCGGCGAGTCGCCTTGACACTCGAGCCTGTTCGCCTCAGGTCGGGGCCTGTTTGTCTCAGGTCGGCCGGAGCGCGTCCGATCGGTGCGACGTGCTCCGACTACTGCGCGCCGTCGTACCGCTCACCTGCCTGCTGCTTGTGGGCGGACTGGGTGTGGGTGCCACCTCTGCACCCGCTGCGGCCAACTCGACCCGACTGTGCATCGGGTACGACGCCTGCCGCCAGGCCGGCATGCCGCACCACGGCTACCAGCAGGCCGGCGCGCGGATGTACTGGCTGATGTACGCCGGGCACAACTGCACCAACTACGCGGCGTACCGGATGACGCAGAGCGGCCTGCCCAACATCCGCCCTTGGTCCGGCGGCGGCAACGCGATGTACTGGGGCGTCTTCAACGCAGCCCTCACCGACTCGACTCCGGCGGTGGGCGCGGTCGCCTGGTGGAAGGCCAACGTGCCCGGCGCCGGCTCGGCGGGCCACGTGGCCTACGTCGAGCGGGTGGTCTCCCCTGACGAGATCATCGTCTCCCAGGACAGCTGGGGCGGCGACTTCTCCTGGGCGCGGATCACCCGCTCCGGCACCGGCTGGCCGTCCGGATTCGTGCACTTCAACGACGTGCCGTTGCGCAACACCGCGCGGCCAGCCGTCTCGGGCACCCCGAAGGTGGGCGAGGTGCTGACCGCGTCAACGGGGTCGTGGACCCCCTCCGACGCGCGGTACGCGTACCGCTGGCGCGCCGACGGAGTCGCCATCACCGGCGCGCGCGGTCGCCAGCTGACGTTGGGACCCGCCCAGCTGGACAAGCGGATCTCGGTGCGGGTCATCGCGTCGAAGCTCGGCTATCCCACCACCAGGGCCACCTCGTCGGCCACGTCCGCGGTTCAGGCGGCCGCACTCACCAACACCGTGGCCCCGACGATGACCGGCGACCCGCGGGTCGGTTCCACGCTCACCGCATCGCCCGGCGAGTGGACGCCCGCGCCGACGACGCTGACCTACCAGTGGACGACGGACGGCAACCCGATCGCCGGGGCCACGGCCCCGACGTTCACCCCGCGCGCCGCGCTGACGGGCCGGACGCTCGCGGTCACGGTAACCGCGTCGCAGGACGGCTACGCCTCCGTGTCGGCGGCGGCCGCCGCCGCGCGGGTCGCACCGGGCATGCTCACCGTCACCGCCCGCCCGGTCGTCTCGGGCACCGCGCGCCCCGGAGAGACGCTGACGTTCGAGCCCCCGCGCTTCACCCCGCGTCGGCGGGCCGCGGTGGCCGTGCAGTGGCTGCGCGCAGGCGTCCCGATCGAGGGCGCCGTCGGGCCCACCTACCAGCTCACCACCGGCGACCTCGGCCGGCGCGTCACCGCGCGGGCGACGCTGACCAGGCCGGGATACGAGCAGCGCACCGCCCGTGCACCCGCGACGTCGCGGGTGAAGTCGGTGCCGCACCTGCGGGTGCGCACCGAGCCCGGCCGGCGGCGCCTGACGATCTCGGTCCGGGTCACCGCCGAGGGCGTGCGGCGGGTCGCCGGCAGCGTGCGCATCGGCTCGCGCGGCACCGTACTCGAGAATCTGACCTTGGACGGCGGATCGGCGACGACGACGCTGCGGGGGCTGCCGCACGGCCGGCGGTCCTTCCGGATCCGCTACCTCGGAAGCCGGGAGGTCTCCGCCGCGGGCGTGCTGCGCACCTCGCGGATCCGCTGACGCCGACGACGGAGCCGTGAGAAGGCGGACGGACGAGCTGGCCTGTAGGCCGGATCCTGTGCACGCCGGCCCTGTTCGGGACCGGCGCCGGCGACCATCCATCTCCGAGCACCGTTGCCGATGCCCTCCAGCGACCTACCCGCGGACTCGGGCGGGCAGCCCTCGATCGTCCGCGCAGGCCGGCTGCTCACGCAGCGAGCCCTCTTGGTCTTGCTCCAGGTGGGGTTTACCGAGCCGCCGCAGTCGCCTACGGCGCTGGTGGTCTCTTACACCACCGTTTCACCCTTACCCGCACTCCGCTTCGCGCGGAGCCGCTGGCGGTCTGCTTTCTGTGGCACTGTCCCGCGAGTCACCTCGGGTGGCCGTTAGCCACCACCTCGCCCTGCGGAGTCCGGACCTTCCTCGGTGCGCCTGCCCAGCAAGCTGGGGTATGGCACAACGCGGCCGCCCGGCCAGCTCATCCGTCGTACCCGAGTGTAGTGCCGACCGCCCGGCCGACCACCCACCCCCTTCTCCGCGCCACCCCTTCTCCGCGAGATCGCACTTCTGCCACGAGCCTCGCCCGCAACGGCGGAGCAAAGATGCGATCTCGCGCGGAATGTGGGCGGCAGCGGCGTTCGAGCACAAACATCGCCGCGAGGTTGGGCGTCTGGTCACGGCCGGTGCTCGAACCGGATCAGCCGACGGTCGACGTCGGCCTCCACCAGCGTGACCCGCACCCGCTGCCCCAGCGGAAGCTGCCCCGCGGTGCTGGTCACGCTCGCCTCGATGGCCGGCGCCCGCAGCACGACCACGCCCTTGTCGGGCGCGTCGTGGTCGACGTCCACGATCGCGCCCTCGAACGTCTCTCCCACCCGGGAGGCCAGGACGTGGGCCTCGGCCAGGTTGACCACGGCCGACTCGTACTGGTTGGCACGGCGGCCCGACGCGCGCATCGTCTCGGGCAGTTGCGGCAGCGCTGCACGCACCCAGTCCGGCACCGGTTCGTCCGCACACAGTGCGACACAGACCTCGCCGGTGTACCGGTCACACAGCCGGCGCAAGGGTGCGGTCACGTGGGCATACTCCGACGCCAGTGCCGAGTGCTCGGGCTGCTCGGGCACCACGCCTTCGAACGCGACGTAGCCAGCACCGCGAAGCAGGGACGTGCAGCCGACCAGCATCGCCGCATGGCTTGGTCGCTTGGGGTCGAGCGTGCGCACGAAGTCGGGGTAGAGCATCTCCGCCGGCCAGTCGATGTCGAGCGCGGCCGCTGTGCGGTGCAGCCGCAGGACCGCACGCGACTCGGGCTCCGGCAGCGTGCGCAGCAGCCCGACCTCGGCGTAGAGCATCAGGTGCGCAGCCGCCATCCCGGTCAGCAGTGAGATCTGCTCGTTCCACCGCTCCACCGGCAACGGCGCACGAAACCGCAAGTCCCAGCGGTCGCCGTCGGCGACGACCTCCTGCTCCGGCAGCGGCAGACTGACACCGCCGCGCACCTGCTCACGGTGCTTACGCCGCTCCCCCACCTCCTGCAGCAGGTCGAACATCGGGTCGGCGCTGCCCGCGAAGATCGCCTCCTGGACCTGCGCGTAGCTGTACCGGGCACGGCTTCTCACCCGCGCACGGGTGACGTCGACCGTGATTCCCTCACCCGCCTCGTCCAGGTCCACCACCCACAGCAGCGCGGGTCGCACCTGGTCGGGCAGCAGTGACGCGGCACCCTCGGACAGCACCGGCGGGTGCAGCGGCACCCTGGAGTCTGCGCCGTAGAAGGTCTCGCCGCGCTTGTGGGCCTCGACGTCGACGGGGTCGCCGGGCTCGACGAAGGCGCCGACGTCGGCGATCGCGTAGTAGACGCGGTGACCGACATCGGTGCGCTCGATGAACATCGCCTGATCCAGGTCCTGCGCGTCCGCGGGGTCGATGGTCACCAGCGGGATGTCGGTGCGGTCCCGGTCCGGCAGCCGTGGGTTGGCGGCCGCTCGCTCGGCCGCGGCCACCACGTCGGGCGGGAAGTCAGGCGAGACGTCGAGCTGCCGCTGAATCTCGCGGATCCCTCGCTCCAAAGTCGCTCCGTCGGCATGCTCTACTCGGAGTCGTCGTCGCGTCACCAGGAGTCCTTCCGCGCAGATTGTGCTGGCTGGAGCCAGCGCATGGGGCTGGCCCCAGCGTATTGGGGAGGCGCCAACGGCCGCATAGGGTGGCGGCCGTGCTCGTGCTGCTGCCACCCTCTGAAGCCAAGTCCGCACCACGTCGGGGCGCCTCGCTCGACCTCGGCCGGCTCACTGCTCCAGACCTGGCGGGGCCGCGTACGGCGATGTTGGACGCGCTGGTCGACCTGTGCACGGCAGACCCGGGGAAGGCGGCCGACGTGCTGGCGCTGGGTGCAACCCAGTCCGCGCAGATCGAGCGCAACCAGGTGCTGCGCGAGGCGCCGACGGCGACAGCAGCCCGCGTCTACACCGGGGTCCTCTACGCCGCTCTGGATCCCGCCAGCATCGCCGGACCGGCGAAGCGCCGGCTCAACCGGTGGGTGCTGGTGCAGTCGGCGCTGTTCGGACTGGTGGGCATGGCCGACCGGATCCCGGCGTACCGGTTGTCCGGCGACACGGTGCTGCCGGGCATCGGCGGCGTGGCCGCGCACTGGCGGGGACCGATGTCCGGCACCATCCCGGCCCTGGCCGGGAAAGGGCTCGTCGTCGACCTGCGCTCCACGGCGTACGCGAGCTTTTGGAAGGGCGACGGTCGGACCGTGTCGATACGGGTGCTGCACGAGGTAGCGGGCACCCGCAAGGTGGTCAGCCACTTCAACAAGGCGACCAAGGGTCGCATCGTGCGGGCGCTGGTCGAGGACGGTGGTGCTCCGCGCACCCCGTCCGAGCTGACCGAGCACCTGGCGGGTCTGGGCTGGCACGCCGAGCTCGCCGGGCCGCGCCAGATCGACGTGGTCGTGACCGAACTCTGAGCCTACGGCCGCGGTCAGCGCTCGCGGCTAGGGCAGCTGGGAGAGCGCCGTCACCGACGTGGCGCCGTCGGCGTACCAGTCGACGACGCTGATCGACCCCGCAGCAATCTGCATGCGATAGACCGAGGACACCGGCGCGCGCAGCCCCGCGCAGACCATCAGCTTGATCGGCGTCACGTGCGTGACGGCAACGACGGTTTCGCCCGGATGCTCGCGCACGATGCGGTCCCGGGTACGGCGGACGCGCACGGCGACGTCGTCGAAGGACTCGCCGTCCGGCGGGGCGACCGAGGTGGACCCGAGCCACGCGGCGAGCTCGCCCGGCCAGCGTTGCTCGACCTCGGAGAAGGTGTGGCCGTCCCAGGCGCCGAACGCGGTCTCCCGCAGACCCTCCTCGGTCTGCACCTTCAGGCCGAGCGCGTCGGCGATCACCTGGGCGGTCTGCCGGGTGCGGGTGAGCGGTGAGGAGAGCACCACGTCGACGCCGCCGCGTGCCTCCAGCCAGGCCGCGGCGGCATCGGCCTGGGCGCGGCCCGCGTCGTCCAGGGCGGGGTCGGAGCCGCCGGCGCCGCTGAAACGCTTGTCCACGGTCAACCCGGTCTGGCCGTGACGCAGCAGGATCATCCGGGTCGGATCACCGAGGTCGGGCGCCCATCCCACCAGGCGGTTGGGGGTGGGCTGCTCGGCGTCCGCGGCACCGCGCGGCTGCCCGCGGGTCGGCCGCGGCGAGCGGCCCATCGCCTCGTCGAGCGCCATGTTGGCCAGCCGGTCGGCGTCGGCGTTCTCGGCCCTCGGGACCCAGGTCCACAGGGGATCGAGGCCCTGGCGCAACCGCTGAGCCTCCGAAGCCAGCGGCACCATGTCGGGATGCTTGACCTTCCACCGGCCGGCCATCTGCTCGATGACGAGCTTGGAGTCCATCCGCACCTCGACGTCGTTGGCGTCGGGAACGTGCGTGCGCAGCAGCTGCAGGCCGGCGATGAGACCGCGGTACTCGGCGACGTTGTTGGTCGCGGTGCCGATGGACTCCCTCTCCTCGGCGATGACCTCGCCGGTGTCGGCATCGCGCAGCAGGGCACCGTAGGCAGCCGGACCCGGGTTGCCGCGCGATCCGCCGTCGGCCTCGATGATCACCCGGGTCGAGGACACCGCGGTCACGCGTCGCCGGTGCGGACCAGGATGCGGCCGCACTCTTCACAACGCACCACGTCGTCGGCGGCGGCGTTGCCGATGTCGCGTAGGTCGGACGGGTTGAGCTCGAGCCGGCAGCCACCGCAGCGCTTGTGGGCAAGCTCGGCTGCCCCGACCCCGGAGTGGCTGGCCCGCAGCCGCTCGTAGAGCGCGAGCAGGTCGTCGGGCAGCTCGGCAGCGAGCTTGTCGCGCGCCGCCTTGGTCTGCTCGGTGTCGGCGTCGATCTCGGCGAACGCCTCGTCGCGCCGGCGGGTGTGGTCGGCTACCTGTGCATCGAGGTCGTCGGCGAGCTCCCGCATCTGGGCGTGCTCGGCCTCGGCCGACTCGAGCCGCTCCATCACGTCGAGCTCGGCGTCTTCGAGGTCGGCGATCCGGCGCTCCAGCGTCTGCAGCTCGTGCTGCAGGCTCTCCAGCTCCTTGGGCGAGCCGACCTGCCCCTGGTCGAGCCGACTCTGGTTGCGCTCACGCCGGGCCTTGACCTGCTCGACGTCGGCGTCGGCCTTGCGCTGCTCGCGCAGCAGGTCGTCGACGTCGGTGCGTTTGAAGACCAGCTCGTCGGTGAGGCTCGACCGCCTCTTCTCCAGGTCGGCCAGGGCCGCGAGCTCGGGGAGGCTCGTACGACGGTGACCCAGCTGGTCCAGCGACGAGTCGAGGTCTTGCAGGTCGAGCAGCCGGAGCTGGGCTTGGTGTTCGGCTTTCAGCGCAAACTCTCCTCGGTCGGGCCGACCGGTTGGGCGACGTGGATCTGCCAGGGATCGGTGCGAGTGTGCGACACGCGCGTCCCCACCGTAGCCCCCTGCCCCGACAGGGCGTCGACGAGCCTGCGCTCGGCGTGCGGCAGCCAGGTCCACTCTGCCGCCCAGTGCGCGACGTCGACCAGCGCGGGCCCGCCGTACTCGCGGAACTCCGATGCCGGGTGGTGCCGCAGGTCGGAGGTCAGGTAGACGTCCGCGCCGCTGGTGCGGGCGACGTCGAGGTAGCTGTCGCCGGCGCCTCCACACAGCGCCACGGTGCGCACCGGCTGTTCCGGGTCTCCGGCCGCGCGCACCCCCGCGGCCGTTGCCGGCAGTGCCGCGGCGACGCGGTCGGCGAAGCCTTGCAACGTCGTGGCCTCGGCGAGTACGCCGATGCGGCCGGCACCACGAGAGGACGACAGGGCCGCCATCTCGACGAGGTGGAACGCCGGCTCCTCGTATGGGTGGGCCGCGCGCAACGCCGACACGACCGCAGCCCGCAGTCGCCGCGGCAGCACCATCTCGACCCGAGTCTCGCGCACCTGCTCGATGTCACCGACCGCGCCGATCGTCGGATGCGCGCCCGGCTGCGGCCGGAAGGTGCCGGTGCCCGGTGCGGTGAACGCGCAACGGTCGTAGTCACCGATGGCTCCCGCCCCGGCCGCCGACAGCGCATCGACCAGTGCCTGCGCGCCCTCCTCGGGCACGTAGACCACGAGGGCGTCGAGTGGGTCCGCCGCGGCGGGTGCGAGCGGGCGCAGGTCGCTGAGGCCGAGGGCCTCCGCCAGGGCGTCGGAGACCCCGGGATCGGCGGTGTCGGCGTTGGTGTGACAGACCTGCAAGGCGATGCCCGTGCTGATCAGCCGGTGCAGCACCCGTCCCTTGGGGGTGGTGGCGGCAATGCCGTGCACGGGTCTGAGCAGCAGCGGATGGTGGGTCACCACGAGGTCGGCTCCCCACTGCACGGCCTCGTCGACCACGGCGTGCACCGGGTCGACGGCGAAGAGCACCTTGTGTACGGGCTGTTCGGGGTCTCCACAGACCGGGCCGACGGCGTCCCAGGACTCCGCGCGGTGCGGGTCGTAGAGCCGGTCGAGGCAGTCGGTCACGTCGGCGAGGCTCGGCACAGCAGTCACGGCAGCGAGGTTAGCGGTGTCACAGGCCGAGCCGGTAGATCCTCCAGAAGCCGGTGTCACTGACCGACAGCGCCGTCGCGCCGGTGAATCCGGCCGCCTTGGCGTAACGGTCCACCACAGACGGTCGGATGACCGTGCCCGTGCCGACCGAGTCCGGGTGTGACAGCGAGTCGGGCAGGCAGATCAGCACGCTGAACCCGTAGAGCAGACGTTGGGTGTCGTCACCGGGGGTGGTCAGCTCGAGGTCTGCCGCCTCGTCGATGACCAGCACGACGGCATCGTCGCTGCAGGAGCGGCGGACCGCGGAGAGCACCTGCTCCGGGTACGGCATGTCGTGCAGGCACTCGACCGCGACCACCACGTCGAACGGGCCGTGTGCCAGCGGGCCGCTGATCTCGCCGAGATGGAACCGCACCCGGTCCGCGACGCCGTGCGCTGTCGCGTTGGCTGTTGCTGCCTGGATCGCGACCGGGTCCATGTCGTAGCCGTGGACCTCGATGGCCGGGAACTCCACGGCAAGCCCGATCGCGGCCCAGCCGTGGCCGCAGGCCACGTCGGCGACCCTGGCTCCAGCGGTGAGCTGCGCCTGCAGCTCCAGCACCTGCGGCACCCACCGCCTCGGCAGCATGTGCAGCAACACGGCTCGGTTGGTGTCACCCTGCGCCCGCGACATGTCCGGTCCGAACGCTTCCCACGACACCCCGCCACCGGCCCGGTATGCGTCCGCCAGCGCGGGCAGCTGCAGGGTGGCGGAGAGGGCGGTGCGGACCAGCGGTTCGGCCCACAGCAGGCTCTCGGTGTCGAGCAGGGCCTCGGCGTGACCGGCGGGCAACGAGAAGCGTCCACCGTCGAGCTCCAGGTATCCCGCGACCGCCTGCTGCTCCAGCCACTCGCGGACGTAGCGCGGGTGGGTCGACGTCGCGACCGCGAGCTCGGCCGACGCCATCGGGCCGTGCTCCCGTAGCGCGGCGTACAGGCCCAGCCGTTGCCCGAGCCACACCGAGGCCGCCTCCATCACGACCACCGACTGGGTGAACAGCCGCTCCGACATCTGTTCTGCCGTGTGCGTCGTCATGTCCCTCCCCTATCGAGAGGGTGCTCCGCGGCAGATCGCTTCGCTAGTGCCGTCCCAGCATCGTCAGCAGCTCGCCGGCGTCGTGCTCGCCTGGCGGACGCCCGCTGCGAGCGAGGTCGTTTGCCAGCCGCTGCAGCAGCGCATTCGCGGGCGTCGGAACTTCGTGCAGGCGGCCAAGCATCACGATCTCGCCGTTGAGGTAGTCGGTCTCGACCGCGCCGGTCGAGCGGTGCAGGCTCTGCCAGGATGAGCCTCCCGGCCGGTCGACGCCGGCTATCGGCCGCTCCCGGATGTGGTCGTCGCGGCGCTCCGCATCCTCGGCCGGCGTCGCCACGTCGATGCCGGCTGCGTCGAGCACCGTCGCGGCCTCGTCGCGCACCAGGTCGCCGAGTGGCCCCCGCCGGGCCGTGGGACCGCAGACTGCCTCGATCGCGTTGCCGAGGTTGGTGACGAGCTTGCGGTACTTCCACCGCTGCACGTCGTCGATCGGCTCGGAGAGGAACGTCGCGGACTCCAGCGCCGCGGCCACGCCGACCGCCACGTCGTCGGTGCCGCGGGGGTACCTGCCGATGTCGAGGATGCCGGTGAGCGGTGCCGAGTACGCCGAGACAGCGCCAGGACGCAGATGACCGGCCGGACACATCACGCACACGCCGTACACATGCTCGAAGAGTCGCAGGGCGTGTTGCTCGTTGGCGACGCCGTTCTGCGCGCAGACGACCGGGGTCGTCGCCGGAGCCGCGGCGCTGAGATCTCCGAGCGCGGCGGTGGTGTGCTGTGACTTCACGGTGAGCAGCACGACGTCGTCGGCGCGCCAGGTCAGCGCGCCCGGGCGGTCGACGACCTGGACCGGCACGGTGGCAACGGCGTCCGGCGACTCCAGTCGCAGCCCGTCGGCATGGATGGCCTGGTAGTGCTCCCTGCGCGCGATGAGCACGACCTCATGGCCGGCTTCGAACAACCGCCCGCCGATCACACCGCCGATCGCGCCGGCACCGTAGACGATGAACCTCATCGCCCCAGTCTGCGTCACCAGGTCAGGGCTGGTCCTCGTAGACGTCGGGGACACCGTCGGCGTTCGTGTCGGCGGTCTCCAACTGGTGGATCCGCCGGTAGCTGCGGTTGCGTGCACGCAGAATTGCTGCAGCCAGGACGGACGCGACGACGGAGCCGGTCAGCACTCCGATCTTCACCTGCTCCTCGCGCGTACCGCCGGCTCCGAAGGCGAGGTCGCCGATCAGCAGCGACACCGTGAAGCCGATGCCCGCAAGCAGCGACACGCCGAGGACGTCGAGCCAGCGCAGGCTTGCGTCGAGGTCGGCGCGGCCGAAGCGCGAGACGAGGTACGTCGTGCCGAAGACGCCGGCTGCCTTGCCGACGACGAGGCCCGCGACAATGCCGAGCGCGACCCGGTCGGTGAGCGCTGCGGTGAGGCCGGAGAAGCCGCCGACACTCACTCCGGCCGCAAAGAAGGCGAAGACAGGCACTGCGACTCCTGCCGAGACCGGCCGCAAGAGGTGCTCGAAGTGCTCGGCCAGCCCGGGGCCGCCCTCGGGGCCGCCCGCGGCGTGACTGCGGAGGACGGGCACGGCAAAGCCCAGCAGGACACCGGCGACCGTGGCGTGCACGCCGGCGGCGTGGACCAGCGCCCATGTCACTGCCGCGAGCGGCAGCAGCAGCCACCAGGCGCGGATCCGTCGCTGCACGGCTACGGCGAACATTGCGAGTGGCACCAGTGCGCCGAGCAGCGGAAGCAGGTGCAGGTCGCTGGTGTAGAAGACCGCGATGATCGTGACCGCGAGCAGGTCGTCGACCACTGCCAAGGTCAGCAGGAAGGTCCGGAGCGCGACCGGAAGGTGGGTGCTGACCACCGCGAGGATGGCCAGGGCGAAGGCGATGTCGGTCGCGGTGGGGATCGCCCAGCCGCGCAGCGCGCCGCCACCGGTGCCGACGTTGACGGCGACGTACACCAGGGCCGGGACGACCATGCCGCCGGCGGCCGCGAGGATCGGCAGCGCGGCCCGCCGTGGGTCGCGGAGGTCACCGGCGACGAACTCGCGTTTGAGCTCCAGACCGACGACGAAGAAGAAGATCGCCAACAGGCCGTCGGCCGCCCAGGCTCCGAGAGACAGGTGCAGATGCAGCGCCTCCGGCCCCACCGTGAAGTCCCGCAGGCGGGTGTAGGAGCTGGCGAACGGTGAGTTGGCCCAGGCCAGCGCCGCCACGGTCGCGACGAGCAAAAACGCACCGCCGACGGTCTCCTTGCGCAGGATGTTGGCGATGCGCCTGGTCTCAGACCACGAGCCACGATCGAGAACGGTGTGCTCAGGTGACGACTTGCCCACGGCCCGGTCTCCTCGGCTGGCTCGACAATCTTGCTGCCGACCAGACTTCCCGGCTCACCACGGCGGAGTATATCCGATGGTCATGGCACCATCGCCGGATGGGCGCTGTGTGGTGGCTGGTCCTCGGGCTGGTCCAGCTGGTCTTGGAGCTGCGCCGCTACGGTGAGCCGGGCCGAGAGCGGTACCGGCGGCTCAGTGACCGCCGGGCTGCTGGCGTTCACGACCTGTACGTCAGCAGGACGATCCCGTTCCTGAACACCGGCGCGGTTGCGCTCTCAGTGGTCGGCGGTGTGCTGGCGACGATCGAGGGATCTGTGGTGTGGGCGGCGCTATGGGCCGCGGCCGCGGTCCTGCTGCTCGCCTCGCTGGCCGTCCGCACCAGGGTCAAGCCCACCGTCCTGGCGGAGTTCGACGCCCGCGGGCTGCCACCACTCGTCGAGCGGCACCGGAGCCTCCGGCGGGAGCGTCGTCAAGTCCAGTTCGGCGTCGTCACGCTCGTCGCGTTCCTGGTGGGCGAGGTCGCGACCTATCTGGCAGACCGGTGGGACCAGCCGGCGTGGGACGTCGCGGCAGCCATCTCACTGTTGGTGGCGATCATCGCTGCAGTCGCCCTGGTGTGGTCAACCGTCTGGGTCTACGGCGACGAGCAGCGGCCGTGAGCCATTGCCCGATCCGAGCATGTGTTCCCGCCCGACAGCGGACAATGCGAGCTGAGTGTCCTACGGGAACAGTTGCGCCCGCTGGTCCTCATTGCGGCCGTCGGCGCGAGCACGACGGCACGTCGCTCTAGGCGCCCGAGTAGAGGCAGAAGGGATGACCGGCCGGATCGAGGTGCACTCGGACGTCGTCCTGCGGCTGGTACTCAGCCAGCGGCGCTCCGAGCTCGATCGCGTGAGCACTCGCCGCGTCGAGGTCGTCCACCTCGAAGTCGAGGTGCAGCATCATCTGCTGTGCACCCTCGGCAGCCGGCCACACCGGCGGCACGTACTCGGGTGACGTCTGGAAGCCGATGTAGGTCACGCCATCGGGCGGCGCTATGACGGCCGCGTCGTCGTCTCCCTCTTCCATCGACCACCCGAGCAGCTCCGTATAGAAGCGAGCGAGTGCCTGTGCGTCCGGGGCGTCCAAGTACACGCCCCAATAGTCGTGCCGGGAGGAACGAGGCGTCGAGCCATCGTCTTGGGTCCGTCCACGCATACGTGAATTCTGACCGAGGACTCGCACGAATGCGAGGGTGCGCAGTGCTGTCACGATCCGCGTGCGGGTAGACGCCGTCGTTGGCACGTCCCGCCGGAGGAGAGCGCCTTCACGGTTGATTAGCCCGGCCCGCGGTGGGACGACGCTGATCCGGGACCCTGGAACGCGTCCTCTTGCATCTGGTGCAGGAGGACGCGCGCCATGTCGGTCACCTCGAAATCGTGGCGAGAGCTCACCGACGGCCGCGGGGCGAGAGCCCATAGGTGCAAGACCGGACCGACGCGACAAGCTGCTCCCCCGACGGTTCCGCGGCCGCCGCACGAGCAGTCGTCGCACCACATCGGAGTCACTCTCTGCAGTGCGGCTCGAAGGGCGTCATGCACGGCAGCAGAGCGGTTCGCTTTGAGTCGTTGCACCGGCGTCGGGTGCAACGACCCAAACGCCGAGTGCAGTCCTGGCGGCAGTCCAACCGCTCCTGATGGTGTCTCCGACGGCGGCCCGAGGGGCTGCCTGCCGGACGAGGCGGTGCTGGGCGGCCTCGCGGTGCAGGTCGGCGATCCGAGCTTGGGAGAAGGCGTAGGCGGTGTCGGGGTGCATGTCGGCGCCTTTCAGCAGCAGGCAGCCGTAGGCTGCCCATCGGTGTTGGTGTCGGGGATGCAGCAGGTGCCGTCGCCTCTGACATCTGACAGCTCGGGGCTTGTCCTGCCTTCGAGGTCGGGGCGGGCGTCCCCGGTGACGGTGTAGACCTCCCACGGCTCGCTCCCCGGGCCGGTGACCCACACCTTGTCCTGGACGGCGTAGCAACACGTGGTGTTGTCCTCGATCCGGGTGGCGAGCCCGGCGTCGGCGAGGCGGTTGGTGGCCGCGGTAACCAGATCGGTGCTCTCGACCTCGACACCGAGGTGGTCCATCCGGGTGTCCTCCTCCGGCTGACCCTCGAGGAGGACGAGCTTGAGCGGCGGCTCGACGATGGCGAAGTTGGCGTAACCCGGGCGGCGCTTCACCGGCTTGGTGCCGAAGAGCCGGGAGTAGAAGTCGATGGACGCTTCGAGGTCGGCGACGCGGAGCGCGAGCTGGACACGGGACATGGCCGGTTCCTTCCTTGGATAGCAGGCCGTTCACCTGCCATACATTGATAACTATCTATGTCTGACCTTGCCACGGACATAGACGGCTGTCAACATAGATATATGTCGAATTCTCGTGTGGAGCTTCCGGTTCTCGATAGCGTTCTGGCCTGCTGCACCCCGCTCTCGCGTGAGCCGATGAGCGCGCAGCAGGCCACCCAGGTCGCGCCGCTGCTCAAGGCGCTCGCCGATCCGGTCCGGCTGCGGCTGATGTCAATCGTTCTTTCACACGAAGGCGGGGAGGCGTGTGTGTGCGACCTGACCCCGGCGTTCGACCTGTCGCAGCCCACGATCAGTCACCACCTCAAGGTGCTGCACGACGCTGGGCTGCTGGACCGGGACAAGCGCGGGGTCTGGGTGTACTACCAGGCCCGTCCGGAGGCGATGGAGGCGATGCTCAACCTGTTCGGCAGCATCGGCGTACCCGCCGCCGAGGCAGCGGGAGCGGGCACGTGAGCGACACGGTCCACGAAAGCGCGCGTTCAGACGCACCGGAGGACGCCGCGGTCCTGCAGCGGCTCGCCACGCTCGACCGCCTCCTGCCGCTCTGGATCGGTGCAGCAATGGCTCTCGGTCTGCTGCTGGGCCGACTGGTTCCGGGCGTGGACGATGCACTTTCGGTGGTCGAGGTGGACGGGATATCGCTGCCCATTGCCATCGGTCTGCTGGTGATGATGTACCCGGTGCTGGCCAAGGTCCGCTATACCGAGGTCGGCCACGTGACCGCCGACCGACGGCTCCTGGTCACCTCGATCGCGCTCAACTGGGCCCTCGGCCCGGCACTGATGTTCGCCCTCGCCTGGCTGCTTCTTGCGGACCTACCGGAGTACCGCACCGGGCTGATCATCGTCGGGCTTGCCCGGTGCATCGCGATGGTGCTGATCTGGAACGACCTAGCCTGCGGTGACCGCGAAGCCGCCGCCGTCCTGGTCGCCTTGAACTCGGTGTTCCAGATCGTCGCGTTCGCCGCTCTCGGCTACTTCTACCTCGAACTGCTGCCCGGCTGGCTCGGCCTGCCACAGACCTCCGCCCTCGACGTGTCGATGTGGGAGATCGCCAAGAGCGTGCTGGTCTTCCTCGGCATCCCGCTGCTCGCTGGGTATCTGACACGCACCTTCGGGGAGCGGTCCAAGGGACGGGATTGGTACGAGACGCGGTTCCTGCCCAAGGTCGGCCCCGCTGCGCTGTACGGACTGCTGTTCACCATCGTCGTCCTGTTCGCGTTCCAAGGCGACACGATCACCGCCCAGCCGCTCGACGTGGCCCGGATCGCGCTCCCGTTGCTCGGCTACTTCGCGCTGATGTGGGTCGGCTCCTTCGCGCTGGGTTATCGCCTCGGCCTCAGCTACGAACGAAACACCACCTTGGCGTTCACCGCGGCCGGCAACAACTTCGAGTTGGCCATCGCGGTCACCATCGGCGTGTTCGGCGTCACCAGCGGCCAGGCGCTCGCCGGTGTCGTCGGTCCGCTCATCGAGGTGCCCGTCCTGGTCGCGCTCGTGTACGTCGCCCTCTGGGCGCGCCGTCGCTTCTATCCCAGCAGGAACACCGCCCGTGTCTGACGTTCCCGAGGCCCTGTTCGTCTGCGTGCACAACGCGGGCCGCTCCCAGATGGCCGCCGCCCTGCTGGATCACCACGCCAACGGCCGGGTCAGGGTGCGCTCCGCCGGATCGGAACCCGCTGACCTGATCAATCCCGCCGTCGCCGAGGTGATGAACGAGATCGGCCTTGACATCTCCAAAGAGTTCCCGAGGAAGCTTGCGACCGAGGACGTTGCTGCCTCCGATGTCGTCATCGCCATGGGTTGCGGCGAGGAATCATGCTCGACGGTCGGTACTGGCTATACGCGTCCACTCACGCAACACCAAGGCCAGGGCAGGTCGACTCGCCATACCTCGTTCTGACGACCAGCAACCGTCAGTCCACTTCCCACGCGGGGCACCAGTAGCCGCGTCTGCGCGCACATGCCGCGACTCGGGCGATTCAAGCGCCGAAGCCGAGGAAGACGAGGAGTCGCCTCTCGAACTCGACCAACGTCGTAGCCTCGAGCCTCCCGACCACCGTGTGTGCGTTGCTCCTTCGGACAGTGGTGATCTTGTCGACCATCAGGAAGCTGTCCTGGTCGAGGCCGTTCTCCTCGTCCGCAATGACCGGCACCCGCAGTAGAGGCGCCTCGACCTCGGTGCCCGTGAATGGGCAGACCGTCACAGACTCAGTCGCGTCGAACCGGTCGTCCTGAACGATCAGGGCCGGCCGCGGCTTGTTCGCGTAGACCCCGCCAGCGACGGTGACGATGTCCCCGCGCCTCATTCGTCCCAGTCGTCGGAGACAGCCTCGACGAAGTCCATGTCGCCACTAGCGCGGTCAGCGGCCGCGACGCGTGCTGCCTGGCGGTGAGCTTCGGCGGCGAAACCTGGTGAGCGCACGTCGGGTACCCAAATCTGGACAGGCCGCAATCCCTGCGCACGCATCCGGGCCCGGTACGCGTTGACCCGCTCTCGTACGGCCATGGGACCAAGGTTACATGTAACGCGACCTCCGGCCAAGGGACGCCCGGATCTGCCGCATTGAGGAAGGCCGCCAGTGCCGCGATCTCCTCGTTAGAAATCCTGGCAGTGGATGCTTCTTTCCGCCGATGAAGCGGCTAGTTCAGATCGCCACCGCGCGCGCCGCGACGACCGGCACCCAAGCCGTCCTCGCGGAGCACCACTCGTAGACCTCCCCCGACCTTCCCGGTCCGCCAAGCGGTACTCACGCCGCCGCCCTGACCAGGCGAGGTGCAGCGGCAGGGTGACGGTCGCCAGTGCGTCACACGCGGACAGCCTGGCAACTGACCTACGGAAATGCGGGTGGGCGCAGCAGGGATCGAACCTGCGACCCCCTCCTTGTAAGGGAGGTGCTCTACCGCTGAGCTATACGCCCCAGACCGGCGCACAGCCTACCGCGGCGCGCGGCCGCCGGCGTCTCGGGTCACCGACGGCCGCGCTCGACTCATAGAACCCCCGCTGTCCCACCGCTGGAAGCCGAATCACCAAAATCGACCGCCCCGCCCATGATTCTTTACCGAGTCAGCCGACCAGATCACCGAGCACGGCGCGATAGTCACTCAGGGTGCGGGCCTCGCCGATGCCGTTGACGACCCGCCAGCGCACGACGCCCTCGCGGTCGACCAGGAACGATCCGCGCAGCGCCGCACCGCGCTCGGCGTCGAACACGCCGAATGCGGACGCCACCTCGCCGTGCGGCCAGAAGTCGCTGAGCACGGGATAGGTCAGCCCTTCCTTGTCGGCGAAGACCCGCTGGGTCGACATGGCGTCACAGGAGATCGCGAGCACCTGCACGTCGTCGTCCTCGAGCTGGGGCAGCGAGTCCTGGATCTCGCGCGTCTCGCTGGTGCAGATGCCGGTGAACGACCACGGGTAGAACACAATTAGGACAAGCCTGTCGCCTCGGAAGTCCGATAGCCGCACGGTCCTACCGTGCTGGTCGTGCAGGGCGAAGTCCGGTGCGTGTGCACCTACGTCGATCGTCATGCCGACATGCTCTCAGCCTCGGCCAAAGTCGCTCGTGGCGACCATGCCGGTCGCACCAGCGGCAACGACCATGGCGTCGTTGCGACCTTCGATGAACAGCCGTCCCGCCGCGTCGGTCCGCCCGAGGTCGCCGGTCGCAACCAGGTCGTCGCCCGTGTCCTGGCGCCGTCTCGGGGAGCAACTGACGAAGATCCGTCCGACCTCACCGCGCTGCACCGGCGTCCCCGCCTCGTCGTACAGGCCGAGGACGGTGCCGATCGGCGGACGCCCGGCCGTGCCAGGTGCCAGTCGCAGGTCCCGTGGCGTCGCGACGGTCGCCCACGCACAGTCGGTGGAGCCATACACGGCGTAGAGCGTGTCGTCGAAGGTATCCATCCAGTCCCGGGCGAGGTCACCCGGCACTGCCGGTCCGCTCGCGACCACGGCGTCGACGGTCTCCAGTGGGAACGCCTGCTTGACCTCGTCGGGCAGCTCGAGGATGCGGCGCATCATCTCCGGGGTGAGCACAAGCGACTCGCAGGCCTGGATCGACACTGTCTCCAGGCAGTCGAACGGGTCGAAGCTGCGTCGCAGCACCAGAGCCGAGCCCAGCAGCAGGCTGAGCTGGAAGTGCACCCACGCCTGGGTGTGAAACAGCGGCGCCGCGATGTGCGTGGTCCAGCCATGCCGCAGCGGCAACACCGACAGCAAGGAGGCAGCGGACTCGAGGAAGCCGGCTGCACGGCCGGCCGCCGTGGTGGAGCCGACAGCCTCGGAGGCGAGGACGACGCTGCGCGATCGACGCGGCGGCACCACCGGGTCGGTGATGTCACCACCCTCGATCAGCGACTCGAGCGTGTCGTTGCCGGCGGGGTCGCCGTCGTGCCAGGCCACCAGGCGCAGGTCGACGTCGACACCGGCGAGCAGATCGGCGAACTCCTCGTCGAACACGAGCGCCGCCGGCCGGGCACCGTTGAGCAGGCCATCGATCGGGCTCGTGGCTATCGCGGTGTCGAGATAGAGCACGTCGGCACCGATCTTGGCCGCCGCCACCGTCGCCTCCACGAGGCCTCGGTGGTTGCGGCACACGATCGCGACCGCGTCACCGGCACCGATACCGCGGTCGGCCAGCGCGTGCGCGAGCGCGTTGGTGCGCTCGTGCACCTGACCGAAGGTCAGCGCGCCGCGTTCGTCGATGAGGCCTATTGTGTGCGGGCATCGCGTGGCCAAGGAGGTGTAGCCCCCTGCGGCCCCGACGCCCCACCGGGCGACGGCCGTGACCATCTTGGCCGTCCGCAGCGGCGCCTGCGGGCGCACACCCCCCGTGCTGGCAAGCAGTGCGGCCGCCCTCGGAATCAGCCGCAGCCGGTCTACGGCGCTCTTGCGCACCATCTCCATGACCCTCCCAACGAAAGAATGAATCCTACGTTAGGTGAGAGCATAGTTACAGTCAGCGACGCCCCGTGGACTTTGGTGCGACGAGCCTGGTAGCGGCCCAGTCGGGACCCATGGCCAGGGTCGAGGTCGTGGAGAGCCCAGCCGTCGGAGCGGCTTCGGCGATCTCGCTCGGTTCGACATGTCCCTCGCGCCCGACCTTCGGGGTGAGCAACCAGATCGAGCCACCGTCGGCAAGGTCGGTCAAGGCATCGACGAGCCCGTCGACCAGGTCACCGTCGTCGTCTCGCCACCACAGCAGCACGGCGTCGACCACGTCACCGTGCTCGTCGTCGACCAGCGGTGTCCCGGTGGCTGTCTCGATGGTCGAGCGGATCTCGTCGTCGACGTCGTCGTCCCAGCCCAGCTCCTGGACCACCATGTCGGACTTGAAACCGAGCTTGGCGCCGGCCCCGGCGGACCCTGCACCACCCACGGTCGAGCTCACGCGTGCCTCCTTCGTCATGCCGACCCCGTCGAGGTCCGTCGCGCGCAAGTCCACCGCGCCCGAGCGGTCGAGCGCAAGTACTCCCCGGATATCCGTGTACGTCCAGTGTTTATTGCATACGTCGCGAGGCGCGCCGGCACCACGCACCGACCCCGAGACGAACGCCGTACCCGGTATGTAGGTGCGAGCCGATTGGCGGGAGGTGCGAAGATGGAGGCAGGCGGCACCCCGCCCACCGCACCTGTCCATGGAAGGACCTACATGGCTACCGGACCAGACCACCCCTCGGTGATCCACGAGGGTCTGCCCACGCAACTGCCCGACATCGACCCCGACGAGACCCAGGAGTGGCTCGAGTCGCTCGACTCCCTCCTGGACTCTCGCGGCAAGGGACGCGCGCGGTTTTTGATGCTCAAGCTTCTGGAGCGCGCGCGTGAGCAGCATGTGGGCGTGCCGGCGCTGCGCAGCACGGACTACATCAACACGATCTCGCCGGAGCGGGAGCCGTGGTTCCCCGGCGACGAGCACGTCGAGCGCCGCATCCGGGCCTACATCCGGTGGAACGCAGCGGCGATGGTGTCGGGTGCGAACCGCCCCGGCCTCGGCGTCGGCGGCCACATCGCCACCTACCAGTCCGCGGCCAGCCTCTACGAGGTCGGCTTCAACCACTTCTTCCGCGGCAAGGACCACCCCGGCGGCGGCGACCAGGTCTACTTCCAGGGCCACGCCTCCCCCGGCATCTACGCGCGCGCCTACCTCGAGGGCAGGCTCAGCGAGGATCAGCTCAGCGGGTTCCGCCAGGAGGTCTCACGCGGACCCGGGAGGGGACTCTCGTCGTACCCGCACCCGCGGCTGATGCCGGACTTCTGGGAGTTTCCCACCGTCACGATGGGCCATGCGGCGCTGAACTCGATCTATCAGGCGAGGTTCAACCGTTATCTGCAGCACCGCGGCATCAAGGACACCTCGCAGCAGCAGGTGTGGGCCTTCCTCGGCGACGGCGAGATGGGCGAGCCCGAGTCCCTCGGTGCGATCGGCCTGGCGGCCCGCGAGGAGCTCGACAACCTCACCTTCGTGATCAACTGCAACCTGCAGCAGCTCGACGGACCGGTGCGCGGCAACGGCAAGGTCATGCAGGAGCTGGAGTCCTACTTCCGTGGCGCCGGCTGGAACGTCATCAAGGTCGTGTGGGGCCGGGAGTGGGACGACCTGCTCGCCGTGGACGTCGACGGTGTGCTGGTCAACAAGATGAACACCACACCGGACGGGCAGTTCCAGACCTACGCGGTCGAGAGCGGCGACTACATCCGGGACAACTTCTTCGGTGGCGACCAGCGGCTGCGCAAGATGGTCGAGAACCTCAGCGACGAGCAGCTCGAGCGTCTGCCGCGCGGCGGACACGACTACCGCAAGGTCTACGCCGCCTTCAAGGCCGCCACCGAGCACGTGGGACAGCCGACGGTGATCCTGGCGCAGACGATCAAGGGCTGGACGATCGAAGCGCTCGAGGGCAGAAACGCCACCCACCAGATGAAGAAGCTCACCAAGGACGACCTCAAGGCGTTCCGCGACCGGCTGCACCTGCCGATCAGCGACAAGCAGATCGACGACTCCGAGGTCGCGCCGTTCTTCCACCCTGGCAAGGACGACGACGAGATGCAGTACATGATGGACCGCCGTCAGCAGCTGGGTGGGTCACTGCCCAAGCGCGTGGTCAGGTCCAAGCCCCTGCAGCTCCCCGGCGATGACACCTACAGCGCCCTCAAACAAGGCTCGGGCAAGCAGGCCGTCGCCACGACGATGGCGTTCGTGCGGCTGCTGCGCGACCTGATGAAGGACCCCAAGATCGGGCAGCGGCTGGTGCCGGTGGCACCAGACGAGTTCCGCACCTTCGGCATGGACTCGATGTTCCCGACCGCGAAGCTCTACAGCCCGCACGGGCAGACCTACGAGTCGGTGGACCGCAAGCTCCTGCTTGCCTGGAAGGAGTCCAAGCAGGGCCAGCTGATCCACGAAGGCATCAGTGAGCTCGGCGCGATGGGCACCACGATCGCGGCGGGCACCTCCTATGCCACTCACGCAGAGCCGATGATCCCGGTCTATATCTTCTACTCGATGTTCGGGTTCCAGCGCACGGCGGACTGGATGTGGGCGATGGCCGACCAGCTGGGGCGGGGCTTCCTGGTCGGTGCCACCGCCGGCCGCACCACGCTGACCGGCGAGGGCCTGCAGCACGCCGACGGCCACTCCCCGCTGCTCGCCGCCACCAACCCGGCGGTGGTGCACTACGACCCGGCATTCGGCTTCGAGCTGGCGCACGTCTTCCAGGACGGGCTGCGCCGGATGTACGGCGGCAGCGACGAGCACCCGCACGGCGAGAACGTCATCTACTACGTCACCGTCTACAACGAGCCGATCATCCAGCCGGTCGAGCCCGACGACCTGGACACCGACGGTCTGCTGAGGGGCATCTACCGCTACCAGCGTCAGCAGGCCGAGCTCGACAACGCACCCGCGGTCCAGCTGCTCGCATCCGGTGTCGCGATGCCGTGGGCGCTGAAGGCGCAGCGCATGCTCGCCGAGGAATGGTCGGTGTCCGCCGATGTCTGGTCGGTGACGTCGTGGAACGAGTTGGCCCGGGATGCCACCGCGGCCGAGGAGTGGAACCTGCTGCACCCGAGCGAGGCCCCCCGCACGGCGTATGTGACCGACAAGCTGGCCGACGTACCCGGTCCGGTGCTCGCCGTCTCGGACTACCAGCGTGCGGTTCCCGACCAGATCGCGCGGTGGGTGCCCGGTGACTGGAGCTCACTCGGCACCGACGGTTTCGGGTTCGCCGACACCCGGGCCGCGGCGCGGCGGTTCTTCCACGTCGACGCGGAGTCGATCGTCGTCGCCACCCTGCAGGCGCTGGCGAGGCGGGGAGAGGTCAAACCCGAGCAGGTGCAGGAGGCGTTCGACCGCTACCGGATCGACGACCCGACGGCCGTCGCCGACATCAAGCAGGAGGGCGCCGACGCCTGACGTCCTATTGAGATGACCAGGCGAGCAGGTGGTCGGCCGAACGGGTGTTGACGATCCGGTCGGTGGCGATGCCGAGTTCCTGCGCGCGGGCACATCCGTAGTCGAGGAAGTCCAGCTGCCCCGGCGCATGCGCGTCGGTGTCGATCGCGACGTCGCAACCGGTCTCGACGGCGAGCCGCAGCAGCCGCGTCGGCGGGTCGCGGCGCTCCGGCCGGGAGTTGATCTCCACCGTCACGCCGAAGCGCCGGCACGCCTCGAAGACCACCTCGGCGTCGAACTCCGACTCCGGCCTGGTGCCCCGGCCACCGGTGATCAGCCGGCCGGTGCAGTGCCCCAGCACGTCGACGCGCGGGTTGGCCACGGCCTGCACCATCCGCCGGGTCATCGCCTCCGTGTCCATTCGCAGCTTCGAGTGGACGCTGGCGACCACGATGTCGAGCTCGTCGAGCAGATCTTCGTCCTGGTCCAGCCGGCCGTCGTCGAGAATGTCGACCTCGATCCCGGTGAGGACCCGAAACGGAGCCAGCTCGGCGTTCAACCGCCGTACGACGTCGAGCTGCTCGCGCAGCCGCTCGGCCGAGAGCCCGTTGGCCACCTTGAGCCGGGGCGAGTGGTCGGTCAGCGCGACGTAGGAGTGCCCGACGTCGATCGCCGCCTCGGCCATCTCCTCGATCGGGCTACCGCCGTCGGACCAGTCGGAGTGCGTGTGCAGATCACCGCGCAGCGCCGCCCGCACCGCCTCGCCGCCCTCGGCCAGCGGTCCGGCGGCGTCCTCGAGCGTGCGAAGGTAGCCGGGCACCTCGCCGGCGGCCGCCGCCATCGCCGCGTCAGCCGTCTTCGGACCCACGTCGGCCAGCTCGGTGAGGCTGCGGGCGTCGATCCGCCGCGCCAGCTCCTGCGGCGACAGGCTTTCCAGCCGCCAGGCGGCCTTGCGATACGCACGCACACGATGGGTTTCCGCACGCTCGCGCTCAAGCAGGAACGCAATGCGCTTGAGCGCGGCGACAGGCTCCATCCCGCAGACGTTACGCGTCTACCTGGGCGTCAGGTGACCGCCGGACCGGACTCGCCGGTGCCCGAGAGCTGCTTGAGGTACTCGTGGCAGCGCTGCGCCCGACGCGAGTCCTCGGCCATCACCTGCTCGAAGAAGTCGGCGATGTCGTCGTGGCCCGCATTACGTGCATCACGCACATACTGCCCGTAGTCGTGGCCGGCCTTGAGTGCGTGGTACTGGACCGAGACCAAGTCGAAGGTGACGTCATCGAAGCCCGTCTCACCGGTTGCCATGCTCATGTCCCTTCTGCAGTGGGTTGAGGTCCCGCACGTACCCGGCACAGGCACGATTACTCACGTCGAGGGGCGGCACCTCGCCACCTCGCCGCGAGATCGCAGTTCTGCTGCGGCGATAGCCTCGGGGAGTGACCGAGCCATCGAGCACCGACCGACCCGGCACGGCGTTGCGCAGGCTGAAGCAGTCCGTCGGCGTGATCGCCTCCACCGCGACCGCCCGGATGGAGGAGCAGCTGCCCTGGTACCGCCAGCTCAGCGCGGAGGACCGCTCCTGGATCGGGCTGATCGTGCAGGCCGGGATCCGTTCGTTCATCTCCTGGGCCGAGGATCCCAAGGAGGGCTCGATCACCGCCGACGTCTTCGGCACGGCGCCGCAAAAGCTGACCCGCGTCATCACCTTGCAGCAGACGGTCGAGATGGTGCGGATGAGTATCGAGGTGATCGAGGGGCAGATCGACGAGCTCGTCGGCGCCGGCGACGCACCGGCCGTGCGTGAGCTGATCATGCTCTACGGCCGGGAGGTCGCGTTCGGCACCGCGGAGGTCTATGCCCGCGCCGCCGAGATGCGAGGCGCCTGGGACGCGCGCCTGGAGGCACTGGTGGTCGACTCGGTCCTACGCGGCGAGGCCGACGAGGCGGTGCGCTCCCGGGCCGCCGCGCTGGGCTGGGAGTCCTCGACCCGGGTGGTCGTCGTGCTCGGGCGCGCGCCGGGCCGGGACGCCGGCACTCGTGGCAGCGAGCTCGCCGTCGACGAGGTACGACGGGCCGCGCGCGGCCAACGGCTCGATGCCCTCTGCGCGGTACAGGGAGACCGGCTTGTCGTGGTCCTCGGCGGGGTGGACGATCCCGACAAAGCCGCCGGAGCGATCGCGGAGCACTTCGGGACGGGGCCGGTGGTCGTCGGGCCGATGGTGGCGGACCTGCTGGCGGCCAGCGTTTCCGCCCGCGCGGCCATCGCCGGGCTGCGGGCGGCCAGCGGATGGCCCGCCGCGCCACGGCCGGTCTCCAGCGACGACCTGCTGCCCGAGCGTGCGCTCGCAGGCGACGGACACGCCCGACGGCAGCTCGTCCAGGACATCTACGTCCCGCTGGTGTCCGGAGGCGCGACCGTGCTGGACACCACGGCCGCGTTCCTGGAGGTCGGCGGGTCGATCGAGGCCACGGCGCGGGCGCTGTTCGTGCACCCCAACACCGTGCGGTACCGGCTGCGCCGGGTCGCGGAGCTCACCGGCTTGTCGCCCACCGACGTCCGGCACGCCTACACCCTGCGGCTCGCGCTCACCCTGGGTCGGCTGTCGACCGAGACCGCGCGTTGACCAATATTGTGGAAACCCTACAAACGAGCCGGGGTAATTTCGTGCCAGCCGTGACCATGATCGGGGCGTCGGAGCGGGCATCGTGGTGCTGTGCTTGTCATCGTCGCTCCCGGCCAGGGGGCACAGACTCCCGGATTCCTCCGTCCGTGGGTGGAGGATCCCCAGTTCGCCGACCGCCTCGACTGGCTCTCTGCCGTCGCGGGCCTCGACCTGGCCCACTACGGCACCGACGCCGACGCGGAGACGATCCGCGACACCGCGATCGCCCAGCCGTTGCTGGTCGCGTCGGGGCTGCTCGCCGCCCTCGAGGTGTTCCCCCACCCGGCCGACGCCTTCGGCCGCGTGGGGGCAGTCGCCGGCCACAGCGTCGGTGAGATCGCAGCCGCCGCCGGCGCCCGAGTGATCACCGCCGAGCAGGCGATCGTGCTCGTGCGCGAGCGCGGCAAGGCGATGGCCGCGGCGGCGGCCGTGACACCCACCGGCATGTCCGCCGTACTCGGCGGCGACCGCGAGGAGGTGCTGGCCAAGCTCGCCCAGCACGGGCTCACCGCCGCCAACCAGAACGCGCCGGGGCAGGTCGTCGCGGCCGGCACGATGGAGCAGCTCGCCGCGCTCGCGGACGACCCGCCGGCCAAGGCCCGGGTCCGCGCACTGCAGGTGGCGGGCGCATTCCACACCGAGCACATGGCCCCCGCCGTCGACACGCTGGCCGGCTACGCCCGTGCCGTGTCCACCCACGACCCCCGCACCCGGCTGCTCAGCAACCGTGACGGCCAAGTCGTGCACGACGGGCGCGAGGTGCTGAAGCGTCTGGTGATGCAGGTGCGCAGCCCGGTGCGCTGGGACCTGTGCATGCAGACCATGGCTGACCTCGGTGTCACCGGCATGCTCGAGATGCCTCCGGCCGGCACCCTCACCGGCATCGCCAAGCGCGCGCTGCCCGACATCGAGACCTTCGCGCTCAAGACGCCGGACCAGCTCGACGACGTTCGGGCGTTCGTCGACAAGCACGGCAGCGCCTCGCCGCTGGACACCTCCCCCACCTGGCGGCTGCTGGTCGCACCCGCCAAGGGCACCTTCCACGCCTCCGACGGTCTCGAGGAAGGCAGCCGGCTCGGCACCGGCGCGGGCATCGGGTCGGTGACCAGCCTGCGAGACTCGCTGCCCGTGGTCGCGCCACACGGTGGCACGATCGTCGAGTGGCTGGTGCACGATGGTGACCTCGTCTCCCCCGGCCAGCCCTTGGTGCGTCTGCACCCCGAGATCAGCACGGAGGTCGGCGCATGACAGCCGCGATCAGCAGTTCCACCGGAGCGCCGCACGCCCGCATTCTCGGCATCGGTGACTTCCGGCCCTCTCGCGTGGTCACCAACGAGGAGGTCTGCAAGCACATCGACTCCTCCGACGAGTGGATCCGCACCCGCTCCGGCATCATCGAGCGGCGCTTCGCCGCCGAGGGCGAGACCGTGCAGTCGATGTCGGTCGAGGCGTCCCGCAAGGCCCTGGAGCAGGCGGGCATCGCGCCCGAGCAGATCGGCTGCGTCGTCGTGGCCACGGTCTCGCACCTGCTGCAGACACCGGCCGTTGCGCCGATGATCGCGACCGAGCTCGGAGCCCGCTCGGCTGCGGCGTTCGACGTCTCCGCCGCCTGCGCCGGATTCTGCTACGGCGTCGCGATGGCATCAGACATGGTGCGCGCCGGCAGCGCGAAGTACGTCCTTGCCATCGGCGTGGAGCGTCTCTCCGACATCACCGACCCGACCGACCGCGGCACCGCCTTCATCTTCGCCGACGGCGCGGGCGCCGCGGTGATCGGGCCCTCGGAGCAGCCCGGTATCGGCCCGGTGGTGTGGGGGTCCGACGGTGAGCAGTTCAACCTGATCCGGCAGAACGAAGACTGGCCGCACGCCCTGCGGTCCGGCGACCAGGTCATCCCGACCCTGCGCATGGAAGGCAACCCGGTCTTTCGGTGGGCGTCGTTCGAGATGGCCAAGATCGCCCAGGAGGCGCTGGACCGGGCCGGGGTCTCGCCAGAGGATCTCGACGCCTTCATCCCCCACCAGGCCAACATGCGCATCATCGACGCCATGGCGCGGGCACTGCGGCTGCCCGGAAGCGTCGAGATCGCCCGTGACATTGCCTACCAGGGCAACACCTCTGCCGCGTCGGTGCCGCTGGCGATGGCACGGATGATCGACGACGGCCAGGTCAAGAGCGGCGACACCGCGCTGCTGATCGCCTTCGGCGCCGGCCTCGTCTATGCCGCGCAGGTCGTCACCGTGCCCTGATCGGCACCCCACGTTGCAGTACACCCAGAATTGGCGCACCACCAACCAGGACAGGAGCAGCACATGGCCACCACCGAGGAGATCCGCACCGACCTCGCCGAGATCGTCAACGAGGTCGCCGGCATCCCGGCTGACGACGTGCAGCTGGACAAGTCGTTCACCGACGACCTCGACGTCGACTCACTCTCGATGGTCGAGGTCGTCGTAGCCGCCGAGGAGAAGTTCGACGTCAAGATCCCCGACGACGAGGTCAAGAACCTCAAGACTGTCGGCGACGCGGTGGCGTTCATCGAGCGCGCCCAGTCGTGATGCCAGTCGCGATGCCAGTCGTGATCCAGTCTGACGCAGTCGTGACCCAGTCCTGACCGGGCGAGGGCTCGGCTCTCCGGCCAACTCCCGAGCAGACTCCTTCGTACACCGAGGTGACTAAGCAGATGAGCAGCACACGCGTAGTCGTCACCGGGATGGGAGCCACCTCTCCTCTCGGCGGCGACGTGGCCACGACCTGGGACGCCATGCTCGCCGGGCGGTCCGGCGTCAACCCGCTGACCGAGGAGTGGGCGGCTGAGCTCCCCGCGCGCATCGCGGCCCAGATCGCCGTCGAGCCCACTGAAGTGCTCGAGCGGGTCAAGGCACGGCGGATGGACCGCTCCGGCCAGTTGGCGCTGGTGGCCGCCTTGGAGGCCTGGCGTGACTGCGGCCTCGCCGAGGAGTCTGCTGAGGTCGACCCCGAGCGGGTCGGTGTCGCGGTCGCGTCCGGGATCGGCGGCATCCAGACCCTGCTCGGCGCCTACGACCAGCTGACGCAGAAGGGTCCGCGCCGGGTCTCCCCGCTGGCGATCCCGATGTTGATGCCCAATGGCCCCGCTGCAAGCGTGGGGCTTGCGATCAACGCCAAGGCGGGCGTGCACACGCCCGTCTCGGCGTGCGCCTCCGGCAACGAGTCCATCGCGCTCGGCGTCGACATGATCCGGCTCGGCCGTGCCGACGTCGCCGTCGTGGGCGGCACCGAGGCCGCCATCCACGCGCTGCCACTGGCCGCCTTCGGCCAGATGATGGCGTTGTCGAAGCGCAACGACGACCCGCAGCGGGCGTCTCGGCCCTGGGACCGCGATCGTGACGGTTTCGTGCTCGGCGAGGGGGCCGCGGTGCTGGTCATCGAGTCCGAGGAGCACGCCGCCCGCCGCGGCGCCCGGGTCTACGCCGAGGTTGCGGGCGCCGGCATCACCGCCGACAGCCATGACATCGCCCAGCCCGACCCCACCGGGCTTGCCGCCACCCGCGCGATGAAGATGGCCCTCGGCGAGGCGCAGATGCATCCCTCCGAGGTCGTCCACATCAACGCCCACGCGACGTCGACCCCGCAGGGCGACGTCGCTGAGGCGCTGGCGATCAAGCAGGCCCTCGGCGAGGAGGTCGCCCGCAGCGTCGTGCTCACCTCCACCAAGTCGATGACCGGTCACCTGCTCGGCGCGGCCGGTGCGCTGGAGTCGATCGCCACCATCCTCGCGCTGCAACAGCGGGTGGTCCCGCCGACCATCAATCTGGACAACGTGGACGAGGCCATCGACCTCGACATCGCCGTCGAGCCACGCAAGCTCGACGACGGGCCGCTCGGCGCGCTCAACAACTCGTTCGGCTTCGGCGGCCACAACGTCGCCATCGCCTTCCGCTCGGCCCCTCAGTCGACACCGTAGGAGACATTGATGACCGTCAGCTCTGACACGGCGCCGGCAGCACCGGTGAAGAAGTCGAAGCTCGCCCGCGAGGACGACCCCCGCAACCCCAACAAGCGGCTCGCCGCATTGTTCGACGAGGGCAGTCTCGAGCTGATCAGCGACGACGACGGCTCCGGCATGCTGGCGGCGGTCGGCACGATCGAGGGCACGCAGACGGTGGCCTTCTGCTCCGACGCCACCGTGATGGGCGGGGCGATGGGCTACGAGGGCTGCAAGGTGGTGGTGCGGGCCTACGAGCGCGCGGTCGCCGACGACGCTCCCATCGTCGGGCTGTGGCACTCCGGCGGCGCCCGGCTGGCCGAGGGAGTGCTCTCGCTGCACGCGGTGGGTGAGATCTTCCACGCGATGACCACGGCGTCCGGCAAAATTCCGCAGATCTCGATCGTGCTCGGGCCCGCTGCGGGCGGTGCCGCCTACGGGCCGGCACTCACCGACATCGTGATCCTCGGCCCCGAGGGCCGCATCTTCGTCACCGGACCCGACGTGGTGCGCTCGGTCACCGGCTAGGACGTCGACATGCTCCGGCTCGGTGGACCTGAGCCGCACGGCCGCCGCTCCGGCGTCGTACACGTGCTCACCGAGAGCGAGCAGCAGGCGATCACCGAGGCTCGGCGGGTGACCAGCCTGCTCGGCAACCAGGGCGATCTCGACCCCGAGTCGGTCACCGATCGCAACCTCGAGGCGGTGCTGCCGGACAGCCCCAAGCGCGCGTACGACGTGCACCCGCTGGTGGCGGAGGTGCTCGACCTCGACAGCATGCTCGAGCTGCACGGCCGGTGGGCGCCCAACATCTGCACCGCACTGGGGCGTTTCGGTGGCCGCACCGTCGGCGTGATCGCCAACAACCCGCTCCGGCTCGGCGGCTGCCTCGACTCGCTGTCGGCCGAGAAGGCGTCACGGTTCGTCCGCATGTGCGACGCGTTCGGCGTGCCGCTGATCGTGCTGGTGGACGTCCCTGGCTATCTGCCCGGTGTCGGCCAGGAGTGGGACGGCGTAGTGCGCCGCGGAGCGAAGCTGCTGCACGCGTTCTCGGAGACCACGGTGCCACGGGTGACGCTGGTGACGCGCAAGGCCTACGGCGGCGCCTACATCGCGATGAACTCCCGCTCTCTCGGCGCGACCAAGGTGTTCGCCTGGCCGGGTGCGGTGGTCGCGGTGATGGGCGCGGTGGCGGCGGTGCGGATCCTGCACCGGCGCAAGCTGGCGGAGGTCGAGGCCGAGGTGCGGCCCCGGGTGGAGGCAGAGCTGGCCGCCGAGCACGAGAAGATTGCCGGCGGTATCGACAAGGCCGTGGAGATCGGAGTCGTCGACGAGGTCGTCGACCCAGCGGTCACCCGCAGCCGGCTGGCGACCGAGATCGCCGCGGCGCTGGCCACCGGGCCGGTCCGCGGCGACCACGGCAATATCCCGCTGTAGCGCGCGGACCAGGCTGACCAGCGCGGCTCGCTGCGGTCACACCACCTGGTGCAGCCAACGCACAGGTGCGCCGTCGCCGGCGTACCTGAACGGCTCGAGCTCCTCGTCCCAGGCCTTCCCCAGCAGCCGGTCGACCTCGAGCTCCATCGTGGTCTCGCCGAGAGACGACCTCACCAGCGCGGCCCTCAGCCGGTCCTCGGGAATCATGATGTCGCCGTGCATGCCGGTCACCGCGTGGAAGATGCCGAGGGCGGGTGTGTAGGAGAACCGGGCACCTTCACAGCCGGGGCTCGGCTCCTCGGTGACCTCGAAGCGCAGCTGCGCCCAGCCGCGCAGCGCGGAGGCGAGTCGTGCGCCGCTGCCGGCTTCGCCCAGCCAGGAGAACTCCGCACGGAAGCTGCCCGCAGCGGCTGGTTGCGGGATCCATGACATGTTCACGGGCATGCCAAAGACGCCACCGGCTGCCCACTCGACATGGGGACACAGCGCCGACGGCGCGGAGTGCACATAGAGCACACCCCTCGTTGCTGGACGGCTGCTCACCGGAACCTCCTCTGGCTCGAGCTTCGCCTTCCCCAGCGGACTCGAAGCCTGTGCGGAGTGCTCAGGTGCATCGCCGCCGCCATTGTGCCTCATCGGGCACCGCTGCACCAGGCGTGACACCCGGACACGCCGAGAGCGCGGCGGCCCCGCCATCACAGGGAGCGGGGCCTGTGCTGCAGCCTGGCACCATGGGGCCAGCGGAGTTGTTCGTCGAGCAGAGGAGACGTCCGTGGCCATCGACCGCGATCTGCGCCGCCAGATCACCGGCGCCATCGTGCTTGCGGCGTTGATCGCCGCGGTGGTCGGCGTCGTCGTGGCCCTCACCGCCACCGCGGCGTTGCGGACGGTCGGCATCTCCGGCGGCGACGGGCCCGCGCCGTCGGTGGCACAGCCCGAGCCCGACGAGACACCGACCCCGGACACCGTGGAGAGTCCCTCCTCGACCCCGAGCCCCAGTACCGACCCCACACCGAGCACGAGCCCTGGGCCCAGCACGTCCCCGAGCCCCACGTCGGGTCCGCGCTCGGGTGCCGGAGGATCGCGGGAGCCGAAGCCGGACGCCGAATCCTCCCCCATTGAGTTGCACACCGGCGCGCTCGCCGCGGTCGCCATGGAGCAGGTGACCCTGCGCGGGCGGTACCCCGGCGGCAACGGCACCACGCTGCAGGTGCAACGGCTCGAGGGCGGCTCGTGGACGGCCTTCCCGACCACCGCGACCGTGGAAGGCGGCACGTTCCAGACTTATGTCGCTCTGGGTCGGCCCGGGCCCAACCGGTTGCGTGTGGTCGACCCTGCCACCGGCGAAACGTCCAACGTCGTCAGGATCAGAGTTTTCGGACGCGCTTGACGTGCGTGCGACCGCTCACGCCATGCTTACGTCATGAGCGAGCAGGCACCGTCGCGGTTGCAGCCTCTGACCGAGCAGTGGGAGCGGGCGCTGGCCGTGGTCGCCCACCCCGACGACATGGAGTTCGGCGCGGCCGCTGCCGTGGCGCGCTGGACCACTCAGGGCAAGCACGTCGCCTACTGCATGGTGACTTCCGGCGAGGCCGGCATCGACGGCATGGATCCGGCTCGGTGCGCGCAGGTGCGGGAGGCGGAGCAGATCTCGTCTGCCGGCATCGTCGGCGTCGACGAGGTGGAGTTCCTGCGGTTGCCTGACGGTGTGGTCGAGTACGGCGTGGCGCTGCGCGCCGAGATCGCCCGAGTCGTACGCCGGCACCGGCCGGAGATCGTGATCACCAACAACTTCCGCGACACCTGGGACGGTGCGCGGATGCTCAACATGGCTGACCACATCGCGACCGGGCGCGCGACCCTCGACGCCGTACGCGACGCCGGCAACCGCTGGGTCTTTCGTCAGCAGGTCGAGGACGAGGGGCTCGAGCCGTGGGGCGGCGTCCGCCAGGTGTGGGCCGCAGGATCACCGTCGTCGCAGCACGGCGTCGACGTCACCGACTCGTTCACGACGGGGGTGGAGTCGCTCACCGCACACGATGCCTACATCAACGGGCTGGGCTGGACCTTCGACGCCGAGGAGTTCCTGGAGGGCGTCTGCCGGGGCGCCGGTTCGCGAATGGGAGTGACCTACGGCGCGGCGTTCGAGGTCTTCCACCTAGCCTTCGGCGGGGATGAGTGAGGCTCACGGCATGGGAATTCGCATCCAGTGCATGGCCGTCGACGCAGTCGACCCCGACGGGCTCGCCCGCTTCTGGGCTGGCGCGCTCGGCTGGCGCCGCACCTTCGCCGACGCGGACGAGGTCGTGCTCGAACCACCCGCCGGCAGCCCGGAGGACGGCATCTCGCCCGACCTGATCTTCTTGCGCGTGCTGGAGGCCAAGCGGGTCAAGAACCGCTTGCACCTAGACCTGCGACCCGGGGACCAGCACGTCGAGGTGGAGCGCCTCCTCGGCCTCGGTGCACGGCAGGTGTCTGTGGGGCAGGGCAGCGAAGTGAGCTGGGTGGTTCTCGCCGACCCCGAGGGAAACGAGTTCTGCGTGCTGCGAGCGCTGCGGCCCGAGTAGGTCAGCGAGCACTCGCCAGCTCACGCATCCGCCCGCAGCCGGGCGGCCTGCTGCTCCACCGCCGCCAGCACCCGGCGTACGGCGGGATGGTCGCGCCCGCCACGGCGAGTCGCGGTCAGGATCCGGCGCGAGGGCGTTGGATCGCCGCGCAACGGAACGCGCACGGCGGGGTGCTGAGCAGGCAGCCGCGCCAGCCGCGGCACCAGGGCGACGCCGAGACCCTCGGCCACGAGCGCGCACACCGCGCCCCAGTCGACGGCGTGATGTGCGATCGCTGGCGAGAAGCCGGCGGCCGAGCAGGCCACCTCCACGATCTGTTGCGAGGATCCCCCGACGGCGCCGAGCACCCACGGCTCGCGTGCTGCGGCGTCCAAGGACACGTTGCGCTCGTCGGCGAGCGGGTGCACCACGGGGACCAGCAGGTCCAGCGGATCGTCGAGCAGGGGCTGCACGTCGAAGGAGGCGTCGCTCGGCGGCGCATCGCCAGGCACCGCCTGCACGATGGCGGCGTCGGCCTCCTCGGCGAACAGCAGGTCGAAGCACTCGGCAGGCTCGGCCTCCTGGATCCGCACGGTCAGCTGGGGCTCGGCGCTGCCGACCTCCGCGACCGCTGGGGCGAGCAAGGCGGATACCGCGGTGGCAAAACCGCAGACCTGCACGCTGTCGGCGGCCTGCTCCGCGTGGCCCCGGAGATCTGACTGTGCCTGCTCCCACCGCGCGTGGATCGCATCGGCGTGGGTGAGCAGGGTGTGCGCGGCCGGAGTGAGCTCGACTCCCCGGCCGCGGGGACGCAGCAAGGCAACACCGAGGTCGTGGGAGAGCTGGCGCACCTGTTGCGAGGCTGCAGATGGCGTCAGGTGCATGGCCTGCGCCGCGGCGGTGACCGACCCATGTCGCTGGATCGCCCGCAACACCTGGAGTCTGCGCAAATCAATCATTAAGCAGATTCTACAAGGACCCGTCGTGCACGGTAAACGATTCGTGCCTCAGTGTCCGCGACATCACACTCAAGTGCGCCTCATGCCGGTCGAACCAAGGGCGATGGTAACTGTAGAATGTAGAAGCAGATTCGCCCATGTCTCTTTAGGCTGGGCATCAAATACGCATCGTCGGCGCACTACCGGCGGGAGGGAGGTCACCGTGAAGGTTGGCGCAGGAAACGTGTCGGCGTGCCGCAGCTGCGGACGCACGGACACCGAGTTCGAGGTCGTCTCGGAGCATCGCACCGCCCGGGGCGCAGTGGGCTACGTGCGCTGCAGCTGCGGTGCCCTTCAGGTGCTGTCCCGTTCGCGGCTGGACAGCACCCAGCGGGTCGTCGTGGGCGCGCCACACATCGCGTCGGCGGGTGCGGGCACCTCGGTCGCCTGAAGACTCGTCGTATCGAAGGTCTGTCCAGCACCGGGATCGGGGCTGGACAGCCCTCCTTGTTCGTGGACTGACGGTGGCGCAGCGGCAGCCCTGTTACGGCAGCGGCACAAACGCGATGTTGTCGCGGCGCTCGCCGGCGAAGCGAGCACCGTCGCTGCCGACCCACAGGCCCTCGCTGGTGGGGAGCAGATCCTTACCGCCGACCGCCCGCGTCTTGCCGGGATTCCACGGTAGGGCCTTGCCCGTCGCCGGGTCGATCGCGCCGATGCCGCTCCGCGGCTGCGCTCCGGGTCCGGGCGCATCTCTGCCGTTCGGATTGTCGAGCCAGCGGAAGTGCCCTTGCACATAGACTGCTGCGCCGGTCGCAGCGATGGAGTGGAAGGTGTCGCCGCCACTGTAGTTGATCCAGGTCGGGCGATTCGGCGCCGCGATGCCGGTCTCGAACCTTGCCGCCGCGTCGCAGATGTCGCGACCGAGCCCACCGCTGAGGGGGACGTAGCCGGTGGAGTCCATGACGAAGTAGCTGCCGTCGGGCGAGAAGTCGACGTCGCGCAGGTAGGCCCGCGACTTCTGGGACCTGCAGTCGTTCTCCAGTGGCTGGTAGTGCCAGGGGTTCAGGGTCGCCGACGTCGCACCGAGGTTGAGCATGAAGGCACGCCAGCGCCTCTGCCCAGCAACCGTCGTGAAGTTTCCGATGGCAACCAGCCTGGTGCCCTGGGGGTTGACCGCGAACCGGTAGATGTCGGTGGCGCCCGCGGTGGATGCCACCGACCCGCTGATCGGGACGTCGATGTAACCGGTGTCGTCGCCGGTTGCCGGGTTGAGGGCAAGCAGACGTTGTGGGAACTTTCCCCCCACGAGGAGCCGGCCGCCGCTCATCCGGATCTCCTGCACCGCGCCCCTGAGGCGAGCGTTGAACGACGTATCGAGTGCACCGGTGGTGGCGTCCAGCTTCGCCAGGCCACGCCGCGCCACGCCCCCGACGGTCTTGAAGTAGCCCCCGACGTAGAGAGAGTCTCCGGTAGCGAGCAGCGCGAAGACCTTCCCGTCGAGGTTGGGGGCGAACGAGGTCATCTTCCCAGTCGAGGCGTCGAAGCTCATGAGGTTGTTCCGCGTGTACGTCGCTCCCGCGCGCTCGACGCTGTGGAACCGGCCGCCCGCGTAGATCGTGCTGCCCAGTTGCGTCAAGGCGTCCACGCTGGTGTGCGCCACCACGTCGTCGTCGACAACGTTTGGCGTGTAGTTGACCGGGTCCGCGCTCACCACCGTGGGTTGCTCGATCGACCCGAGGGCAGGTCCGGCGCCGACCAGCGAGCCGATGGCCAGGCCGCCCGACACCACGACGCTCAGCACGGAATTCTTCATTTGGTGACTCCCCCAGCCCGGAAGGAGCATGCCGCCGTCGCGGTACTCTCTTCGTCGCGAGACTAGACTCACCGGTCGGCTCCTGGATGGCATTTCGCGGATTTTGCTCGATGGTTGGCACAGCACCGGGGCGCGGGCACACGCTGAGGTTCCGGTATACAGCGCGGCGAGCAGAATCGTCGCCCAACGAAAGGCATCGGATACAGAGCGCTGGGCACCGTACCTCCAGGCGCTCAGCTGAATCCGGATATTTTGAGGGCTCAGGTGCCGTACGTCTAGGCAAAGGCGTGCGGCACCGCCGACAACTACCTGGCCCCGTGGCTGACGTACTCGCTCAAGGGGTCGCATGCGAGCCGCGCTGCGAGACTCCTACCGATCCCGTACCCGGACGCCGAAGACCATGCCCCGTCGGTAGGCTGCCTCCGCGACATGCAGCGCCTAGGGGCGGTAGCTCAGCCGGTTAGAGCAGGGGACTCATAATCCCTGGGTCGCGGGTTCGAGTCCCGCCCGCCCCACAACGCTTACACCGGCCACACGGCATTCTCGCCCCTGTCGTCTGCCCACTGATCGGCCTTGGCCAGCCCGAGTCCGCAGGGAGTACGCACGCGGACAGCACCCTCGTCCAGACGGCCACCGCGTTGAGGTCGTCACGGCTCACGGCACACCGCGGACGCGCTGCATGACCTGTGCCGCGCCACGGTGACCCGGACCGGTCACCCGACGGGCAGCCTGCGGATGCGGATGTTGTCGTTCGTGAGGACGACGATGGCGCCGGCGTTCAAGTCTTCGGCTATGTCCCCGAGGTTCCCGAGCAGCGTGGTCGCTTGATGCTCAGGTCACGCGATTGCCTTGACGAAAGAGCAGAAGACCCGGAAGGGCCAGGCCCCGGTGAGCGAGAAGCTCGCCGAAATCGGTGTCAGCAGACACAAGAACGCGCTCCTCCTCGCGAGCCACGGCCAGCACCACGTCGTCCATGCGCCCGGCCAGATCACGCTGAGAGACATGGACGACGTCGTGCCCGGCGGCGGCAAGCATTGAAGTAAGGCGCGTGCTGATGCACTCGTCGAGGAGGAACCTCACGCCGAGGTGCTGAAGGGAACCTGCCGCTCGCTGACCGCAGCGGCGGCGAACTCAAGGGCGGCGCGTACGTCTTCAGCCGACAACTGCGGATAGTCGCCCAGGATCTCCTCGACCGACTGCCCCTGCGCGACAAGCCCGACGAGGGTTGCAACCGGGATGCGAGTGCCACGGATACACGGCACACCGCCCATGATGCGGTGGTCGGCAACGACGCGGGACTCGGGCATGCACACAGTGTAGGGCCCAACCACCCTGCCTGGTGAACGACGACAGATCGGTCCGACCGCGCGGTCAACATCGCACGTAGACAGCACGGAGGCCGAACTCTGGATCGGAAAAGTGCCTCTGCCCTGCGAAAATAGAAGCTCCCGCGACTGGACTCGAACCAGTAACCCTCCGGTTAACAGCCGAATGCTCTGCCAATTGAGCTACGCGGGACTGCGTCGGGCCGAAGCCCGGCGACCGGCATACACTAGCAAGCCGACGGCCGCAGGGCGAAACCCGGTCGGGCCAGCAACCGGGCGAGCGTGCTCAGCGGTCCTCCAGCACCGCCTTCAGGAACTTCTTGGTCCGGTCGTGGTCGGGCTCACCGAAGATCTTCTCCGGCGGGCCGTCCTCGACGATCACCCCGGAGTCGAACATCATGATCCGGTGCGACACGTCGCGCGCGAAGTGCATCTCGTGCGTGACGATCAGCATGGTTATGTCGGTGGTCTCGGCGATGTCGCGCAGCACGTCGAGGAAGTCAGCGACCAACTCCGGGTCGAGCGCCGACGTCACCTCGTCGAGCAGCAGGATGTCGGGCTCCATCGCCAGCGCCCGCGCGATCGCCACGCGCTGCTGCTGCCCACCCGACAGCTGCGAGGGGTGCGCCTCGGCCTTGTCCCCGAGACCCACCCGGCCGAGGAGCTCGAGGCCCTGCTTGCGGGCCTCGTCCTTGGGCTTGCCCAGCACCGAGATCGGGGCCTCGGTGATGTTCTCGAGCACCTTCATGTTCGGGAACAGGTTGAACTGCTGGAAGACCATGCCGATCTTGCGGCGCTTCTCCCGCAGATACTTCTCGGACGCCAGCTTGAGCTTGTCGCCGCTGCGCTCATGGGTCAATGGCTCACCCTCGACCCAGATCACCCCGCCAGTGATCTTCTCCAGCGTCATCAGCAGCCGCAGGATCGTGGTCTTGCCCGACCCACTGGGCCCGATCAGAGTGACCCGCTCCCCCGGCGCGATGGAGAAGTTCATCTTGTCGAGTACGACGTTGTTGCCGAAGCTCTTGTCGACGTCCTCGAAACGGATGATGGCGTCCCCTGCGGACGGCATCGACGAGGCAGTGCTATGCGTGGCCAAGGCGGATCTCCAGCTTTCGCATCAGGACGGACGTGGGATAGCTGGCGACGAGAAAGATCAGACCAGCGATAGTAAACGGTTCGAGGTACTGGAACTGCTGCGCCCCGTTCTGCCGGGCCACCGTGACCATCTCCTGCACACCGATCACGATGGCGAACGGCGTCTCCTTGAACAGCGCGATGATCTGGTTGCCCATCGAGGGCAGCACCCGCCGGACCACCTGCGGCAGCACCACCGCCTGCCAGGTGCGGGTGGGCGACAACGACAGCGCCGTCGATGCCTCCCACTGCCCCTTGGGGATCGCCTCGATGCCGGCACGGTAGACCTCGGACATGTAAGCCGCGTAGTGGATGCCGAAGACGATCACCGCGCTCGTCAGGGCACTCAGCCGCACGCCGGCCTCCGGCAGCCCGAAGTAGACCAGGAACAGCTGCACCGGGATCGGCGTGCTCCGCACGAACTCGACGACCGAGTACGACGGCCAGGAGATGGCCTTGACCTGGGACCGCCGCCCCAGAGCGAGCATGAGCCCGAGCACGATCGCCACCGCGGCCGACGCGAAGGTCAGCAGCAGCGTGAACTTGAAGAAGGCCGCCAGGATCTCGGGGAAGATCTCTTGGGTGAACTCCCAGTCCCAGCTCATTGCGGGCCACCTGCCCCGGCGCCGCCGCCGGGCGCGTGGACGACGGCTGCTGCCGGCTCCACGGTGATCCGGCCCCGGCCGACCTTGGTCGCAGCACGGCGCTCCCACAGCCGCATGACCCCGAGGAACACCTGGGCCACGATGAAGTAGATCACCAGCGCGATGGCAAAGGCGGGCAGGCTGCCGATGTCACGCCGAAGCTCCTGCACCTCGAAGGTGAGCTCGGTGATCCCGAGCAGGAAGAGCAACGACGAGCCCTTCAGGATCTGCACCAGCAGGTTGCCGAACGGTGGGATCATCTCCGGGATAGCTTGCGGCAGGATGACCCGCCGCATGCGCTTCACGGGGTTGAGGCTGAGCGCCACCGTGGCTTCCCACTGGGCCTTCGGCACGGCGACGATGGCTCCGCGCACGACCTCCGAGCCGTAGGCCCCGAAGTTCAGCCCCAGCGCCACGGTGGCGGCTGCGAGCGGCTCCAGCCTGATGCCGAGGAACGGCAGCGCGAAGAAGATCCAGAACAGCTGCACCACCAGCGACGTGCCGCGGAAGAACTCCACGATCGTGCGGGACACGCCGCGGATGACGGTGACGGGCGAGATCGCCATCAGCCCGAACACGAAGGAGATGACCAAGGCCGCCACCGCACCCAACACCGTGTACATCACGGTGACGCCGAGGCCGCGCAGGAACAAGGGCGCGGCGTCGACGATCTCCTGCCACACGGGCGGTCCCGCTCAGCCCTTGCAGAGCTCTTCGGTGGTCAGGTCCTCCGGCGGCTTCTCGTCCTTGGTGAACCCGTAGTCCTCGACCAGTGAAAGCCAGGCGCCTTCTTCCTCCATGATCGCGTCCAGTTGCTCGTTGAACGCCTCCCGAAGCTCGTCGTCACCCTGCCGGAACACCGCTGCACCGGCACCGATCTGCTCCTCGCCGTCGATCACCGGGGTGAACGGCTCGGCCACCTCGACACCACTCGCGCCTTCGGCCAACGACCGCACCGAGATGCTGGTCAGCGACAGCGCGTCCGCACGCCCCGACTTCACCGCGTCGAGGCCGGACTGCTGGTCGCTGACGATCTGCAGCTGCTCATCCGGGACCCCCGCACTCTTCGCCTGGTCGACCTCGACGGCGCCGCTGAGCACCGCGAGCGTGGCGCCGGAGTCGATGATGGACTGGTAGTCGGTCAGGTTCTTGGGGTTGCCTTCCTGGACCAGAAACGCCGTGGGCACGACGTACACGGGGTCGCTGAAGGCCGCCTGCTCACAGCGCTCGGGGGTGATGAACATCCCCGCGGTCACGACGTCCACCCGGCCGGCGTTGAGCGCCGGGATCAACGCGTTGAACTCGAATAGCTTGCCGTCCAGGCTGATGTCACCGATCCGGGAGAACACCTCGCCGTGGATGGCGGGCGCCTCACCGACGAGCTCACCGCCGTCGCGGTAGGCGTACGGCTCCTCGTTGGCGAACCCCACGGGGACCGAGCCGGCCTCCTTGATCGAGTCCAGCGTGCTGCCACCCTCACTCTCCGTGGCTCCGGTCTCGGGATCGGTCTGTGAGCAGGCGGCAAGCAGGCCGACGCTGACCACGAGACCACAGGCGACCCCAGAGCCTCTGAGCAGGCCGCGTCGCGACCGGGCTGGATTGACGTCCATGGAGAACCCCTCTTTTTCCGAGTAATGACCGGGCCGGCGGCCGCGTGTTACGTGGGTGGTGCTTGTGCAGCACGCAGTCAGGGCCGCAGTCGTCGTACCTCTGTGAACCTACGGAGCGTGTAACACCATGTCAAAGACCCTTTCGATAACGATTCAGTGATAACGATTCAAGCATCCCCGACCTCCGCCCGTGCGCGTGCAAGCCCGTGCTCCGCGGCCGCGACCACCCGCGGTGACGTCTCGTCGAGATGGCGGTCGACGACCACCGACCACCTCAGCGGACCGTCGCTGTGTGGCGCGCGTCGCGCTACCACGGTGATGCCGCGTTTGCCTTGCACAGGGACAAAGTTGCTGATCACGACCGAGGCCGTGATCCGCTCGCGCACCAGTTGCAGCAGCCGTCCGTGGTCCTGCAACGCAGCGCGGTGGATGGGCTTCGCAGCGCCGAAGTCGGCCAGCTCGACGACCTCGAGGTGTTCCGCGTCGTTGTCCCACTCCGCCCGCTCGACGGTCTCCCAGGGCAGTCGCCGACAGTCACCCTCGGTGCATATGTGCAACGCGCGGTGAGTGCCGACGTACCAGAGGCTCTCGCCGTCGCTCGCCCACGCGAGCGGTCGCTCACCCGCCTCCAGGCTCAACCGCAGACCAGCCGGAAGGACAGGGGTACGGCGGGACCGGCGTCGCAGTGCCCGAAGGGGATTCAGCACCCCACCATCGTCCCAGACCCGGCCGGCCGCGGAGCCGCCTCAGCGCAGATAGTCCACCAGGTTGGAGTTGCGCGGGTCGCGGCGCAGCTTGTCGAGTGCCTTGACCTCGATTTGGCGCACCCGCTCGCGGGTGACGCCGAATATCTCACCGAGCTGCTCCAGCGTGCGGGGGCGGCCGTCGACCAGGCCGAAGCGCAGACTGAGGACGTTGCGCTCGCGTTCGGTGAGACAGGCCAACGCGGCCTCGACGTCGCCCCGCACAAGTTGGGTCGACACGCTGTCCAGCACACTCATCGCGTCGTCGTCACTGACAACGTCGCCCAGCACGGCGTCCGCGGAGTCGCCGACCGCGCTGTCGAGCGAGACGGGGTCGACCGACCACGACAGCAGCTCCCGGGTGCGGGGCACGCTCGCGTGCAGCGCCTCGGCGATCTCCAGGACCGTCGGCGGACGGCCGAGCTGCTGGAACAACGCTCGCTCCAGGCGTACCGCGCGCTGGACCTCCTCGACCACGTGCACGGGGATGCGGATGGTGCGTCCCTGGTCGGCGATCGCGCGGGAGATCGACTGCCGGATCCACCAGGTCGCGTAGGTGGAGAATTTGAACCCGCGCGCGAAGTCGAACTTCTCGACCGCCCGCATCAAGCCGATGTTGCCCTCCTGCACCAGGTCGAGCAGCGACAGCCCGTGGCCCGCGTAGCGCTTGGCCATCGCGACCACCAGCCGCAGGTTGGACCGGATCAGCGTCTGGTGTGCCTCCTGCCCGAGCAGCACGAGCAGGCCGAGGTCGTCGACGTCGTCGGGGTGGCAGCCCTGCTCCAGCGCGTCGGCGGCCAACACGCCCACCTCGATCGCCCTGGCGACCTCGACCTCCTGCGCCGCGGTCAGCAGCGGGATGCGCCCGATCTCGTGCAAGTAGACCCGCATCAGGTCGGCCGACGGCAGCAGGCCAGGCGGGCCACCGTGCGGCGAGGTGCGCTGCCGGAGCAGGTCCGGGGCGCGCTCGACGATCAGCGTGGTGTGGCTCTCTGTCGTCGTGGTCACCCCGGGCCCTCCGCCCCCTGGTAGTGCATCCCCTCCATCAGTGTGGACGGGCGGGAGCGGACGGCGCCGCCGAATTACCCAGGCCCAAACCGGGAGGAATACCGACCAATGCCGTGAATCGGGCGCGCGGCAGGCAAAATCTCGACCGCTACAGGCCGCCGCCGATCGCTCTCTCGCGCAACGACCTGCGGTGCTGCTCCAGCGCGACGAGCTCGCCGAACATCTTGTTGTAGGCGGACTGCTCCTCCACCGGGTTGGTGCGCTGCAGCCGGGACTTCACCTGCTCGATGCGGCGCAGCGCGGTCACCTCCTGCAACCGCGCGAGCAGCGAGTCGGCCAGCCGTCGGTCCGGCGGACCGCTGATCCGCAGCGGCTCGACGGCCAGCGCCGCGAGGGCCGACTGCGCGAACTCATCCTCGGCGTGCTCGCGCAGGCGGCTGACCCACTCACCGGACGCAGCCGCTGCGGTCCCGCCGACCGACTGCACGGCGCGGCGCACCCCCGCGAAGGTGGGATGGGTGAAGTCGTCGTCACCGAGCTCGGTGAACTCCTCGCCCACCAGCTCTGGATGCTGGACCACCAGCTGCAACGCCTCGCGCTCCGCGGCGAACCGTGGCTCGCGCGGGTCCGGCCGGGTGGGCCGGGCCGGGCCGGTCTCCTCGGTCGCGGGTACGCCGGGACGGGCCGCCCGCTGCTCGGACGGGCGGCGCGACGCGGCCCGTCGGACCTCCGCGCGGACCTCGTCGACATCGAGGCCGACCATGCCCGCCAGCTCGCGGGCAAAGGCGTCGATCTTGGAGCGGTCGCGCACGCTGGCCACCAGGCCGGCGGCGGACCGCATCGCGTCGACCCGCGAGTCGGCCCGGTCGAGGTCATAGCGCTCGAGCACGTTCTTCAGCACGAAGCGGTACAGCGGGACCCGGCGGGCGACCAGCTCACGCACCTCCGCGTCGCCCTTGTTGATCCGCACATCACACGGGTCGAGACCCTCCGGCTCGACCGCGACGTAGGTCTGGGCGACGAACTGCTGGTCACCCTGGAAGGCGCGCAGCGCCGCCCGCTGACCGGCCTCGTCGCCGTCGAAGGTGAAGATGACCTCGCCACGGAACTGCTCGTGGTCGAGCAGCAGCCGGCGCAGCACCCGCCCGTGGTCCTCACCGAAGGCCGTGCCACAGGTGGCTACCGCGGTCTCGACGCCGGAGAGGTGGCAGGCCATCACGTCGGTGTAGCCCTCGACCACCACCGCCTGTTTGCGCCGGGCGATCTCGCGGCGCGCCAGGTCGACGCCGTAGAGCAGGTGGCTCTTCTTGTAGATGGGCGTCTCTGGCGTGTTGAGGTACTTGGCTTCGATGCGGTCGTCGTCGAACAGTCGCCGGGCGCCGAACCCGACGACCTCTCCGCTCACCTCCCTGATCGGCCACAGCAGCCGCCCGCGGAAACGGTCGTAGGGTCCGCGCCCGGACTGACCGACCAGACCGGCCGTGACCAGCTCCTCGTCGCGCAGGCCACGCTGCCGCAGGTGCTTGTAGAGCGCGTCTCCGGCGCGCGGCGCGAATCCGACGCCGAACTGCTCGGCGGCGGCCCTGTCGAAGCCGCGCTCGGACAGGAACTGCCGGGCCACCTTCGCGTCGGGTGAGTCGAACAGCTGGGAGACGTAGAACTCGGCTGCCAGCTTGTGCGCCTCGAGCAGCCGGGGTCGCTGGGAGGCGTCGCGGCGCGGCGCACCCGGGGCATCGGCATCGCTGTAACGCAGCTGGACGCCGTAGCGACCGGCCAGCCGCTCGACGGTGTCGACGAAGGTCAGCCCCTCGACCCTCATCACGAAGTCGAAGACGTCTCCGCCTTCACCGCAACCGAAGCAATTCCCGGTCAGAATGTTGTCGGCGAGAGTAAAGGCATGGCCGTCTTCGACCTCCGCGCAGAAGACCTCCTCATATCTGTCCGTTGGCTCAACCGACTGCACGATCCAGCCACGTCGAGTGAAACTCTTTCGTGCCTCGACGAATCGACGGCGATGCTCGTTGATGAGGAAGAAGTCCTCGTTGAGGTCATCGTTGACGAGATGGACGCGATAGAGAGACGAGAGTTCTCTGCCCTCGAAACCGGGCCGACGCTGTTCGGTAATGCCGAATGTGGCAATCCCCAGGCGCGTGCACAACAGCCGGACGAATTCCAGGTTGCTGCGCACGGAGGAATTAAGGATGACGGTTCCATCGCTCGCGACGCATCCGTCGGCAGCAAAGTAGCCGGCTAGCCACCCATAGAGATAGGAAGTCGACTCGTCGATGTCAGGGAGCGACTTGAAGAACTTGGGCAGATGGTGGACCAGGAGGTTCTGTTCGTCCCTGGATGTCACCATGCTGATGGGAAACCATTTCAACATTGCCAAGTCTTTGGGCGGACACAGCAGCGCCATCGCGCCGTTGCCGCTCAACGTCCCATCGCCATACGTGAAACCGTGAGCGACCCCAAACGGCGACGGAGTGGTCCGACTGACCCGGTTCCTCGGATATACGAACGCGAGCCGGTGTCCCTGGCGCAAGTCGCGAGTCAACACCACACGCCGCTTGGCTCCTGCCTTGCCAGACCGGACAAACCACCGGTGCTCGTCCGTCGCGAATATTTCCTTCACCTGACGATTTCGCGTCGCGGTGATCTTGAAGAGGCGCTGTCGGCCATAGGAGCGAAATGGCGCCTCGACCCAACTGTTGTGTGCGCTCAACACACGGTGGATGCCGGGCACCAACTCGCGGATCGGCCGAATGCCATTCCACGTGATGACCTCAGTCTCACCAGCAAGGCAGTGGTAAAAGCTTCTACTAGGTGTCACATGGAACGACGGACTCTTCTCGTCGTGGAACGGGCACAGGCCCTTCATCGACCCGCCGCCTGCGTTGCGCAGCGTGACGTGCTGGGAGACCACCTCGTCGATCCGCGCGCGCTCACGGACCAGCGTGATGTCTTCATCCTTGATTCGGCCAGCCACGCGGGGAGTCTACGACCCGCCACCGACACCGTTCCGGCTCGGGCGAGCCTGGCGCGGACCTACCGGGTGACCTGGTCGAGCGGCACCTCGGGGTCCGCCAGCTTGTCGGGGTCGGCCTGCGCGCTGCCCCGGATGAGGTCCTGCACCGCGTCGATCGTGTCCCACACGTTCATGTGCATGCCGGCGACGACGAACCCGTCGGTCAGCCAGAACGCCATGAACTCGAAGGCACCGACGTCTCCCCGCAGCACCACGCGGTCGTAGGGCCGCTCCCGAGTCCAGTGCCCGGCGAACTCCATGCCGGCGTCGTACTGGTCGGACCAGAAGAACGGCACCACGTCGTGCACCACCGGCTGGTCGAGCATCGAGCGCGCGACCGTGATGCCGCCGTCGTGCGCGTTGGCCCAGTGCTCGACCCGCAGTCGGTACCCGAGCAGCGGGTTGAAGGAGTTCGCCACGTCACCGGCCGCGAACACGTCGGGGTCGCTGGACTGCAGCCGCTCGTTGCACACCACGCCGTTGTCGACGTCGAGACCCGCCGCCGCGGCAAGCGCCACGTCTGGCTGCACCCCTACCCCGACGATGACGAGGTCGGCGTCGAGGGTCTGCCCAGCCGAGGTGACCACGCCGGAGACCCGGCCGTCACCGCGGATCCGCTCGACCGTCTCGCCGAAGCGGAACACGACACCGTGCCCGGTGTGCAGGTCGGCGTACACCTGGCCGACCTCTGCGCCGAGCGGGCCGACCAAGGCGGTCTCCTGCGGCTCGATGACGCTCACCTCACAGCCGGCCACCCGGGCCGCGGCGGCGCACTCCAGCCCGATCCAGCCGGCCCCGACCACGACCACCCGTGGCCGTTCCACGAACCGGTCGTGCAGCTGCTGGGAGTCGGTCAACGTCCGCAGGTAGTGCACTCCCGTCAAGTCCGCACCGGGTTCGTCGA
>DASSKO010000110.1:0-7598 GCA_035690425.1 Nocardioidaceae bacterium
CCGTGAACGCACCCCACCTCGTCGCCCTCGTCCGAGCCGGCGCAACGTTCGAGAAGGGCGTCCTCCTCGAGCGACCCGACGAATCACGAGGACGTCAGCAAGTCGCGTGACACGCCGATCCACAGGTCTTGACTATTCCTCGTGCACCACGTCCACCACTGCCACCAGCTTCCCGTCGACGGATCACTCGGTATCCGTCGCGGGGAGGGCAGGGAGATACAGGAGTCTGACGCACGGGCTCGAAGGCACCAATCCACGGTTCCCGTGGAAGCCCTCCACCACCATGCTGACCTACAGGCTCACAGGCACTACAGAGGATTCGGGGTCGACCGCGACGAACACGACCAGTCTGACCCCCACGGCCACCGGTGACCACAGCAGAACGCGACGCCCCCCGGATCTTCGCGCACCATGGTGCGCCGGAGGCGCCGCGTTGCTGACCTGCGACTTTATCTGGCGGGCTGACAGGATTTGAACCTGCGACCCCGTGACCCCCAGTCACGTGCGCTACCAAACTGCGCCACAGCCCGCCACCCGAGACCAGCCGTGGCCGGCTCGGGCGCACCGAACGTTACCGCACCGCCCGAGGTGGCCCGAAATCGTCGCCCGCGTCCTGGCGCCGGGTACGGCGATGTCAGCGCCTCTTGTCACGTTTTCGCGGGCGCACCTGAAGGTGGATGGGCGTGCCCACGAAGCCGAACTCCTCGCGCAGCCGGCGCTCGACGAAGCGCTGGTACGACGCCTCGAGGACGCCGGTCGTGAACAGGATGATCGTCGGCGGTGCCACCGCGGCCTGGGTGCCGAAGAGGATCTTGGCCTGCTTGCCGCCGCGCATCGGATGCGGGTGGGCGGCGACCAGCCGGCCGAGGAAGCTGTTGAGCGCTCCGGTGCCGACGCGGGTCTCCCAGCCGGCCAGCGCGGCGTCGAGGTGCGGCACCAGCCGGTCGACGTGCCACCCGGTGCGGGCGGTGATGTTGACCCGCGGCGCCCACTGCACCCGGACGAGGTCCCGCTCGATCTCGCGCCGCAGGTAGTGCCGTCGCTCCTCGTCGACCAGGTCCCACTTGTTGAAGGCGACGACGAGTGCCCGGCCGGCCTCCTCGGCGGCGGTGACGATGCGCTGGTCCTGCTCGGTCATCGGCTGGCTCGCGTCGATCACGATCAGCGCGACCTCGGCGCGCTCGACCGCCGCCGTCGTCCGCAGGCTCGCGTAGTACTCGTGACCGGAGGCCTCCTTGACCCGACGCCGAATGCCGGCGGTGTCGACGAACGTCCACATGCGTCCGCCGAGCTCGACCAGCTCGTCGACCGGGTCGACCGTCGTACCCGCGACCTCGTCGACCACGACGCGGTCCGCACCGGCCAGCCGGTTGAGCAGGCTGGACTTGCCGACGTTCGGCTTTCCGACGATCGCGACCCGCCGGGGCCCCGCCGGCGGCGAGAAGTCCTCGGCGGGCGCATCCGGCAGTGCGTCGAGGATGGCGTCGAGGAGGTCGCCGCTGCCTCGGCCGTGCAGGGCCGAGACCGGCATCGGCTCACCGAGACCGAGGTTCCACAAGGCCGCAGCCTCCAGCTCACCGCGCTGGTCGTCCACCTTGTTGGCTGCGAGCACGACCGGCTTGCCGGACTTGCGCAGGACCCGCACGACCGCCTCGTCGGCGTCGGTGACGCCGATCGCCGAGTCCACCACGAACAGCACCGCGTCGGCGATTCCGACCGCGATCTCCGCCTGCGCGGCGATGCGTTCGGCCAGCCCGCGGGCGTCGGGGTCCCAGCCGCCGGTGTCGACGACGCTGAACTGACGACCGCCCCAGTTCGCGTCGTAGGCAACGCGGTCCCTCGTCACACCGGGGACGTCCTCGACCACCGCCGCCCGACGTCCGAGCATCCGGTTGACCAAGGTCGACTTGCCGACGTTGGGACGCCCGACCACGGCCAGCACCGGCAACGAGCCGGGGCCTGTCTCTGTCATCTGTGTTCCTTCGCCATGTCGACGACTGCTGCGATCGCGTCGTCGAGAGTCAGGTGGGTGGTGTCGAGGACCACGGCGCCGTCGGCCTGCCGCAGCGGTGAGGCGGCACGCCCCGAGTCGATCTGGTCCCGTCGTGCGAGGTCGGCGGCGGTCGAGGTGAGCATGGAGCTACCAGGCACCGAGCCGGCGGCAAGCTCTGCCGAGCGCCGCTGCGCCCGTGCGCCCTGCTCGGCGGTCAGGTAGACCTTCACCTCGGCGTCCGGTGCCACCACCGCGCCGATGTCACGACCCTCGACGACGATACCGCCGGCGCCGGTGCAGGCCTGCTGAATGATGACGCGCTGCTGTTGCAGCAGCACCGCCCGCACCTCCGGTACGGCACTGACCGCGCTGACCGCAGTGGTCACCTCGGCGGTGCGAATCGGGCCGGAGACGTCGACGCCGTCCACGCTGATGGCGGGGGCGCCGGGGTCCGTGCCGCTGCGCAGCACCGGCTGCCCGGCGTGTGCCGCGACCGCCTGCGCGTCGTCGACGTCGACACCGGCGCGCAGCATCCACCAGGTCACCGCGCGGTACATCGCGCCGGTGTCGAGGTAGCGCAGCCCCAGCGCCTTCGCCACACCCCGCGACGTGCTGGACTTGCCGGAGCCGGACGGCCCGTCGACTGCGATCACCAGGTCGCGCGGCTTGGCTTGCCCCGCACTGGGCTCTGAACTGGGCACAGCACTGGCTCCTTCCGGGTGGTCGCCAACAGGCAAGGCTACCGGTGCGCCACCCAACCCCGGTCACCGAGCGCGACCACGAGGTCCTCGGCAGCGCCGTCGGTCACGCTGATCTCCACCAGGCCGGCCGGCCGGCCTGGGTCGTGGTCGATGCGCACGTCCTCGATGTTGATGCCGGCGTCCCCGGCATCGGCGAACAGCCGTGCGAGCTCGCCGGGACGGTCGGGTACGACGACGAAGACCGGAGCCTCGGTGCGCACCGGGCCCCCGTGCTTGCCCGGGATCGTCCGGGTGCCCTCGACACCGCGCCGCAGGAGCGGCAGCAGCCGCGGCTCGGCGGTGCGCAGCTCGAGGACGAGCCGGTCGATGTCGTCGCGAACCTCCCGCAGCAGTGCCGCGACCGACCCCGCGTTGGCACCGAGGATCTGCTGCCACAGGCCCGGGTCGCCAGCCGCGACCCGGGTGACGTCACGCAGGCCCTGCCCGGCCAGCGTCAAGTGCACCGATGGCGCGTCCACCAGACGCGCCGCGGCGAGCGCGGACAGGACGTGCGGCAGGTGCGAGATGCGTGCGACCGCCGCATCGTGCTCGGCGGGACTCATCCGAACCAGCACCGCGCGGCAGGTCGCGACCAGTCGCTCGACAAGCTCCACGGCCGCCGAGTCGGCGCCGGGAGCCGCGCACGTCGCCCATGCCCGGCCGTCGAACAGCGCCGACGACGCGGCCAGCGGGCCGGACCGCTCGCTGCCCGCCATCGGATGGCTCCCGACGTAGCGGCGCACCTCGTCGGGGGCAGCCGCACTCACCTCCGCCAGCGGACGCACCTTGACGCTGCCGACGTCGCTGACGGCCGCCCCTCGCCAGCGCCGTAGCGCCTCGACGACGACACCGGCGATATGATCGGGCGGGACCGCGACCAACACCAGCACCGGGTCGCCGGGGGGCGGGGCGGCGCTGCCGGCGCCGAGTGACTCCGCCAACCGCAGGCTGCCACGGTCATGGTCCTCCAGGTGCACGGCCACGCCGGCGCGACGCAACGCCAGGCCGATCGACGCACCGATCAGCCCCGCGCCGACGACCACCACCGGACCCGGCAGCCCGTCCGGCGGTGGCGTCGGGTCCGCCGGCGGCGGCGCACTCACGGGTCGGCGCGCACGTGGTTGAGATCGCGCCGCAGCGCGGCCGCGCCGTGCAGGTAGACGTGCGTGACGTCTGCGCGCGTCATCTCCGTGTCGACGTGCGCCAGCACCCGCACCACCCGTGGCATGCCGCCGGCTATCTCCAGCTCTCGCGTGCAGATGAGGGGTACGTCGACGAGACCCATCCGGCGAGCGGCGTACGCCGGGTAGTCGGCGTGCAGGTCGCTGGTCGCGGTGAAGATGATGCTGATGAGGTCGTCACTGGCCAGGTCGTTGCTCTCCATGATCACGGTGACGAGCTCCGCCGTGCGGTCCAGCAGGTGCTCTCTCTCGTCCCCGTCGAGCTGGGTCGCCCCGCGCACCGCTCGCACTGCCACGGTGTCCTCCTACCTCTGCAACGTCGGCGACTGGCAGGGCCAACCCTAGCGGCGCGGCGCCGGCTTCACAGATCCGTCTCGTCCAGCAGTGCACCGAGCTCGGTGACAGTCAGCTCCCGGTGCTCGCCGACCCGCAGCTCCCCGACCTGCAGGGGGCCGATGGCCGTGCGGGTGAGCCGCTGCACCGGGTGACCGACGTGCGCGAGCAGCCGGCGCACGATGCGCTTGCGCCCCTCGTGCAGCACCACCTCGACGATCGCCCGGTCGCCGCCCCGCTCGATGACCCGGAAGCGATCGACCGCGACCGGCCCGTCCTCGAGCGTGACGCCGGCCCGCAGGGCACGTCCGACCTTCGCCGCCACCGGCCCCGGCACCTGCGCGACATAGGTCTTGAGCACGCCGTAGGAGGGGTGCGACATCCGGTTCGCGAACTCACCGTCGTTGGTGAGCAGGATCAGGCCTTCGGTGTCGGTGTCGAGCCGGCCCACGTGGAAAAGCCGCTCCGGGCGGTCGGCGAGGAGGTCGGTCAGCGTACGCCTGCCCTGCGGGTCCGACATCGTGCTCACTACGCCGCGGGGCTTGTTGAGCACGAGATAGCGGTGTCGCGACGCGGTCGGCAGCCGCTTGCCGTCCACCCGGATGATCGCGGTCTCGGGGTCGACACGGGTCCCGAGCCTCGTCACCACCTCGCCGTCGACCTCGACGCGCCGCTGCGTCATCAGCTGCTCGCAGCCGCGCCGACTGGCCACGCCGGACGCTGCCAGCACCTTCTGCAACCGCTCTCCCCCGGCCGCGGTGAGCTCGTCAGCCACCGGACCGGCTCTGCCGTTCGGCCGCTTCCACATCACTGAGCTCGGGCAGCAGCGGCGCCAGCGGTGGCAGGTCGTCCAGCGAGAGCAGGCCCATCCGCTCCAGGAAGTAGCTCGACGTGCGGTACAGCACCGCGCCGGTCTCCTCGTCGTTGCCGGTCTCCTCGACCAGGCCCCGGGTCAGCAGCGTGCGGATCACTCCGTCGACATTGACGCCACGGACCGCCGAGACCCGCGCCCGGCTGACCGGCTGCCGGTACGCCACGATCGCCAGCGTCTCCAGCGCCGCCTGGGTCAGTCGGGCCTGCTGCCCGTCGAGCACGTACCGTTCCACGATCGCGGCGAAGTCCGCACGGGTGTAGAAGCGCCACCCGCCACCGACGGTGCGGAGGTCGAAGCCCCGGCCGTCGCGGCTGTACTCCGCGGACAGCTCGGCGAGCGCCTGCACCACCTGCTGCGGGGGGTGGCCGACGGCCTGCGCGAGCGTCAGATGGTCCAGCGGCTGGTCGGTCACCATCAGCACGGCCTCCAGCGCCGGCTTCAGCTCGGTGACCGGCTCAGGCGGGTCCGGCGGCTGCTCGCTCATCACCATCCCCTTCGCTGCGGTCGGCACTGCCTTCGAACTCGTCGATGGCCCCGAGCGCGCCGCCGGTGTCGGTGTCGTCGGTGTCGTCAGCCCCCGTCCAGCGTACGTGCAGCTCGCCGAGGGGCGACATCTGCTCGAACGCGACCGTGCCCTCCCGGTAGAGCTCTAGCAGGGCCAGGAACCGAGCCACTGTCGTCAGCGTGTCGGGTGAGTCAGCGGTCAGGGTGCGGAACGTGGCCGACCGGGCGCGACGCAGCCGGTCGAGGACGACCGCCGCCTGCTCGCGGACGCTGACCCGGGGAGCATGCAGGTGGGCGAGGCCGAGGGCAGGCTCGGTCTTGGGCGCCATGGCCCGCGCCGCCAGCTCGGCGAGCTGTTCGGGGCCGAGCCCGATCAGGACCTCCGGCAGCAGTCCCGCGTAGCGGTCCTCGAGACCGACCGCACGCGGCACCCTGCGGGCCTCGGACTCCAGTCGCTGTGCCAGGTGGGCCGCAACCTTCTTGAACGCGCGGTACTGCAGCAGCCGTGCGAACAGCAGGTCGCGCGCCTCCAGCAGAGCGAGGTCCTCCTCGTCCTCGACGTCTGCCTGCGGCAGCAGACGGGCAGCCTTCAGGTCAAGCAGGGTCGAGGCGACGACGAGAAACTGCGTCGTCTGCTCCAGGTCCCAGTGCCGGCCGCCTGCCTTGGTGTGCGCGATGAACTCGTCGGTGACCTTCGACAGCGCGACCTCGGTGATGTCCAGCTTGTGCTTGGCGATCAGGCCGAGCAGCAGGTCGAACGGTCCCTCGAAGTTGTCCAGGTGGACGGCGAACGCGGCGCTCGGCGCCTCGGCGACGTCGATGCTCACGCGCCGCCCAGCCGTCGCACGAGCTCGCTGTCGTCACCGTGGGCGTCGAGGTCGGCCAAGGCCATCGCCATCGCCGCACGCACCAGCCGGCCACGGTCGACGGCACCACCCAGCGACCGGCGCAACGACAGCCGCGCATGCTCGATGTCGAGCAGTTCCTCGGCCGTGACGTAGACGGTCATCTTCTCGTCGTGCCTGACCCGCCCGCTCGCGCGCCTCGCCTGGCTGGCTCCCTCATCGTCCCCCCGGCTGGAGGCTGCCTTCTCAGCGTCGGCGATGGTCGCCCGGAAGAGCTCGTCGGCCCCGGGCAGACTCACTCGTCGGGACAACGCGTGAGCACCTCCCTGGCAAGCTGCCGGTAGGCCTCCGCGCCCGGCGACGACGCGGCATAGCTGGTGATCGGCTCCCCGGCGACGGTGGAGTCGGAGAACTTGACCGTGCGTCGAATCACGGTATGGAAGACGTCGTCACCCCATGCGTCGACGAGGCGCTGCAGCACCTCCCGGCCGTGCAGCGTGCGCCCGTCGAACATCGTGCCGAGCAGGCCGTCGATGCGCAGCTTGGGGTTGAGCCGTTCGGTGACCTTGTCGATCGTGTCCTTGAGCAGTGCGACACCGCGCAGGGCGAAGTACTCGCACTCCAGCGGCACGATGACGCCGTCGGCCGCCGTCAGCGCGTTGATCGTCAGCAGGCCGAGCGACGGCTGGCAGTCGATCAGGATGACGTCGTAGTCCGGCAGGACCGGGGCAAGCACCCGAGACAGCGTCTGCTCGCGGGCGACCTCCTGCACGAGTTGCACCTCGGCGGCGGACAGGTCGATGTTGGACGGCAGGACGTCGAGGCCCTCGATGCCACTAGGACGGATGGCCTCCGCGGACGTGGCGTCCCGGGTCATCATCACGTCATAGATCGTGTACTCGATGTCGTGCGGGTTCAGCCCCAGACCGACCGACAGCGAGCCCTGCGGGTCGCAGTCGACGAGCAGCACCCGCCGGCCGTACTCCGCGAGGGCGGCACCGAGGTTGATCGTGGTGGTGGTCTTGCCGACACCGCCCTTCTGGTTGCACATCGCGATCACCCGCGCCGGGCCGTGCTCGGTCAGCGGCTCGGGTGTGGGCAGCTGCGGCAGGGGCCGACCGGTCGGCA
>DASSKO010000111.1:0-15884 GCA_035690425.1 Nocardioidaceae bacterium
CGTCAGGCTGGATCCCACGCACGAACCCGCGCACGTGCTGACCGTCCACCGAGCTGTGAATGGGGTCCCTTGGTGACCGAGATGACCGAGACCCAAGCAAGTTCCGACCCGTCCGCCACCGCCGCCGGCCTGCCCGAGTCCGACCCGCATTGGTTCAAGCGCGCCGTCTTCTACGAGGTGCTGGTGCGCACGTTCAAGGACTCCAACGGCGACGGCGTCGGAGATTTCCGTGGGCTCGCCGAGAAGTTGGACTACCTGGACTGGCTGGGCATCGACTGTCTGTGGCTGCCACCGTTCTTCGTGTCCCCGCTGCGCGACGGTGGCTACGACGTCGCCGACTACGTCAACGTGTTGCCCGATGTCGGCACCCTCGACGACTTCAAGACGCTGCTCGACGCCGCGCATGCTCGTGGCATCCGCATCATCACCGACTTCGTGATGAACCACACCAGCGACCAGCATCCGTGGTTCCAGGAGTCGCGCAGAGACCCGGACGGCCCCTACGGAGACTTCTACGTCTGGGCCGACAGCGACGACGGCTACCCCGGCACCCGGATCATCTTCGTGGACACCGAGGTCTCGAACTGGACCTGGGATCCGGTGCGGGGCCAGTACTTCTGGCACCGGTTCTACAGCCACCAGCCCGACCTGAACTTCGACAACCCCGCCGTGCGGGACGCGATGCTGGACGCACTGGACTTCTGGCTCAGGCTGGGTGTCGACGGTTTCCGGCTCGATGCCGTGCCCTACCTCTACGAGCGCGAGGGTGAGAACGGCGAGAACCTTCCCGAGACCCACGACATGCTCAAGACGGTGCGCAAGCACGTCGACGACAACTACCCGGACCGGGTGCTGCTGGCGGAGGCCAACCAGTGGCCCGCCGACGTGGTCGACTACTTCGGCGACCCCTCGACCGGTGGCGACGAGTGCCACATGTGCTTCCACTTCCCGGTGATGCCCCGCATCTTCATGGCAGTGCGCCGGGAGTCGCGATACCCGATCTCGGAGATCCTGGAGCAGACCCCGCAGATCCCCGAGAACTGCCAGTGGGGCATCTTCTTACGCAACCACGACGAGCTCACGCTCGAGATGGTCACCAACGAGGACCGCGACTACATGTGGGGCGAGTACGCCAAGGACCCCCGGATGAAGGCCAACATCGGTATCCGTCGGCGCCTCGCACCCCTGCTCGACAACGACATCAATCAGATGGAGCTGTTCACCGCACTGCTGCTGGCTCTGCCCGGGTCTCCGATGCTGTACTACGGCGACGAGATCGGCATGGGCGACAACATCTGGCTCGGCGACCGCGACGGCGTGCGGACCCCGATGCAGTGGAGCCCCGACCGCAACGCCAGCTTCTCCACCGCCACTCCCGGGCGGCTGCACCTGCCGGTGGTGATGGACCCGGTTTTCGGTTACCAACGGGTCAATGTGGAGTCCGAGCTGGAGAACAGCTCGTCACTGCTGCACTGGACCCGGCGCATGGTGCACTCGCGCAAGCAGCACCCCGCATTCGGCCTCGGCAACTTCGTCGACCTCGGCGGCAGCAACCCGAGCGTCTTCAGCTTCGTCCGCGAGTTCGGCGACGACATCGTGCTGTGCGTCAACAACCTCTCGCGGTTCCCGCAGCCGGTCGAGCTGGACCTGCGTCGTTACCAGGGATATGAGCCGATCGAGCTCATCGGGGGTGTGCACTTCCCGCTCATCGGCGAGCTGCCGTACCTGCTGACCCTGAGCGGGCACGGCTTCTACTGGTTCCGACTGCCCAAACCTCGCACCGACGACGTAGCGGATGACTGAGCCTATGCCCGAGCACACACCGCACCCCTTCGCCGAGCACCTGCGGGCCTACCTGGCCCACCAACGCTGGTTCGCGGGCAAGGGCCGTGACTTCGAAGTGACCGGGCGCCGGGTCTTTCCCTGGCTGTCGGGCGCCGGTGTCGAGCCGGCCGTACGGATCGAGCTCGCCGACATCGCCTACGACGACGACGCCGAGCCCGAGACCTACCAGGTGCCCACCGCCTACTACACCCGGCCGCAGGAACACCTCTCGCACGCGCTCATCGGCACTGGCGCGGAAGCATCGCTCGGCGCGGTCTTCGCGTACGACGCCATGCACGACCGCGACGCCACCAGCCACCTGCTGCGCGGCGTACTCGAGGAACGCACCCTCGACGGGCTGCGCTTCCACTACGCAGGAGGGATCGACCGCGACTTCGACGCGCCCGCGCTGTTGATGACCGGCGAGCAGAGCAACACCTCGCTGGCGTACGGCGATGTCGCGATCCTGAAGCTGTTCCGCAAGATCGCTGCCGGTCGAAATCCCGACATCGAGGTGCACCGTGCGCTGACGACGGCCGGCGTGGAGCACATCGCCGAGCTCCACGGATGGGTCGAGGCCTCGTGGGAGACCGGCCAAGCCGCGACGGCGCACGCCGATCTGGCCATGCTGCAACGTTTCCTGCGCACGGCCACGGATGGCTGGACCATCGCGCTGACCAGCGTGCGAGACCTCTACGCCGAAGCCGACCTGCACGCCAACGAGGTCGGCGGCGACTTCGCGGGCGAGTCGCATCGGCTCGGTGCCGCGGTCGCCGACATCCACCGTCACCTGGGTGAGATCTTCGGCACTCGGCAGTGGGTCGCCGAGGATCTGCGGGCCGGGGCGGCCCGGATGCAGCAGCGGCTCGACGTGGCCGTCGACTCGGTCCCCGACCTCGAGCCCTACGCCGCCGGCCTGCGGCGCACATTCGACGACCTCGCCGGGCTCACCGAGCCGGTGCTGGTCCAGCGAGTGCATGGAGACCTGCACCTCGGGCAGACGCTACGCACCGTCCGTGGCTGGAAGATCATCGACTTCGAAGGAGAGCCGGCGAAACCCCTCGTCGAGCGGGAGGCGTTCGACGTACCCCTGCGGGACGTGGCCGGCATGCTGCGGTCCTTCGACTACGCCGCCGCCAACCTACTCACCGACCATCCGGGCAACTCCCAGATCGCCTACCGCGCGCGCGAGTGGGCACAGCGCAACCGGAAAGCGTTCACTGCCGGCTACGCCGAGGCGGGCGACGTCGACCCAGCAGAGCAAGCCGTGCTGATGCGGGCCTACGAGACGGACAAGGCGATCTACGAGGTCCTCTACGAGGCACGCAACCGGCCAACGTGGCTGGAGATCCCGATGGCCGCCGTGCGGCGGCTGTCAGGAGCCGACGAGCAGGAGGTGGAGACATGAGCACCACATCGCGCGAGGAGCTACGGCTCGAGCTGCAGCGGCTGGTCGACGGCACGCACCACGACCCGCACCACGTGCTGGGGCCACACATCACCGACCGCGGGATCGAGCTCCGGGTGATCCGGCCGCTGGCGCGTTCGGTAACGGTCGTGACGCCGGACGGCGACCATCCGCTCGAGCACGAGCACGGTGGCGTCTGGGTCGGCACGCTTCGGGGGTCACAGATTCCTGACTACCGCCTCGACGTCGACTACGGCAGCGGCGCCACCCGGATGGACGACCCCTACCGATTCCTGCCCACCCTGGGCGAGATGGATCTGCACCTGATCGGCGAGGGCAGGCACGAGCAGCTGTGGGATGTGCTCGGCGCGCACGAGCAGCGCTACCCCAGTGTGCAGGGCGAGATCGCCGGGACGGCCTTCGCGGTGTGGGCTCCCAACGCGCGGGGCGTCCGCCTCGCGGGTGACTTCAACGACTGGGACGCCTCGGCGCACCCGATGCGGTCGCTCGGCTCGAGCGGCGTCTGGGAGCTGTTCGTCCCCGGAGTCGGCTCCGGCACCCGCTACAAGTACGTCATCTGCGGTGCCGACGGCGCCTGGCGCGAGAAGGCCGACCCGGTGGCCGCCTACGCCGAGACGGCGCCGGCCACCGCCTCGGTCGTGTTCACCTCGACCTATGAGTGGGGCGACGACGACTGGCTGACCCAGCGGTCGCAGCGGGCGGTGCACGAGAGCCCGATGAGCATCTACGAGGTGCACGTGGGGTCCTGGCGCAGAGGCAGCAGCTACCGCGAGCTCGCCGACAGCCTGGCTGACTACGTCAGTGACCTGGGCTTCACCCATGTGCAGTTCATGCCGATCATGGAGCATCCGTTCGGCGGCTCCTGGGGCTACCAGGTCTCGTCGTACTTCGCGCCGACCTCCCGCTTCGGCGATCCCGATGACTTCCGTTATCTCGTGGACCGGCTGCACCAGGCAGGCATCGGCGTACTCGTCGACTGGGTGCCGGCGCACTTTCCCAAGGACGAGTGGGCGCTGGCTCGGTTCGACGGCACACCGCTGTACGAGCACGCCGATCCGCGTCGCGGCGAGCATCCCGACTGGGGGACGCTGATCTTCGACTACGGGCGCTCAGAGGTTCGCAACTTCCTTGTGGCCAACGCGTTGTACTGGCTCGAGGAGTTCCACATCGACGGTCTGCGCGTCGACGCGGTGGCCTCCATGCTCTACCTCGACTACTCGCGCGAGGATGCCGAGTGGACGCCCAACATCCACGGCGGGCGGGAGAATCTCGAAGCGGTCGCATTCCTGCAGGAGATGAACGCCACCTGCTACCGCCGCTCACCCGGCATCGTCACGGTCGCCGAGGAGTCGACCTCCTGGCCCGGCGTCACCCGGCCCACGCACCTGGGCGGTCTCGGGTTCGGCCTGAAATGGAACATGGGGTGGATGCACGACAGCCTCGGCTACATGGCGAACGACCCCGTGCACCGGCAGTTCCACCACCACCAGATGACGTTCTCGATGATGTACGCCTACTCCGAGAACTTCGTGCTGCCGATCTCACACGACGAGGTGGTGCACGGCAAGGGGTCGCTGCTGCGCAAGATGCCGGGCGACCGCTGGAGGCAGCTGGCCAACCTGCGTGCCTACCTCGCGTACATGTGGGCTCACCCCGGCAAGCAGCTGCTGTTCATGGGGTCGGAGTTCGGTCAGGAGTCGGAGTGGTCCGAGGAGCGAGGCCTCGACTGGTGGCTGCTCGAGAACGCCGACAACGGTGGTGTGCACGCGTTGGTGCGCGACCTGAACCGGGTCTACACCGACACCCCAGCGTTGTGGACCACCGACCACGACCCTGCCGGGTTCTCCTGGATCGACGCCAACGAGGCCGAGGGCAACGTCTTCAGCTTCGTCCGAACCGGCAGCGACTCGACTCTCGCCTGCATCGCGAACTTCTCCGCGGTGCCCCACGAGCACTACCGGCTCGGCCTGCCGCAGGCGGGGCGATGGCACGAGGTCCTCAACACCGACGCAGAGCCGTACTATGGCTCGGGCGTCGGCAACCTCGGTGCGGTCGAGGCCGTCGACAAGCCGTGGCACGGGCATCCCGCCTCCACCACCCTGCGGCTTCCGCCGCTGGGCACCGTCTGGCTGCGGTGGGCCGGTGCGAGATGACCGTGAGCTCGGCCGTCCGCCCCACGGTCGACGCCTCGTGACCGACCCGGTCGACCCGCACCAGGCGTTGTCCGACGGAGAGCTGAGCCTGCGACGGACTCCAGCCAGCGATGGTGTCCTCGCCTTCGCGGTCTTCCACCGTCGTCACGTCGTCGGCGAGATGGCCGTCCGCGACCTCGGCGATGGCGTCGGTGACCTTCGCTGGGAGATCGAGCCGTCGCATCGGCGTCGCGGGTACGCCACGCGGGCACTGCGCCTGCTGGTCGCCTATGCGTTCGCCGAGCTCGACTACCTGCGGCTGGAGGCCCGCGTGCCCCGCGCGGACGTGGCTTCCACCCGGATCGCCGGCCGGTCCGGGCTGCGACGTGAGGGTGTGCAACGCCATCGCGACAGCGAGGTGTTGCTGCTGGGGCGTCTGCGGGACGACCCCGAGCCGGAGGCGTCCGTCGGCTTCCGCGCGTTGCTCAACTCCACCCTCCCGCGCAAGCGGGCCATCGCCCAGCTGGCCGTCCGCGACCAGCACGGTCGGCTGCTGCTGTGCAATCTCACCTACAAGCAGGACTGGGACCTCCCCGGCGGGGTGGTCGAGGATGACGAGTCACCGCATGCCGCCGCCGAGCGAGAGTGCCTCGAGGAGCTCAACCTCGACCTCCGTGCCGGTCGGCTGCTGCTCGTCGACTGGCTGCCGGCATGGGGTGGGTGGGACGACGCGTGCGTCTTCGTCTTCGACGGCGGGGTCCACGACGCCTCGATCACCGACGCCATCGTCCCGCAGCCGCGCGAGATCCGGCGGGCCGAGTTCTGCGACGAGACGCAGATCGCCGACCGCTGCGCGGACTTCACCGCACGCCGCGCCGGCAACATCATCCACGGCGACCCCGGCGAGCTGCGCTACCTCGAGAGCGGCCGCTGACGGCTGCTCACCGCTCGACCGAGTCCCGCCTCACGAGCTCGACGGCGGAAGCAAGGTGCGCTCGAGCGTGTCGCACAGCCATCACTGGTGGTGCGCTGCCGACCACCCACAGTCGGCCCGCAGCATTCGGTGCACCTCCGGGCTCGTCAGCGTCCAGAGCACCGCCGCCGCGTCATCGACCGACATATCGTCGCGGAGCACGCCGCGCGCCCTGACCCAGGTGGCGACGGTCCTGGTGGCCCGGGCCTGCTCGGCCCGCCGCACCGAGGTGTAGTACGTGCGCCTCTTGACCGGTTCGCCCACCGGGTCCACACCAGCAAGTATTGGTTCTAGTTGGGCTAGGACCAATACGAGGAGCTCCGCATGAGCTGGATACGCGATCGCCTACCGGCTCGTAGCGGCCGACGACGCGTCGTTGCTGCTGCTCGCCTTCCAGCCCGGACACCGCCGGCCGCTGCCGCGGGGCGCCGGCAGGCCCGACCTCGAAGCCCGCCTTCCCGACGTGTGTCCGTGGCCATTGACAACGTGGGCCGTGACCGACCGACGACGCCGCCGACGTGTCGGGGAGCCGGCACCACTGCGGAAGGCAGCGCCCGCGGTGGTACCGACTCCGACGTCGCTGACGGCGGCGCCCCGGGCCTGAGAGCGTCAGGTCTCGTCGCCCGCACCGCGCCGCGGCGCCAGCCGTATCACCGGCGTGACCAGCAGGCTGACGCCGAAGAGGACGAAGCCGACGGTGGCCAGGACCCCCAGCTCCTCCTGCAGCCCGGCGTAGACGATCGCAATACCGACCAGCGCACCGATGCTCGCGAGCACCTGCACCATGAGTAGCTTGGACATCTTCTCTGCCTCCTCAGGCGACGAAGTACACGACGACGCCGATAATGGCCGACACCATCAGGAACAACGGGATCGTCACCCGCAGGACCGCGCCCTCCTGGCCGAGGATCCCGGTCGTCGTGGTGCCCAGCAGCACGTTGCCCGGAGCGATCATGTTGCCGGCGGCACCACCAGCGGTCTGCGCCCCCAGGATGGCGGCCGTCGACAGCCCGGCGGCCTGCGCCGTCGAAAGCTGGAACTGACCGAACAGCAGGTTCGACGCCAGGTTCGACGTGGTCATGAAGGCGCCGAGGCCACCGATGAGGGGCGCCAACAGCCCGTAATAGTCGCCGGTCACGTTGGCCACACCGTGTGCGAGGACGTCAACCATGCCGGAACCGGCCATCACGTTCGACATCGCGATCAGCGCGATCACCGCGATCGTGGAGGGAACGGACTTGGCCACCGTGTTGCGCCCGATGCGCCCGGCCGAACCCCTGGTCATGCGCCCCAGCCTGGTGAAGACCGCGTAGGCGATGAGGGCAGCGAGCAGCAGGAAGGTGCCGGCGTGCACGAAGGGTGCGACAGTGGCCTCCGACGCCTCCGACTCGAAGCCCAGGCCGGTGACCGCCGCCGGGAAGCTGAGTGTCACGGTGAACAAGCTCAGCCCCTCCTTGAAGCGGGGCACCAGCAGGATACCGAAGGTGATCACCACCAGCGCGTAGTACGGGATGAACGCCTGGTTCAGCGACAGCTCCCGTTTGGCCTTGGCCGGCCGTTCCTCCTCTGTGGCCGCGAGGGCCTGGGCCCCCGTGCCCTCTGGCTGGTCGTCGCGGGTCAGCGCCGGCTGGGCGTCCGCCGGCCGTCCGGTACCGGCGCTGCCCGGTGCCGGCTCCCCCGCCGACCGGCCCTGCGGCTGGCCGGACTCCTGCCGGATGTCGTCGCGGAAGATGTCGCTGTCGAACGGCTTCTCCTTGCGGTACATCGGCAGCCGAGCGAGCAGGAAGATCGCGGCGAACGCGACGCTGGAGGCGATGAAGCCGTTCAGCACGTCGTTCCACTGTGACAGGGCCAGCGTCAGCCCACCTTGCAGCAGCGACATCACGATGATGACCGGCAGGCCCTCTCTGATGCCCGCGGTCCGCTTGTACAGCCAACACACCAGGAAACCGCCGAGCAGGTTCAGCACCCAGATGAAGGCCGCGGCATACAGCGCGGTCTCCGCCGCGGCTGCTCCTTCGAGGTTGGTGACCTCCTTCAGGCCCAGCCACGCCACCGCAAGGGTGCCGAAGGTGTTGTTCCAAGCATGGCCGATCAGCGGGATGATGACGGCGTACAGCGGGCGGACGCCGATGCCGAGCAGCAGAGGCGCGCAGACCGCGACGGGCACGCCGAACCCGGTGACCCCTTGCAGGAAAGAGGCGAAGGCCCAACCGAACGCCAGCACCTGCAGCAGCGGATGCGGAAGCAACCTGGCGATGCCTCGCCGCAGCGGTTCGAACGCGCCTCCTTCCTCGGTGACCTCATAAATCAGGATGGACGCCCAGACGACGTAGAGCACCGTGATGGCGCTCCAGGATCCCTGGGCGCTCTCGAAGCCGATCAGCTCCATGGGAGCTTCGAAGTAGGTGAAGGCGATCACCACGGCGATCAGCCACGCCACCGGTCCGGCTTCGGCCACGCCCCACCTCGCCCCGAGCATCAGGGCGAGCAGGATTGCCAGTGGCAGGAACGCCAACAGCCAACTGCTTGCAGTAACAGGAAGGTCCATCGTTTCGTCCTTTGGGGGATTGGCGTGATGTGCGTGGGCTACCAGCCGGCGGCGATACCTTCTCCTCGCGCGTCCGCCGCCCCGGTGAGCACGCCGTTGTGGTGGTCGACCTGGATCGCGGCGGCGTGTCCGGCGAGGTCGCTCCAGCCGTCGATGGTCTCGACCTGATGGCCCATCCGGGAAAGCTTCAGCGCGGTGGAGTCACCGAACCGGTTTTCCAACCGCAGGTTCTGGGTCTCGTCGCCCCACGTGCGGCCGTAGAGCCAGCGTGGGTTGTCGATCACGGTCTGGATACCCTCGCCGAAGTCGACGTAGCGGGTGGCCAGCGCCGTACTCGTCTGCGGCTGGCCCTCGCCGCCCATGGTGCCGTAGACGAGGTCGAGGCTGGAGTCCTGGAACATCATTCCCGGCATCAGGGTGTGGAAGCAGCGCTTGCCGGGCTCCAGGCGGTTGACGTGGTCGTCGCTCAGCGAGAAGAAGGACCCGCGGTTCTGCAGCAGGATGCCGGTCTCGCCGGCGACGAACGCCGAGCCGAACTCGTGGTAGAGGCTCTGGATGATCGACACCGCGTTGCCCCACCGGTCGACGACCACCGTGCAGGTGGTGTCCTGACCCATCGGCTGCGGATTCCCCGGCCGGGTGGAGTCGAGATTGATGCGGCCGGCCAGCTCGGCGGCGTACTCCTTGGACAACAGGCGCTGCATCGGGATGTCACAGTGGTCGGGATCGGTGAGATAGCGGTCCCGGTCGACGAACGCCAGCTTGGTCGCCTCGACCACCAGGTGGACGTACTCCGCGCTGTGGGAGTGGAGCAACGAGACGTCGAAGTTCTCCAGGATGTTCATCACCATCAGGTGCACGAAGCCCTGGCTGTTCGGCGGGTGCTGGTAGAGCGTGCGTCCGCGGTAGGTGGTCGAGACCGGGTCGGTCCAGGTGCTCTCGTGCCCGGAGAGGTCCCCCGGCTCCCAGTAGCCACCGGCGTCGGCCAGGGCGCGGATGATCTCGTCGCGCACCGCGCCTTCGTAGAATCCGGCGCGGCCCTTCTGCGCGACCAGGTCCATCGTGTCCGCCAGACCGGGGAACCGCATCCGCTCGCCGTCGACCGGGACGCGGCCACCCGGCATGAAGGTCCGCGCGGTTGCGTCATGCTGACCCAGCACGTCTGCGGTGGCGGCAGTGAAGCGGGACTGTCCCGCGGACACCGGATAGCCGTGTCGCGCGTAGGCGGTGGCCTGCGCAAGGTCGTCGGCCAGCGTCAGCTTGCCGAAGCGCTCATGCGCGGTGCACCAGCTGTCGACGGCGCCTGGAACCGTCACCGCGGAGAGCGGTCCGCGCTGCGGGATGGCAGTGTGCCCGGCGGACCGATACCGCTCGCGCGTGGCCTGTCCGACCGCGCGGCCCGAACCGTTCAGGGCGTGCACCCCGCCCGTCTCGGCGTCGTGGATCAACCAGAAGGCGTCACCACCCATGCCAGTCATGTGGGGGTAGACCACCCCAAGGGTCGAGTTGACCGCGATGGCCGCGTCTACGGCGGAACCGCCCGTCTGAAGGACCTTCAGGCCGGCCAACGTTGCGAGATAGTGCGGCGAGGAGACCATTCCGCTGGTTCCCATGGCCGGGGGCCGTGTCGGCCTACCATTCGTCAATGACATGGCAGGAAGTTATCTGGCATGTCAGTTCGGGTCAATGGATACAGCACACAATTTTTTTTCCGGCGGCGATCGAGGGCCTGCAACCGGCCGGGCTCAGGAACCGCCACGCAGCGCGCGCATCGTCAGGTAGGTGTACTCCTCCACGTAGTCGATCAGCCGGTCCGAGGCCTTCCTTGCGGCCGGCTCGTCGTTGGCCGCGATCCGCTCCGCGATGGCCGCATGCAGCCGGCACACGGTCGCCAGGTCACCGAACTTCTGGAAGTTGAGGAACCAGAACCGTCGGGTCTGCGCCTGCAGCGGCGCCATCGCATAGGCGGCGTAGGCGTTGTCGGCGGTGCGCGCGACCAGGCTGTTGAACTCCTGGTCGGCGGCCATGAACATCGCCTCGTCGTCGGTTTCGGCGGCCTTGTTGAACCGGTCGCGAAGCTCGGTGAAGGCCTTGCGGACACCAGCGTCGGCCAGGCGTGCCGACCGGCCGATCAGGATGCGTTCCACCTCGCGACGCACCTCGATCAGCTTGAAGTGGTCCTCGACGTCGATGTTCAGCACGACGGCGCCGGAACGTGGAAGGACCTTGATCGAGCCCTCGCGGGCGAGTCGCTGCAGGGCCTCTCGCACCGGGGTACGGCCGATGTTCAGGCTGGCGCTCAGGGACTGTTCGGAGATCCGCGAGCCGGGGGCCAGCTCCAACGAGACGATCATCTGCTCGATGGCCCGGTAGGCGCGATGCGCCTGCGACTCGCCCTCGACGTGTCGAGCGTCGACGGCCCGGTTGCGTGCCTCACTCGGCATGCTCACGCTCTCATCGGGTCAGTGGGAACGACGGATTGCCTGCTCAGCAAGTTAGCAGAACCACCCAGGACGGCCGGGCCCCCGGCTGCTGCGGTCCCCTACCCCGATGAGCCGAAGCGCGGCCTTTCCTTTGCCAGGAACGCCCGGACGCCCTCGCAGAAGTCCGCGCTGCCGTAGACCCGTTCCAGCAGTTCCTCGTCATCGCCGGTCGAGGCCTCCGTGCGTTCGGCGAGCCGCCGGAGCTGCGTCTTCGTCGTCGTCGCGGTCAACCGCGCGGCTGCCTCGATCCCACTGACGACATCGTCGACCTCCCCCTCGAAATCGTCAGCGGCGACCGTCGACATCACCGCACCCACTGCGTAGGCACGGGAGGCATCGACCAACCGGGAGGTCAACAACATCTCCCGGGTCAGCGACTCCCCGAAGACGGCGACGCACCGGTAGAGCACCGAGGCGGACAGCGCGTTGCCGAGTGTCCGCGCGATGGGATAGCCGAAACGGGAGCCCTCGGTACAGATCCGCAGGTCACAGTGGGTCGCGACCGCCAGGCCGGCACCCACGCAGATGCCCTCGACCGCGGCGATCGTCACCTGCGGCAACTCGGCGATGGACCGCACGACACGGCGCAGCCGCGCCTCGTAGGCGACCCCGTCCTCGCCGGCGGTGAAGGTCAGAAACTGCGATATCTCGTTGCCGGCAGCGAAGGCCCGGCCCCCCGCACCACGAAACACGACCGTGCGCACCTCCCGGTCCTCGGCCAGAGCCCGGCACGTGTCCACGACACCGTCGTACATCGCGAAGGTCAAGGCGTTGTGGCGCTGCGGCCGGTCGAAGACCATCTCCACGTGGCCCCGGGAGCGCCGGACCACCAGGCCGCCCTCGGCCAGCACCTCGGTGTGATCAGATGTCATCGGGCCCATCCAACCAGGTGAGCGCCCCTGGGCGACTGTCGCGGTCTGCGACCAGCGACGGTCATCTCGCGGCAAGCGCGCGGTCCACGGCTGCCTCGACGTGCAGGCGCACCGTGGCGAAGACGGGAACCGCGCTGTCGTCCTGGCCGATCAACATCTCGATCTCCGTGCAGCCGAGCACCACCCCCTCGGCTCCCGCCGTGACGAGCCGGTCGACGACCTCCGCGTACCTCACTCGAGACGCCTCGGTGACCACGCCCCGGCACAGCTCGTCGTAGATCACCGAGTGCACGACCGCCCGGTCCTCGGCCCCCGGCACGAGCACGCGCAGACCGTGCGAGGCCAGCCGCTCCCGGTAGAAGGCCTCCTCCATGGTGAACGCCGTGCCGAGCAGGCCGACCGTGGCCAAGCCAGCAGCCTGGACAGCGGCCGCGGTCGCGTCGGCGAGGTGCAGCAGCGGAATGCCCACCGCAGCCGCAACCTCGTCGGCGACTCGGTGCATGGTGTTGGTGCAGAGCAGGAGCAGGTCCGCGCCGGCCGCTTCGACCTGCGTGGCAGCAACAGCCAGCAACCGGCCGGCCTCGTCCCAACGACCGCCGGACTGCAACGCCTCGATCTCGGCGAAGTCGACCGACAGCAACACCACCCTGGCAGAGTGCAGGCCACCGAGGCGGTCGCGCACCAACTCGTTCGCGAGCCGGTAGTACCCGGCGCTGGACTCCCAGCTCATGCCGCCGAGCATCCCGATCGTCAACACGCCAGCCGATGCTGCCACACCCGCCGCCACCCGCGCAGTGCAACACCCTCACGACGGCACCGTCAGGACAGCACCGTCAGAACGGCACCGTCAGGACAGCACCGTCAGAACAGGGCGTTGGCGAGGCGGGTGCGGAAGGTCAGCACCCGCGGGTCGTCGTTGCCGACGAGGTCGAACAACTCGACCAGGTGCGTCCGTGCCGCCGCGCGGTCGTCGCCGGCGGTCCGTGCGACCGTCTGCACCAGCCGGTCGAAGGCATCCTCGACGTGGCCGCCGAGGAGGTCGAGGTCGGCCACGAGAGTCTGCGCCGGGACATCGGCCGGGTTGTCGGCCGCCGCCGCGCGGGCCGCCGCCAGATCGGCATCCTGGGTGCGCTGCATCAGCTTGGCGGCGTTGAGCCCGCGCCGGGCCTCGGCATCGGCGGGGTCGGCGTCGAGCAGCCGCTGGTACGCGGCCACCGCGGCTTCGATATCGCCGGCTGCCACTGCGTCCTCGGCCTCGGCGTACTTCGGATCGGACACATCCTCGGTGTCGGGCTGTTCCGGCTGCTCGACGACCCGCGGCTCGACCCGTCCCGTCATGCCGTTGGCCACCGCGGTCTGGCCAACCTGCTGCAGCACCTGCCGCAGCTCGTCCTCGGGCACGTTCTGCTGGGCGATCGGGGCGAGCTGTCCGCCTAGCGCGACAGCCACGAGCGGCACCCCGGGAGCGCCGACCGCCTGCGCTACCTGCGGGTTGGCGTCGACGTCGACCTGTGCCAGCAGGAAGCGGCCCTCGAACTCGTCGGCGAGCCGGCCCAACGTCGCGGTCAGCTCCAACGACTCCGGCGACTGCGCCGAGTAGAAGCACAGCACGACCGGGACGGTGGCCGAGCGCTGCACTTCGGTCTGGAAGTTTTCTGCGGTGATGTCGACGACGTACGCGCCAGAACCCCCAGCGCTGCCGCCGGCCGCCGGCCCGGTCGACGGACGGACTCCCGGTTGCTGCTGGGGCTTCGCCAGGCCGGACAGGTCGACAGCACCGGGTCGGGAGAACGGAACAGTCATGACACTATCCTTCCAGGCGCGGTCTGGTCAGAACCGAGCGGGCTCGCGGTACTCACCCCACTCGGCGCGCAGCGCGCCGCAGATCTCACCGAGGGTCGCCTCGACCCGCACCGCCTCCAGCATGGCCGGGATCATGTTCTCGTCGCGGCGGGCGACCTCGACCATCCGCTGCAGGGCGGTGCCGACCTCGGCGTCGTCACGTGCCATTTTGCGGGCACCGAGCGCCCGCACCTGCTCGGTCTCGACCTCGTGCGAGACCCGCATGATCTCCAGCTCGCCGGTGACCGTGGGCGTGTGGCAGTTGATCCCGACGATCTTCTTGTCGCCCTTCTCCAGCGCGGTCTGGTACTGGAAAGCGGCCTCGGCGATCTCGGCCATGAACCAGCCGTCCTCGATGCCACGCAAGATGCCCGACGTCATCGGCCCGACGGTGTGCTCGGCGTCCATGCCGCCGCCCATCTCGATGATCCGGGCGAAGATCTGCTCGGCCTCGGCCTCGAGCCGATCGGTGAGTGCTTCGACGTACCACGAGCCGCCGAGCGGGTCTGCGACGTTGACGACGCCGGTCTCCTCCATGAGCACTTGCTGCGTGCGCAGCGCGATCTCCGCGGCCCGCTCGCTCGGCAGGGCCAGCGTCTCGTCGAGCGCGTTGGTGTGCAGCGAGTTGGTGCCGCCGAGCACGGCGGCCAGCGCCTCGACCGCCGTACGCACGACGTTGTTGTAGGGCTGCTGGGCGGTGAGCGAGACTCCAGCGGTCTGGGTGTGGAAACGCAGCGACTGGGCCTTGTCGGTCTTGGCGCCGTAGACGTCACGCAGCCAGCGGGCCCAGATCCGGCGAGCGGCGCGGAACTTCGCGATCTCCTCGAAGAAGTCGACGTGGCTGTCGAAGAAGAAGCTCAGTCCGGGCGCGAACCTGTCGACGTCGAGCCCTCGCGCCTGTCCCAGCTCCACATAGCCGAACCCGTCGGCGAGGGTGAACGCGAGCTCCTGCGCGGCAGTCGAGCCGGCCTCGCGGATGTGGTAGCCGGAGACCGAGAGCGGCTTGTACGCCGGGATGTCGTTGGCGCAGTACTCCATCAGGTCACCGATGAGACGCAGGTGCGGCTCCGGGGTGAAAAGCCACTCCTTCTGCGCGATGTACTCCTTGAAGATGTCGGTCTGCAAGGTGCCGTTGAGCATGCCTACGTCGACGCCCTGGCGCTCGGCGGCGACGAGATACATGCAGAACACGGGTACGGCGGGACCACTGATCGTCATCGAGGTCGTGACGTCGCCGAGCGGGATGCCGTCGAAAAGCACGTCCATGTCGGCGGCGGTGTCGATCGCGACACCGCAGTGGCCGACCTCACCGAGGCTCTTGGAGTCGTCGGAGTCACGACCCATCAGCGTCGGCATGTCGAACGCCACGCTGAGGCCGCCACCGCCTGCCCCGAGGATCATCTTGTAGCGCTCGTTGGTCTGCTCGGCGTTGCCGAAGCCGGCGAACTGCCGGATCGTCCAGGTGCGCCCGCGGTAGCCGGTGGCGTGCAGGCCACGGGTGAACGGGTACTCCCCCGGCCAGCCGATCCGGTCGAAGCCCGGCACCGCGGTCTCGTCGGCCGGACCGTAGACGGGGTCGAGCTCCACGCCGGAGACCGTGCTGAAGTCGGCGTCGCGCACCCGCCCGCTGTCTCGCGCCGCGGCGTAGCGCTGCTGCCATCGCTCGCGTCCGCTGGCTGCGCTGGTCGGCTCGGTCATCGACAGACTCCTCACATCGCCCCCTCAGATACTAGGACGTCCTATTATCTGCCGCCAAATGCTCTGCTTCCGCCTAGCTG
>DASSKO010000112.1:0-3792 GCA_035690425.1 Nocardioidaceae bacterium
TGATCGCCTGCGCGGTGCTGGCATTGATCTTGGTCCTCCCGGCCTGGCTCTCCGCGCTCATCGTCGCAGCCGTGCTGTTCGTGATCGCCGGACTCGCGGCCCTGATGGGCAGGAGCAAGGTGCAACAGGCCACGCCGGTGCAGCCCACCCGTGCGATGGACAGCGTGAAGCGCGACGTCGAGGAAGTGAAGGAGCACGGCCGATGAACGCCGACAGCAGCAACGCCGCCGGGCAGCCGCCGCAGCCGCCGCCCCCGCCGCAGGGCGCCCCCGCGGAGGAGCTCGAGCGCGACATCGAGCGCACCCGCGAGGACCTCGGCCGCACCGTCGATGCGCTCGCCGCCAAGGCCGACGTGAAGACCCGCGTGCAGCAGCGCATCGCCGAGCTCGATCGCCAGCGACCGGGCGTTCTCTATGGTGGCACCGGTGCAGCCCTGGCCGTGGTGGCCTTGGTGATCGGCCTGACCGTGCGGAGGCGACGCAGGTGACTGACTCCACCGCGAGCGGCGGCGAGAGCAGCGACACCGCACCTGACCCGGAGGACCCGCGTAAGCCGGACACCCCACCGAAGCTGTCGGGCCGATCGTGGAGATACGGGCTCAAGCGCGCGGTCGGGGAGTTCTCCAAGGACAACTGCACAGACCTGGCCGCGGCGCTCACCTACTTCGCCGTGCTCTCGCTCTTTCCCGCTCTGCTGGCCCTGGTGTCGCTGGTCAGCCTGTTCGGGCAGGGGCAGCAGACGACCGACACGCTGCTGTCGCTGATGGAGACCTTCGCGCCCGCGTCGGCCGTCGACACTCTGCGGGAGCCCATCACCTCGCTGAGCAGCGCATCCGGTGCGGGCATCACGCTCGTCATCGGCCTCGTCGGCGCGCTGTGGTCGGCCTCGGGATATGTCGGCGCGTTCGGCCGGGCGATGAACCGGGTCTACGAGGTCGACGAGGGCCGGCCCGTCTGGAAGCTCAAGCCCGCGATGATCCTGGTGACGCTGGTGCTGATCGCGCTCGCCGCGGTGGCCCTGGTCGCGCTGATCCTCTCCGGCCCGCTGGCCGAGCGGGTCGGCGGGCTGATCGGGCTGGGATCGACCGCGGTGCTGGTGTGGCAGATCGCGAAGTGGCCGGTGCTGCTCTTCGTCGTGGTGCTGATCGTGGCGCTGCTCTACCACTCCACGCCCAACGTCAAGCAGCCGAAGTTCCGCTGGATGAGCATCGGCGCGTTCATCGCGATCATCACGTGGATCATCGCCTCAGCAGCGTTCGCGTTCTACGTCGCGACCTTCGGCTCCTACGGCGCGACCTACGGAGCAGTCGCCGGCGTGATCGTACTGCTGCTGTGGTTGTGGATCACCAACCTGGCGCTGCTCTTCGGCGCCGAGGTGGACGCGGAGGTCGAGCGCGGCCGTGAGCTGCAGGGCGGGATCGAGGCCGAGCGCAACATCCAGCTGCCGCCGCGTGACACCAAGGCCAGCGACAAGGCTGCCGAGAAGGAGGCCGAGCAGGAGGCGAAGGGCCGCGAGATCCGCACCGACCGCCACTAGCCGGCAGCGGGGCTAACCCGGCAACAACGACAGCCGCACCCGCCGGTGCTGGTTGTCCACATTGAGGTCGACCAGGCAGATGCTCTGCCACGTGCCCAGCGCCAGCGAGCCGTCGAGCACCGGCACCGACGCGTACGGCGGCACCAGCGCCGGCATCACATGTGCGCGCCCGTGACCCGCTGAGCCGTGGCGGTGCACCCACCGGTCGTCGGCCGGCAGCAGGTCGCCGAGGGCGGAGAGCAGGTCGTCGTCGCTGCCGGCGCCGGTCTCGATGATCGCAAGCCCGGCGGTCGCGTGCTCGACGAACAGGTGCAGCAGGCCGTCGCCGGCACCCTGCACGAAGTCCGAGCACTGCCCGGTGATGTCGACGACGACGTCGGCCGAGCCGGTCTGGAGCTGGATGATCTCGCTGCGCATGCTGCCCAGTGTGCCCGCTCGATCCCTCACGGGCTCACGCCGCTGGATCCGCAAGGCGATGGACACCGGCGGCCGGCTCGACGGTGCAGCTCTGCGGAGCCTGGAAGCCCCGGGCCGCGAACGCGTCGGCCACGGCACCCGCCACGCGCGGCGCGGTGCCGGAGTCCACGAGCGCGAGCGCCGACCCTCCGAAGCCACCGCCGGTCATCCGGGCTCCGTGCGCGCCGGCGGTGAGCGCGGACTCGACGGCGACGTCCAGCTCGGGGACCGTCACCTCGAAGTCCGCGCGGAGCGAGGTGTGCGAGGCCGACAGCGCCACACCGATGGCACGCGGATCGGCGCCCGAGCGCAACGTGTCGACGACATCGAGCACCCGTGCGCTCTCGGTGACGACGTGCCGGGCCCGGCGCCGCAGCGTGTCGGGCAGGCCGGAGCACTCCACCTGCTCGCGGGTCGCGTCGCGCAGTGCTGGTACGCCGAGGTGGCGCGCCGCCTGCTCGCACTCGCGGCGTCGCTCGGCGTACTCGCCACCGACCAGCCGGTGCGGTGCGCGGGTGTCGACGATGAGGAGCGCGAGGCCGGCGGCGCCGAGGTCGAGCGGCACGTGCTCGACAGCCTCCGTCCGGGTGTCGAGGAGCACCAGGCGCCCCGGTGCCCCGTGCATGGCGGCCATCTGGTCCATGACGCCGCAGGGCACCCCGACGTAGTCGTTCTCGGCGCGCTGAGCCAGCCGGGCCAGCGCGCTGCGGTCGAGCCCGAGGTCTGCCAGGTCGTTGACCGCCGCCGCCACCGCGCACTCCAGCGCCGCCGACGACGACAGCCCTGCACCCGCGGGTACGTCGCTGTCGACAGCGAGGTCCATGCCGGGCACGTCGTGACCCGCCCGCCGGAACGACCACACCACGCCGGCGACGTACGCGGCCCAACCGCTGACGTCCCCGGGCCGGGTGTCGACGCCGAACGACGCCGGCTCTCCCGGCCGCTGCGCCGACGACGCCCGCACCCGGCCGTCGTCTCGCGTGGTGGCCCGGACCCGGCAGCGCTGCGGGATGGCCAACGGCAGCACGAATCCGTCGTTGTAGTCGGTGTGCTCCCCGATCAGGTTCACCCGCCCCGGCGCGACCCAGACACCGCCGTTCACAAGATCGCCCTCTCGTCTGGCCGGGCCACGGTGAGAACCTTGGGCCGAGCTGCGGCGCACGCGCTGCGCGAGGACCAGCCGTAAGGAGACTGGATGCGCATCATTCGGGACCGGCCAGCGTCCATGGACCTCGATGAACACCCCAGTCGTCCATTGTCCGCTCATCTCGGTACAGCGTCAGCTGAGGGTGAGCCCCGCGTGTCGCCAGTGTGGTTCCTGTGGGGAGGAGGGAACGGTCTGGCTTCTGGGCAACCTCAGGAGTGACACCTTCCCTTGAGAGAGTAGCGAGTCACCCCGCTTGCGCCGTGGCTGTTGAGGATCCCGAACAGCGGACCGGCATCGGCTTCCAACCCGCCACAGCATCCCCGCCTCCGGGTTGCCTGCTACGTCACGCGACCAGGAGCCAACGGACAGCCGCAACTGCTCGTCTTCGACCACGCAGACTCTCCCGAGGCGGGCGCGCAGGTTCGGTCGCGTCGGCGTGGTGGGTCCGGGTCGCTGTCGGTGTGCGGCCGGTGACTGTCGGGGGTTTCCTCGCGCCGGTTGAGAGGTTTGATGAGGTCGGGGGTGGGCCGGTGTGGTCGGTTGGGGTTGTCCCAGTCCCAGGCGGTGGCGTCGGGCCACGGGTCCAGCGGGAGCTGGGCGGTGGTGGCGGTCAGGGCGGTGTCGGGGTTGGGGATGGTGCGGCCGAGGGGGTC
>DASSKO010000113.1:0-20457 GCA_035690425.1 Nocardioidaceae bacterium
GTCCCGCTGGTTCAGGGCCTCGATGAAGAAGAGCCCCATCCCGTCGATGCTGAAGATGCTCTCCGCCACGATGGCGCCGCCGAAGGTGAGACCGAAGTTGAGCCCCACCACGGTCACGAGCGGGATCAGCGCGTTACGCAACGCATGACGGCGTACGACCTTTCGCTCTGTCAGCCCCTTCGCCCGGGCCGTACGCAGGTACTCCGCACCCAGCACCTCGAGCATCGACCCCCGCATGTAGCGGGAGTAGGCGGCCACATTGATGTAGGTCAACGCCAGGACCGGCAGCGCCAGATGCTGCAACCGGTCCAGCAGGAAGGCAAACCCCGAGCCAGGGTCGATTGAGCTCAGGCCGGACGTGTAGACGATCCGCAGGCCGGTCTCGCGGTAGATGTTGGTGAAGAGCACCTGCAAGATCAGCGCGAACCAGAAGATGGGGATCGAGTAGCCGAGAAAGCTGAACCCGGTGAGGCCGTAGTCGAGCCACGAGTACTGCCGACGCGCCGAGATCACCCCGATCGGGATGGCGATCAGCAGCGCGACGATCTCCGCCGCAGCCACCAGCTGGAGGGTGTTTCCGATGGCACGACTGAGCTCGGGCCAGATGGGCCGACCGAACGTGCTGGTGCCGAAGGAGTCGGTGACGGCCGACTCCAGCCAGTAGCCGTACTGCACGATCAGTGGCTCGTCGAGGTGCTTGCGGTCGACGATGTTCTGGATCGTCACCTGACTCATGTTCGGCGATCGGCGAAGCTCACCGAGCGGGTCCCCGATCGAGGAGATCCCGAAGAAGACGAAGAGACTGGCCAGCAGTAGCACGGGAACGCTGTACAGGAGGCGTCGCAGGACGAACGAGAACACCCGGCATCACCTCCCGGCGCAGTGCCGCCGCACCGGCATCAGCCCGCGGGCTCCCACGACTCGACATTCCACAGATGGCCCCACGGCGACGGGTTGGGCTCGGGACCTTGCAGGTCGGAGTCCCAGGCCAGGAACACCGGCTTCTGGTACAGCGGCAGGGCCGGCAAATCCTGCGCCATCAGCTCGTTGGCGCGGTTCAGCAGCGCCGCGCGCCGCTGTGGGTCGATCTCCACCCTGCTCTGCCGGATGAGGTCAGTGACCTTTTCGTTGCAGTAGGAGCGGTAGTTGTAGGAGCCGTCGCACTCCCAGAACTCCGTGGTCGGGTTCGGGTCAGGGCTGTTCAACCAGGCCTGACTGAACAGGTCCCAGGCGCCTTGCTCGCCGGCCGGCCACGTGTCACCGAAATAGGTCGCAGCTTCCTGGGCTTGGGGTTTGAGCTCGATCCCGATCTGCGACAGTTGCTCCTGGACGATGACGAACTGCAGCTCGCGCAGCTCGTTGCCGGCGGTAAACCCCCACCTGAAGGACAGCCGCACCCCGTCACACGTGTAGACGTCGTCGTTGCCCCTGGTGCATCCGTTGCTGCGCAACAGCTCCTCAGCTGCGTCGGGGTCGTACTGCCACCTGTCGAAGTAGGGCTCGTATGCAGGCTGCGTAGGAAGGTAGATCAGGTTCTGCATCACCGTGGCGTCGGGGTTCATCGGAGAGATCAGCTCGTTGACGAGGGCCTCCCGGTCGATGCCTTGAGCTATGGCCTTGCGGACGAAGTCGTAGTCCTCGCCCAGACCCTCGACCGCCCAGTTGTACTCGAAGAACTCCCACACGGCCCCAGCCACTGCCTCCGAGGTGACGCCCTCGATCTCCTGCACCTGTTGCACGAGGTCGAGCTGCGCCTGCGACGCGAGCACATCGATCTCGCCACCGCGCAGAGCCTGCACCTGCGAGGTCGACTCCTCGATGAACCGGACCACGATGCGGTCGATCGTCGGCTTCGGCTCGCCCCAGTAGTTCTCGTTCTTCACCAGAGTGAGCTGCTGGCCACGGTTCCACTCCTGCAGCTTGTAAGGGCCGCTGAACACAGTGATCTCGTCATCCCACACCTCGTTGAAGTCCTTCCCCTTCAGCACGTGGGCCGGGAGGATCGAGCCCGGCGCGGTGCTGAACAGCGACTTCCACGGTGCATACGGCTGCGTGAAGACCATCCGGAAGGTCTTGTCGTCCACGATCCGGGACCGCTGCATGTCCACCTTGCTGCACCCCTCGCGGACCGCGATGTTGAAGTCGGGGTTCCGACAGACCTGCAGCGTGAAGAGGATGTCCTGGGCGGTGATCGGCGTACCGTCACTCCAGGCGGCCTCCTCCTTCAACTTGTAGGTGACCGTGAACGGATCCCGGCTCACCTTCGGGACACCGTCGAGGAGCAGCGGCTCGTACTCGAAGTCCGGGGTCACCCGCCACAGCGGATACAGCATCGCGAGCGAGAGAGTGTGCGTGGCCTGCAAGTTTCCCTCGCTCAGCCAGGGGTTCAGGATCGCCGGCTCCTGGTCGGCCCCGAAGACAATCGTGCCGTCGCTGATGCTTCCGCCGCTGCGCTCACCGCCGCCGTCTCCGCCACCTCCGGTGCACGCGGTGACTACCATCAGGCTGGCCACAGTCACGGCCACCGCCAGCGTTCGTAACCGCGTCCATCTGCCACCCGCCAAGGAAATGCCCCGCGCTTGCCGCCGTGCCTTGCCCATCTTTCTTCCCCGCTTCCGAGCGTGCGCCCATGGGTGGCTACGTCGGGGGATACCCGCGCCGGTGTGCGCCAAACGGGCCCTTCTTCTCGGAGGCGGAGTCTCGCTGCGGCTCAGCCGCTGGGCCCAGCGACGCCCACTCGCGCTACGTAGACGGTGTTGGCCGCGTCCTCGCCGGTGTAGGGGTTAGGAAAGGTGACGACGTGCGCCTGCGAAGCCGCGAACACCCGTGAGAGCACGGCTGTGAAGTCCTCGTCCGGTGGGTCGTCCGACCACAGCGCAAAGACACCTCCGGGGTGCAGGTGGCCGGCTACGCGACGCAGGCCTTCGGCGGTGTAGAACGACGCGTGGCTGGGGTGCAGGACATGGCGGGGGGTGTGGTCGATGTCGACCAGGATGGCATCAGCGCGCCGGCCCGGCCGCCCCACGCCGAACCCGGAGTCCGCGCCCACCATGGCGAAGAAGTCGCCGTGCAGCAGGCGAGTGCAGGGATCAGACGTCAGTTGCGGGGCGACCGGGAGCAGCTCGCGCTCGTGCCACTCGATCACCTCACCCAGTGCTTCGACCACGGTGAGCGAGCGCACCCGCGGGTCCTCCAGCACGGCTCGCGCCGTGTAGCCCAGTCCGAGCCCGCCGACCACGACATCGAGGTCGGCTCCCGGCAGCGCGGCCAAACCGAGCCGGGCCAGCTCGATCTCGGCGACCGTGAAAAGGCTCGACATCAAGAACTCGTCACCGAGCTTGACCTCATACACCTCGACCTGCAGCGACGGCTCCAGCCTCCGCCGCAGGCTGATCGCGCCGATCGGTGTCTCCCGCCAGTCGATCTCCTCGAAACGCCGACTCACTGCGATCCCGTCCCCTCTGTCGTCTCTGTCGTCGACACTTCCCCGACAGGCCTCTCGCTGACCCCCGCGGACTCGTAGGTGGCGACCTCGGACAACACCCGGGCGGCGGCCTGCACGAGGGGTACGGCGAGCAGCGCCCCCGATCCCTCGCCCAGGCGTAGGTCGAGGTCGATCAGGGCACTGAGCCCGAGGTGGCGCAGCGCGGCGGCGGCCCCCGGCTCGGTGGACCGGTGTCCGGCGATCCAGTGGTCCACAGCCGGCGGCGCCATGGCCTGTGCCACCAGGGCGGCGGCATTGGTGCTCACGCCGTCCAGTACCACCGGCACTCGGCTGGCCGCAGCTGCCAGCAGGAGGCCCGCGATGGCCGCGTGCTCGAGACCGCCGACCCTCGCCAGCACACCGACCGGGTCGCCCGGGTCGGGTCGGTGCAGCGCCAGCGCGGTGTCGACGACCTCGACCTTGCGGGCGAGGGTGGTGTCGTCCATCCCCGTGCCACGGCCGGTGACCTCGACGGCGCCGAGCCCGCAGAAGGTGGCGACGAGGGCGGCCGATGCCGTGGTGTTCGCGATGCCCATCTCACCGGCGACCAGCAGACGGTTGCCGGCCGTCACAAGCTCGCGGCCGACCGCGACGCCCACCTGCACAGCTGCGACCGCCTGCGTGCGTGACATCGCCGGCTCGTCGGTCATGTCCGCGGTGCCGGGGCGGACGCGGCGCTGCAGCACCCCCGGCACACTCCTGGCACCCGGGAAGGCGATACCGACGTCGACGACGCGCACACTCGCGTCCAGCTGGCGGGCGAACGCGTTGGCCACCGCTCCGCCCGCCGCGAGATTCGCCACCATCTGGCCGGTGACCTGCTGCGGCCACGGAGTCACCCGCTGCGCGTGGACACCGTGGTCGGCGGCGAACAGCGCCACGGCCACCGGCTCGGGCACCGGCGGCGGGCATCGCCCGGCGATCCCTGCCAGCCGGGCACCGACGGTCTCCAGCCGGCCCAGCGAACCGCGCGGCTTGGTCAGCGAGTGCTGGCGGCGCCAGGCCGCGGCCACCGCCTCGGCATCGGCGGGTGTGATTGCGGCGAGCACCGGGCGGACGGCCGCGAGCTCGTCGTAGCCAGAACGACTCATCGTGATACTCCCTTGCTCGACCGGCGCGCACGGCGACATGTTCCAGCATGTGACATCACCCGGCGACCGGGATGCGGGCTGCAGCCTGAAGCGTTGCGCAGGGCGACGCCGCACCCGACTGGAGTCCTGCCTGATGACTACCTACACCCAACCTGAGCGGGCCGTCCGTCCTCGCGTCGGCCCCCCACCGGCCCGCACATCTCCGGCACCGCCGTCGGCACCGCCCGCCCGGCGTGGGATTGCGGTGCTGGGCGTGGCGCTCGCCGTGGGGCTGGTCGTGCTCACCCTGACCATCGAGGGGCTGCCGCAGGCAGGCTTGCTGCTGCTCGGGCTCGGGCTCGGCTTTGTGCTGTTCCACTCCCGGTTCGGGTTCACCTCCGCCTGGCGGCAACTGGTGGCCGTGGGTCAGGGCAAGGCCCTGCGCGCCCACACGCTGCTGCTCGCAACGACCGCGATCCTGTTCGCGCCGTTTCTGGCGGCGGGGGTCAGCCCGACCGGCGTCGACGTCGCCGGGTACGTCGCTCCGGTGGGAGTCGGTGTGGTCGCCGGCGCGACGATCTTCGGGCTGGGCATGCAGATCGGCGGTGCGTGCGCCTCCGGGACGCTCTACGCCGTCGGCAGCGGGCACACGTCGATCCTGCTGACGTTGGCCGGTTTCGTGGTCGGTGCCACCGTCGGCGCGGCGCACATGGGCTGGTGGGAGGCAGCACCGTCCATCGGGCCGGTGAGCCTGGCCGACACGTTCGGGGGCATGGTCGGCGGGCTGGCGGTCACGCTCGCCGCCCTCGCGCTGATCGCCACCGCGACGGTGGTGGTCGCGCGGCGCAGGAACCCACCGCCGATCGAGGCGGTGCCCAGCACCAAGGGCTACGCCCGTGCGCTCCGCGGCGCCTGGCCGCTGTGGGTCGGCGCGCTGGCGCTGGCGGTGCTGAACCTCGGCGTGCTGCTGGTATCGGGCGCCCCGTGGGGCATCACCACCGCCTTCGCCCTGTGGGGCTCGAAGGCAGCCGGCGCCCTGGGCATCGCCGAGCCATCGACGTGGGCGTTCTGGTCCGACGGCAGGGCCGCGGTGCTGCACGACTCGGTGCTGGCCGAGAGCACCAGCCTGACCAACTTCGGCATCATCGTCGGTGCGCTGATCGCCTCGGCCCTGGCGGGTGCCTTCACGCTGCATCGCCGCATCCCCGGTCGCCTCGCCGCCGGCGCGATCATCGGCGGGCTGCTGATGGGTTACGGTGCCCGGATCGCCTACGGCTGCAACATCGGCGCCTACCTGGGCGGCATCGCTTCCATGAGCCTGCACGGCTGGGTCTGGGGCGTGATGGCCCTGCTCGGCACGTGGCTCGGACTACGGGCACGCCCGTTGTTCGGCCTCTCCCGGCCTCGTCCGTCCGACGGTGCTTGCTGAGCGGCGATGGCCACGCCTCGCGGCCGATGAGACCTCAACCGCAGGAGCCAGCACATGGAGATCACCCTACTCGGCACCGGGTCTGCCGACGGATGGCCGAATCCCAGTTGCGCCTGCGCGTCCTGCCAGACCGCGCGGCGGGAGGGGAGTCTCCGGGCCCAGACCAGCGCCCTCGTCGACGACGTCCTCCTGCTCGACGCCGGGCCGGAGGCACCGCGGCAGGCGGAGCGCTTCGGGCGGCCGTTGACGCGGCTGCAGACGCTCCTGGTGACCCACGCGCACCCCGACCACTTCGACCCCGCGCTGCTGCTCTACCGCGGCTGGGTCACCCAGTCCGCGCTGCAGGTCGTCGGGCCGCCCGGGGTGATCGCGGCGTGCCGCGACTGGATCGGCCCACATGCACCGCACATCCTCACCCCCGTGTGCCCTGGTGACGCTGTCGACATCGCGGGCGGGTACGCCGTACACGCGCTTCGTGCCCGCCACCAGGCGCCCGGCGGCGCGGTGCTGTACGCGGTGACCGCCCCGGACGGCGAGCGCATGCTCTACGCCACCGACACGGCGCCGCTGCGCGCCGAGGACCTGGAAGAGGTCCGCGACGCGGCGTTCGACGTCGTACTGCTGGAGGAGACCTTCGGCGACGACACCGCACACGGCACCGAGCACCTGGACCTGGCGACGTTCGCCGCGACGCTGCGCGAGATGCGGGCGGTCGGGGCGGTGGGACCGGCCACCGACGTCGTGGCCGTGCACCTGTCTCACCGCAACCCGCCGACAGCCGAGCTCGCCCGCCGCCTGCGTGCCGTCGGCGCACGGGCCGTGCCCGACGGCACGGCGTTGGGGACCGCGGCCGACACGACGGAAGCCACCGACCCCGCGACCCGCACGGCACCGCACCGGACCCTGATCACGGGTGGCGCGCGCTCGGGGAAGTCGCTGCAGGCCGAGCGGCGGCTGCACGGCGAACCGGCCGTGGTCTACGCCGCCACCGCCGTCGATCAGACGGACGACCCGGACTGGCGGCGCCGGGTGGCCCGGCACCAGGAGCGGCGTCCCGCGCACTGGGAGACCATCGAGACCCTCGACCTCGTCGCGCTGCTCGAGGCGACGGGGCCGCCGCTGCTGATCGACTGCCTGACGCTGTGGCTGGCGGGGGTGCTGGACCGGCTCGGCGCGTGGGCCGAGGACGCCGACGCCGACGCGGTCGAGGAGGCGGTCACCCGACACATCGACGCGCTGACGCAGGCGTGGCGCAGCACGTCGAGGCGGGTGGTGGCGGTGACCAACGAGGTCGGCAGCGGGGTCGTGCCCGGCACCGCCGCCGGTGGCCGGTTCCGCGACCTCCTGGGCCGACTCAACGCCGCGGTCGCCGCGGAGTCCGAGCAGACGCTGCTGTGCGTGGCGGGCAAGGTGCTGCCGCTGTGAGTGACGTGCTGCGGTTGGCCTTCGGCACGTTGACCGTGCTGCCCGTGCGACCGCCGGTGACGGTGGACCGGCGTACCGCGGGTTTCGCGATGTCCCTGGCGCCGTTGACCGGCGCCGTCCTGGGCGGTGTCGCCACGGCGCTGGTGTGGTCCACCGCCGAACGCGCCGGGCCTCTGCTGTCGGCCACGCTCGCCATCGCCGTACTCGCCGTCGGCAGCCGGTTGCTGCATTGGGACGGTCTCGCCGACACCGCCGACGCTCTGGGCAGCCGCAAGCCCGCCGACGAGGCGCTGGCAATCATGCGCCGCAGCGACATCGGGCCGTTCGGCGTGGTGGCGATCGTGCTGCTGCTGGCCGTGCAGGTCACCGCGCTGGCCCAGCTGGCCGGGTCTGGCACCGGCCCGTCGGGCGTGCTGGTCGCCACGGTGCTCAGCCGGTGGGCTCTCACGCTCGGCTGCAGTTGGAGCCAACGGCCCGGGCGCGCAGACGGGCTGGGCAACCGGGTGGTCGGGTCGGTGACGCCATCGCTGCTGGCGGCTGCGGCCGCGTTGACCGCCGGCGTCGTCGCGGCGGTGGTGGCGCTGGCGCCCGGGTTGGGCTGGGTGGCCGCCGCGGTCGCGACGGGAGCGGTGACGCTGTGGTGCGTCCTTGCGAGCGGCTTCCTCACCCGTCGACTCGGTGGCTTGACCGGGGACACCCTCGGCGCGCTGGCCGAGTCGTCGGCCGCGCTCGCGCTGGTGGTTCTCGTGCTGGTCTGAGCTGCTCGGGTGGTCCGTCAGCTGGCCAGCACCTGCGGTGACACCATCTTGAGCATCGCATTGGTCCACCGCAGCTGTCGCAGTGTCTGCGGGTGCGCGCGCTTGGTGAGCGCCAGCAGCTCGGTGTCCTTCACAGCCTGGGCGCCCTGGCCGAGCAGCTCCCAGTCGAGGGAGGCACCGGCGGCCTTGCGGTGCAGGCGACGCAGGTCGGCGAGCAGCAGCAAGTCCGGTTCGGGCCGGCGACCGGACAGGTGGCTGACCCGTTGCTGCACCGAGGAGAGCAGGATCCCGGCATAGTCCTTGTGTTCAGTCCCGAGGCGGAGGCCGTAGCGGCGCCCCTCCTCGGACAGCTCGCGCACGTGCTCCTGCGACCAGCGCGCAAGGTCGCGGCCGACGTGGTAGATCTCGTGCTCCACCCGGTGCCGGTCGGCGACCCGCAGCAGGTCGCCGGCGAGGCTTTTCTCTGAGCGGTGCAGCTCGCGCATCGCCAACCCGAGCTTGCCATCGGGCCGGTGTCCCTGGCTCACTGGCTCGCCTCCGTCGTCTGTTCGCCGATCCGTTCCTCGGCCTGCGCGTCCGCGCCTCCCCTGGTGTCGGGAAGATCGCCACGGACGGGCCGCGAGCCGGTGTTCGTCGGCGCGGGCGCCGGGCTCCCGTCGCCTGCGGACAGCCGGGTGAGGCGCGCCGCGGCGGTCTTGAACAGGGGCTGCTTCGACACCGGGTCCCAGTCGGTGAGCGTCAGCTCGTTCGCCGCCCGGCCGGAGCTTCGGGAGCCCTCACCTTGCCCACTGGGGTTCGAGGTGTCCCAGTAGCCGTAGTGGAACGGCACGAAGATGACGCCGTCACGGATGCCGCTGACGCGTACGCGAGCTTGAAGGGTGCTGCGCGGGGATGCGACTTCCACCAGGTCGCCCTCCGCAACGCCGTACTCGCCCGCGTCTGCTGCCGACATCTCCACCCACACCTCAGGCGCGGCGGCCTGCAGCTGCGGGGCGCGCGCGGTCTTGGTGCGGGTGTGGAAGTGGTAGAGCGTGCGCCCGGTCGTCAGCATGAACGGGTAGTCGTCGCTGGCGACCTCGTGCGGTTCGAGATACTCCGCGGCCTTGATGATGGCCACGCCGTCGGGATTCATCGACTTGTACTCATCGACCTGCAGCGGTGCTCCGGTGACGAGGTCCTTGCCGTATGACTCGCAGTAGTCGGGGGCGGCCCAGAACTTGCCGTCGGTGTAAAGCCGCTCGGTTCCGTCGGGGTTGTCGGCGTTGCACGGCCACTGGATACCGCTGCCGCCACGCAGCTTGTCATAAGACAGGCCGGTGTAGTCGCACGGGCGCCCCACGGTCGCCTGCTTCCATGCCTCGAAGGCCGACTCGGCGTCTGTCCACGATGGGAAAGGAGCGCCGTCCTTGTCGCGGAAGTCCATCCGGCGGGCGTAGTCGAGAAAGATGTCGAGGTCGGGCCGGGCCTGTCCCGGCGGGTCGACCGCCTTGTCCGACAGGTGCACGGTGCGGTCGGCATTGGTGAACGTGCCGGTCTTCTCACCCCACGTCGCGGCGGGCAGCACGACATCGGCCAGCTCGGCGGTCTCGGTGAGAAAGATGTCCTGCACAACCAGGAACAGCCGCTCCTGCGACAGCACCGAGCGGATGCGGCGCAGCTCCGGAAGCGACACCGCGGGGTTGGTGCCGTTGACCCAGAGGAAGCCGAGGGTGCCGGTCTCGGCGTACCGGATGATCTGCATCAGGTGGGTCGGTGAGCTGTAGTGGGGGATCTGGAGCGGGTCGAGGTTCCATACCTGGGCGAGCTCTTGCACGTGCGCGTCGTTGGCCCAGTTGCGGAATCCGGTGAGGTCGCCGTCGGCGCCGCACTCGCGGGTGTTCTCCGCGGTGGGCTGGCCGTTCATCTGCAGGATGCCGGCGCCAGGCTTGCCCAGCATGCCGCGCAACAGGTGCACGTTGTTGACCTGCACGGAGGCCGCGGTGGCCTGGTGGGACTGGTAGAAGCCCTGCAGGACCGTGGAAAGCAACCGCTCGGCGTTGCCGAGGATGCGCGCGGCCTCACGGATTTGCGCCTCGGGTACGTCGCAGATCTCGGCCACAACCTCTGGTGGGTAGTCGGTGACCCGTTTGGCCAGCTCGTCGTACCCGACGCTGTGGTTCGCGACCCAGTCGTGGTCGACCCAGTCGTGCTCGACCAGCTGGTGCAGGATGCCGTTCATCAGCGCCACGTTGGTGCCCGGGCGCGGCGCGATGTGCAGGGTCGCTTCGCGCGCCACCGGGGTCTCACGCGGGTCGATGCAGATGATCGTCGGCGGATTGGGGCCTGCCAGACGGTCGAGCATGCGGGTCCACAGCACCGTTTGGGTCTCGGCGACGTTGTGCCCGTAGAGCGCGATCACGTCGGCGTGGTCGATGTCGGCGTAGGAGCCGGGTTGCCCGTCGCAGCCGAACGACTCCTTCAGCGCCGCGGCCGCCGTGGCCGTGCAAAGCCGGGTGTTGCCGTCCATGTGGTTGGTGCCGATGGCGCCATGGCCGATCGCGGCGAGCGTGTAGTACTCCTCGCTGAACAGCTGACCCGTGGTGTAGAAGCCGAGAGCGCTGGGACCCCGCTGGTGCAGCAGATCCCGGCTGCGCTCGACCACGCGCTGCATCGCGGTGTCCCAGTCGGTCTCGACCAGGCGGCCGTCCTCGCGGATCAGCGGACGCGTGAGCCGGTCGGCGGAGCCGTTGGCCTGCCAGCCGAAGAGGTCCTTTGGGCCGAGCCTCCCGTGGTTGACCCGGTCGACCTCTCGGCCGCGGACGCCGACCATCCGGCCGTCCTTGACAGCGATGTCCATCCCGTCTCCGTTGGAGTGCAGAATCGTCGCGGACTGCACCCACCGGTCCACGTCGTCGACGGTGACGCCCTCCTCGAGATAGCTGTCGACCCGAGTCGGCCACGTCTCACCGGGCCCGTACGGGGTGCGGGAACCCCACGGCTGGCCAATGCGGTCAGTCTTTGGCATCAGGGCACTCCATCGTCGGCCGGGTGGGTGACGCGAGGGGCTTACCCGATGCATGCTGTATGCAAACGATATTGCGATGTTACGAGAACGACACGGAGGGTACCGGCAGACCCAGCAGAGCACGGCCACAACCAGAGGGGGCGCAGTCACATGCGATGGTCGACAAGGGTAGTTGCCACCGGCACGGGGCTGTGCTTGGCAGCTTCCGGAGCGGCGCTGGGTTACACGCTCGGAGACGAGGCACCTGTCGGCACGGCTGCGTCGGCCGACGCCGGCTCCTCCGCCAACGCGAGGCAGGTCGCGGCGGGATCGTCCGCGGCCGCGAAGGCGCCCGCACCGTCCAAGAGCTATGGCCTGTACGTCGGCAAGAACCTCACGAAGAGCGGTGACACCCTGCTCGCCGGCAGTGGCGAAGAGGTCTCCAGCCACTGGCTCGAGATCATCCCGCGCGCGAAGCACGGCCCGGACGAGACCATCGAGGTCGGGGTCACGGAGGAGGCCACGATCCCCGGGAAGCTCATCGAGATCCCGCAGGTGCGCCGGACCTTCAAGTACATCACGATGAACTACTCCGACTTCGCGGGCTTCCCGACGCCGTTGACGAACGGTGGCCTCAACGAGAAGGGCGTCGCGATCCGCGACATCTGGTCGCCCTCCCGGACCGAGCTGATCGAGCGCACTCCGACGCCACAGACGGGGCCTCAGTACTCCGACCTTGCTCGCATCGCGCTGGAGCGGGCACGGTCGGCTCGGCACGCGGTGCGGATCATCGGCCGGCTGATCGACCGGTACGGCTACTCCACCTACGGCGGCAACTCGCACCTGATCGCGGACAAGAACGAGGGCTGGGTGATGATCCAGGCCGCCGGCGGCGAGGGCATCTGGGCGGCCGAACGGCTGGGCCCCGACGAGGTGCGCGTGTCGTACCCGGGCTACATCGGTGAGATGCCCGACGACTATCAGCGAAGCCGCGACTTCATGGGCTCGGACAACCTGTTCTCGTTCGCGGAGAAGCAGGGCTGGTACGACCCCGACAGCGGCGAGCCGTTCAACTTCCACGAGGTGTACGGCGATCAGAGCCTCGAGCTCCGATCGGGGGCGAAGTACCTGTCCCAGGCAGAGTTGGAGGAGGAGCTGCTCGACCTCGCACCTGACGTGACCGTGGCCGACATGATGACGATCATCGGCGACAAGCGGTTCGTCGACGACGAGTCCGGCTACGGGCAGGTCGTGCGTCTGCGCGACGATCTCCCGCACCCCGACCTCGCGACCTTGTGGGTCGCGCCCACCGGCTCCATCACGGCGCCGTTCATCCCGTGGCGGATGGGCGTGCAGGACGTGCCACCGGAGTACGGCCAGCACCGCTACCTGACCAAGGAAGCCGCATCCACGTTCCTCGACACGAAGTACCAGGACCAGGAGGCGACCGAGTTCGCCGGGCGGACGTTCAAGCGGCTGATGTACCACACCTGCGCCCACCCGGAGAAGTTCCTGCCCGAGGTCACCGAGGCGCTCGACGCGTTCGAGCACGAGGAGCTGCAGGCTCGCCAGTCCGTCGAGACGACCGCGATGACGCTCTACGACGCGGGAGAAGAGCGCCTGGCTAGGCAGTACCTCACCGAGCAGAGCTTCGAGCGGGCCGAGGCCGGCCTGGAGCTCGGCAATGCGCTGCTCGGCAGCATCGAGGCCCGCGCCAAGCTCCTCTACGGCATCAGCGAGCCGCCGGCCGACGACGACATCAACGCCGAGTCCGAGGAGACCGTCAACTGCCTCGTCGGAGCCGACCCGGACGTGCCGCCGGAAGACCAGTAGGCGACATCGAGCCCCCGTCGCGCCGAGATCGCACATTTGCCCCTACCCGGGGGCTCACAGCCGACGTCCCCCACCAGTGCCAGGTGGTCGGCGCGGTCAGGACCGCATGGCGACGCCGTGCCGCCAGTAGCCCATGAACGCGACCTGGGAACGATCGACTCCGAGCTCGTTGACCAGACAGCGGCGCAGGTGGGTAACCACCTTCGACTCCCCTGCTATCCACGCGTACAGGCCCGGCATATCCCGGTCTGTCGGCGTGGATCCGGCGACCTCCTCGCCAGAGGAGGAGTAGGCCGGGGTTTCCCATAGTTGTGGCTCCACGAATGGCTCATCGACCGATTCCATCGCCGGCGCGAGTCCGAGGTGCTGCCGGACCGCCGCTATCTGGCGTACGCCGTGTCCGGCGCCTTCGCGCGGCAACCAGACGACGTCGACGCCTTCAGGGGCGGCTACGTCCATCACGTCGTCGGAGCGGGGCACCTCCAGGAGCGCGGTCCCGCGTGCGTCGGCGTCGAGGTCGGCGAGGATGCTGCAGACCGCCGGCACCGCCGTCTCGTCTCCGACAAGGAGCAGCTCTCGCGCAGTGCCGGGGGCGAACTCGATGCCGCCGAAGAGCGTGCCGCGCTTGGGGCCGACCACCAACAGCCGGTCGCCAGACGTCGCGGTCGCTGCCCATGACGAGCCGGGCCCGGACTCGCCGTCCTCGACGTGCAGTACGAAGTCGACGACCAGCCGGGTCTCCGCACCGTAGCCACGGACGTCGCGGGCGGTGTAGGTCCGCATATGGCCTCGCTGCTCGACGGGGATGTCGAGCCAGGTGGAGTACCAGGACTCGTCCGCACCGTCGAACGACGGCAGGTTGCCGGACTCGTTGGGGAAGATCAGCTTGACGCGCTGGTCGTACAGCTTGCCGTCGACGCCGAAGTCGGCGAGGGCCGGGCTGGCCAGCTCGACCCGCACGAACGTCGGTGAGATGCGTTCGACACCTACCGCCTGGGCCTCGGTCAGGATCATCGGCAGGTTGTGCGCCGTGGTGACGGTCATCGGGTCTCCCTGTGGTGGTGGCGGCCGATCGGCACGACCAGCGGCGTGTGCGATACCGGATCGGTCACCACCCGACTGTCCAGGCCGAAGACGTCCCGGACGTTGCGCTCGGTGACCACCTCAGCGGGGGTGCCCTCGGCGACCACCCGACCGCCATGGAGCGCGACGAGGTGGTCGGCGTACCGGGCGGACAGGTTCAGGTCGTGCAGCACCATCAGCACGGTGGTGCCGCGGGTCTGGTTCAGGTCGGTGAGCAGGTCGAGCATCTCGATCTGGTGGGACACATCGAGGTAGGTCGTGGGTTCGTCGAGGAGCAGCAGGTCAGTGCCCTGAGCCAGGGCCAACGCGATCCAGACGCGTTGCCGTTGTCCGCCGGAGAGCTCGTCGACGACGCGGTCGGCGAGGTCGACGGTGTCGGTCAGCGCGAGCGCCTCGGTCACGGCTCGCTCGTCCTCGGGAGTCCACCGGCGGATCATCCCCTGATGCGGATGCCGCCCGCGGGAGACGAGGTCGACGACGGTCACTCCCTCGGGCGTCACCGGTGCCTGCGGCAGCAGACCGAGCGTTCGGGCAACCGCCTTGGTCGACATCCGGTGAATGGCGGTGCCGTCGAGCAACACCGATCCTGTGCTGGGATTGAGCAGACGGGACATTCCGCGCAGCAGGGTCGACTTTCCGCACGCGTTCGCTCCCACGATCACCGTGACCTTGTGATCGGGAATGCGAACACTCAGTTCCTCGACGACGACACGATCCCCGTACCCGATACTGACCGCGTCGGCGACCAGCCGCGCGGGCCTGTCGCCAGACGGCACGGGAGGCACGTCGGTGGTCGAGTTGACCTGGTCGGTGGCACTTGCTGAGGCCCAGGCGGTCATTGCGCCCTCCTTCCGGCGCGGCCGCTCGCAAGCAGCCAGAGCAGAAACGGTGCCCCGAGGGCACCGGTGACAACGCCCACGGGGAAGTTGATGTCGGCAAGCAGGTAGTCGGCGATGTAGTCGGCGCCCACCACGATGATTGCGCCGGTCAGCCCCGCGCCCACCAAGGTGGCGCGGCCGCCGTTGAGTGCGCGGGCGATCGGCCCCGCCAAGAACGCCACGAAGGCGACTGGGCCGGCCGCCGCGACCCCACACGCGGTGAGTACGACGGCCAGCAGCAGCAGTGCGTCGGTGCGGCTACGCGGCACACCGAGGCCGTGTGCGGCGTCGTGGCCGAGCTCGGTGATGCGCAGGGAGCGGGACAGCCACACCAGCACCGGCAGCAGCGCCGCCAGAATCAGCGTCAGCAGACGAACGGTGGGCCAGGCCGCGCCGCTCACACTTCCGGTCAGCCAGCGCAGCACAAGCTGGGCGTCGTACTCGTCGGCGCGGGTGAAGACATACTGGATCACCGACTGCAGGGCGGCGGCCACCCCGACGCCAACCAGCACCAGCCGATAACCGGTGGCCGGCCCCGCGACCAACCTGACCAGCACAGCGATCCCGATCGCACCCACGACCGCGGCCACGGAAACCGCCACGCCGCCGGCCCCGAAGATCACGATCGTGACCACCGCCGCGGCACTGGCTCCGACGCTTACGCCGATGATGTCAGGGCTGGCGAGGGGGTTACGCAGGGTGGTCTGGAAGATGGCACCGCCCGCGCCGAACGCGAGCCCCACCAGGACCGCGAGAACGGCACGCGGCAGCTTGTTCTCCATCAGGATGTACGACGCACCCGGGATCTCCGCGCCGAACAGGATCCGGAAGAAGTCGGGGACCGTGAACGTGAAGTCCCCGAGGAGCACCCGCGCGGCGAACACCAGCAGCAGGACCAGACACAGCGCCGTTACCATCAACCGCCGGCGGCGAAGTGGACCGCGGCGGGCCCGCCGTACCCGTTCGGTGGCCGAGCCGGTCGACGCTACGGCCACGGCTTGGTCGACCACGGCCATCACAGTCCTTGCATCCGTCCGCGCCGGATGAGGTAGAGGAACACCGGGACGCCGACGACTGCCGTCATAATCCCCACCTGCACCTCTGCCGGTGGCAGCACGATCCTGCCCACGGTGTCCGCGAGCACAGTCAGCAGACCGCCGAAGGCGGCACTGAACGGCAGGATGCGGGCATAGTCCGATCCCACCAGCGCGCGCACGCCGTGCGGGACGATCAGTCCGACGAAGGCGATCGGCCCGGCCAGTGCGGTCGCGGCACCCGCCAGCAGCACTATGGCCACGCCCAGCGACAACCGGTCCACCCTCGTGCGCCGGCCCAGCACCCGGGCCAGGTCGTCTCCGAGCGCCAGCGTGTTGAGCAGGCGAGCCCCGACGAGAGCCAGCACGGCACCGGCCGCCAGGAACGGGAGTCCGGTCAGCAGCACGTCGAACCCGCGGCCGCCGACGGTGCCGACCTGCCACATCCGGAACGTCTCCATCGTCTTGCGGTCGATCAGGAGCACACCGGAGGTCCAGCTGCTCACCGCGGCGGTCAGTGCCGCGCCGGCGATGGCGAGCTTCATCGGGGACGCGCCGTCACGCCCCATCGAGGCGATCGCCTGCACCGCTACGGCAGCCACCGCTGCGCCGACGAACGCCAGCCACAGGTAGTCCTGCAGCCCGGAGATGCCGAGGTAGGAGATGCCGAGCACCATGGCGAAGCTGGCACCGGCGTTGATGCCGAGGATGCCGGGGTCCGCCAGCGGGTTGCGGGTCAGCCCCTGCATGCAGGCGCCGGCGAGGCCGAGAGCGCCTCCGACCGCGAGCGCCAGCACGGTCCGCTCCAGCCGGGCCTGGTAGATGACGTGCAGCGGGTCGCCGAAGTCGTACAGCGCCGACAACGACACGGCCCGCGCACCGACGAGGACGGATCCGGAGATCACGCAGACCGCGGCCACCACCAGAATCGTGAGCGCGATCGGCGTACCGGTCCGCCCGGGCGGGGCCACCCGGGCGGTCTCACGGCTTGCCGTGACCGTCACGAGCCGGCTGCGGCCTCGGCGACGTGAGGCACGAAGTGGTCGATGATGTAGGGGATCGACAGCGGCGTCGGGTTGGTGACAGCAAGGCTGACGTGCTTGTCCGCCTCGGCGTACGCATTCCCGTTCGCGATGGCCGGGATCTGTCCGATCAGGCTGTGCTGGCTGAAGGTCTTCATGTCGCCCGGGCTCTCCGACCACGTGAGCAGTACGTCGGACTCGAGCTCGGTGGCGCGCTCGGCCGACACCGTGCCGTAGAACTCACCCGGTTCGACCGCCTTTGCGACCGACGGCGCGTCCACGAGCCCGAGGTCGTGCATGAACGACACCCGCGGGTCCTCCGGCCCGTAGATCCCGATCGAGGACATGTCGGCCGTGGTGAGGTAGGCGAAGATCAGCGACTTGCCCTCGAGCTGCGGGTACTCCGCCTTCGCGTGGTCGATCACCTGCTGCGTCTCGTCGGCGACCTTCTCGGCGACGTCACTGCGACCCAGTGCCTTGCCGATCATCTCCAGCGACGTCTGCCACGGGGTGACCCAGGGCGCCTCGGGGTAGGCGACGACCGGCGCAAGCTCGCTGAGCTTCTTGTACTCCTTCTCGGTGATGCCGGAGTTGGTCGCGAGAATCAGGTCCGGGTGGAGCTTCGCGATCTCCACCACCGGTGCGCCGTCGGCGTCGTCGTAGCGGGTGGGTGGCTCCAGGCCGGCCCGCTCGAGCTCCGCGTCGAACCAGTCCGACGACCCGGCGTCGTTGCCGCCCCAGGTGAGCTTCGTGGCGCCGACCGGAGCCACGCCGAGGGCGAGCACGTGGTCCTGGTCGGTCCAGCCAAGGGTGGCGACCCGCTTCGGCTGCTCCTCGATCGTCGTCTCACCGAATGCGTGCTCGATCGTGACCGGGTACGCGTCTGCGTCCGCGCTGGTGTTGGCGATCTGAGTGTCCGACCCCTCGGTGGTCGATCCAGTGGCGCAACCCGTCAGGGTCAGGGCGGCGGCGCCCAGCGCGGCCAGGATGCGGAAGCGAGCCATGTGCGGTCCTACCTTCGGGTGTTGGTTCGTCAGGTGGTTAGGGCAGCCTAACCTAACGATCCCACTGTCCTGACGGGTGGTGTGTCGCACCTCCAACCCCGCGTGCGTCTGCGCGGAAGATCACACAGTGCAGATACGAATCGCGTGATAACTTCGAGTTAGTTGAAACGGCAATTGGTTGCGACAGAGGTCCGGGGCGATCATGGAGATCACGAAGGTTCAGCAGTGGGTGGCGTCCATGGTCCTTTGGGTCGTCGGCTTCGGTATGGCCGTGCCGTTGGCTTTGGTCAGTGTGTGGATGGGCGATGAAGGTGGCTGGCGCGGGAACGCCATCGGCATGTGGGTGATGTCGGGCGTCGTCGGCATGCTGACCTTGGCCGGTACGTTGGTCATTCATCGACGCTGCGTGCTGTCGCCGTGGCTGCTGCTCGGCCTGATCCCGCCAGCCGTAGCCTGGCCGTACCTGTTCTGACGTGATGCGCGATCTCGGCGAGGAGCGGCGCCCCGTGTAGCTGCCCTCGCCAGCGCGTACAACGCTCCCCCCGGCCACGCGTCGGCGGCGCTCATCGCCAGCGCGGCGTCTCGTCATTCAGTGCGGCGTCTCGTCATTCAGTGCGGCGCGCCTTCCTGCGGCGCAACGACCTTCCGGCGGCAGCGACACCCGGTTTTGTCCGTTTTGCCTAGTTTGCGGAGCCCGCCCGGTGCAGGAAGGTCGGGCCGGCGCAGGAAGGCCGGTCTGCCGGCCCTCGGCCACGCGTCTGCGGCGGTGACGACGTCTGGGTCCGCTTGGTCGACCACAACCTATGGAAGGCCGCCAGCGGTGTTGACGGGGCATTCTCCGGCGACCGTGCTGACGGCAGAACCACAGGACGGCGAGGAAGTCCTTATGACCTGGGAGTTTGCTGGCCGCCTGTCGGAGTCGAACCAACACCCCTTACGCGTGGAGCATCGCTGGATCGGTCCGATGTTGCCCGTCTGTGCTGGCCAGGTCGCGTTTCGCAGGGCAACCTGCGTCCGACCGCTTTCCCACCGCGGTGGTGTCGTCCGAATAGGGCACCATCACCGGGAGCTTGCCGGACTGGTCTTCCGGAACGTTCGAACGGCTGTACGTACGCTGACCACGGGCCGTCGCCTTCGGCTTCCGGGACGCCGCGCCGGAGCAGTCGTCACCGAACCGCCACGCGTCATCGGTCGGTCTCATGCCGTTGTCCGCGCTCCTGTCAATGCCTCAGTCAGCGGTGGAGCAGTAGCTGCTGATGTATCCCGGCGTGCCCGGCTGACAGTAGGACTCCTGCGCCAACCAGGTGGTGCCGGCGATCGTCAGCACGGACATCGCCAGCAACATGCCTCCGCCGCCCACCAGGTAGGCGCGCTGCTTGGCACGCATCCCCGTCCTCAACACCACGACCCCCATGCCAGCCAGCACCCACTGGGCGATCCCACCGGCGTTGATCCAGCGCCCTGTCGTCGCGCAGGGCGTGCAACTCGTCGCGGTGCAGTTGTAGTTGTTGGTGCAGTCGGTCATCATGCTGAACCCCACCGCGAACCACCCGAATGTCCCGAGAAGCAGGCAGGTCCCGATCGCGACCGAGACGAGGACGATGCCGGCGATAGAGAGCGCCTTCACGGCTTGAGTTTAGGGCCGCCCGTACTCGGCCTGAGGTCCGTACGGATGCTCAGGTCTTGGCGGCTCGCTGCGACCTGAGGGCTGTTGGCGTGACCTCCGTAACCCTGCTTCTGCCGCGGACCCGCGCTACGACGTCGGCTCAAGCACTCCAGTGCCTCACCAACTGGGCAAGCGAGCACGAACCGTCGAGCGCGATCACGTCCGACTAACCTCCCGTGAAGCATCACGGCGTCCGACGTCTGAGGCACGGCTGACTCCACCTTCATCCGGGAGCATCCGGATCTAGCCACGATGCGCACAGTCGTTGTATCAAAGGCGGATCCGTAACGGAATGGGCCACCCACTGGGGGTCGGCCGGCACGCGCCATGCCGACCCTAGTGATGAGTTGTCGGGCCCGCACCCGTCACACCTACGACGGGACACGAAAGACGGAAGGATGACGTGATGAGTGCGGACACACGACTGGAGGAGCTGGGCGTGAGCGGTCTGGGCGAGCTCGACGAGCCGGCGTTCTCGGGGCTGGCGGAGCGGCACCGGCGAGAGCTGCACGTGCACTGCTACCGGATGCTCGGGTCGTTCGAGGACGCCGAGGACACGGTGCAGGAGACGTTCCTCCGTGCCTGGCGGCGGCGGGAGACCTTCGCGGGGCGGTCGACGTTCCGGGCCTGGCTGTACCGGATCGCCACCAACGCCTGCCTGGACCTGCTAGCCAAGCGCCGCCCGGAGCCCGCGACCGGCGGCGAGGTGCTGTGGCTGCAGCCCTACCCGGACCGGCTGTTCGACGAGCTGCCCGCGGACGACGCGGACGCGCCGGAGACCGTAGCCG
>DASSKO010000114.1:0-10830 GCA_035690425.1 Nocardioidaceae bacterium
CGGGTCTTGCCCGGGCGATCCGCGCTGTGGCGCAGGCCGATGCGGACGTGAAGGGTGCCGCCAGCGACCCGTCGTACTCCCTGGAGCGGATGGTGCTCACCGTGACCGGGGCGCGCACCAGCCGCTGAAGGGTGCGCAAAGGCGCCGCCTCCGAGCGGAGACGGCGCCTTCGAGGAGCTAGAGCGTCAGAGCCCGGCGGCGCGCCGGGAGACCGCCGACTTCTTGTTCGCGGCCTGGTTCTTGTGGATCACGCCGGCCGAGACTGCCTTGTCCAGCCTGCGGTTGGCGGCCTTGGCGAGCTCGCGGGCGTGCTCGGCGTCACCAGCGTCGGCGGCCTCGCGGAACCTGCGGATCGCCGTCTTCAGCGCGGACTTCACCGACTTGTTGCGCTCGTGCGCAGCGTCGTTCTGCCGGTTGCGCTTGATCTGGGACTTGATGTTCGCCACTGGGCAAGCCTCGACTGTGTCTCTCGGAATCGGTTCGGGGTCGTGACCGGGCACGGGTCCGGACACGCGGAGAGCAACGATACCAGCGGGCCGGGAGGGCGCCCAAATCGGCTCACGCCCATCCGCGGCGGTGGGCCAGCCAGGCCCAGGTCGCGTCGGCGTACCACGCCTGGTGCACCCGGATGTAGGGCGAGGCGGTGCGCGGCGGGTCGTGGCGGTGCTGCAGGAAGTACCCGCACACCAGGGCCAGCAGCGTGTCCACGTCCTTGGGGTCCGCGTCCTGGGTCAGCGGCCGCTCGGCGAGCAGCGCGTCCGCGTCGACCCCGTCGCCGAACGCGGAGATCAGCAGCAGCACGGTGTCTACCCAGGCCGGTCCCAGCGCCGGCCAGTTCCAGTCGCAGAGCACCGCGCCCGCCGGTCCGAGGATGAAGTTGTCGTCGCGGGCGTCGGTGTGCACCAGCGTGGTGCCCTGCAGCGCCTGCTCGTAGCGGTCGGCGAGCGCGGCCGCCTCGTCCAGGTGCGGCCAGTCCGGGGTCAGCGCGCGCACCTGCTCCCAGCTGTCGCGCATCTCGCCGAACTCCTCCGGCGCGCTGAGCGGGCGCAGCTTCACGGTCGGCGGGGGCGGGGTGAGCGTGCCGCCCAGGCTCTCCAGCACGTCCAGGCACCGGCCGAGTTCGTCCGCCCGCCAGGGCCGGACCGGCGCCTGCCCGTCGACGTACTCCAGCCCGAGGACCACCCACAGGTCGTCCTGGTGGACCCACAGCAGCCGGGGGACCGGCAGACCGAGCGGCAGCGCGCGGAGCTTGCGGGCCTCCTCGGCGTACGCGGCCGCGGCTGCCGCCTGCGCCTTCCGGCTGGCCGCCTTGACGAAGATGCGGCTGCCGGCCTCGCCGGTGAGCACGGAGGCGAAGCCGGAGGTGTACCCGCCGCCGGCGGACTCGGCGCGCACGACGCGGCAGCCGAGGCGCTGCTCGACGAGGCGGCGTACGACGGGCGGCAGGTGCACCCACTCGAGCCGGCGGGCGGTCAGCCCGTGCGGGACCTGCGGCGCGGCGGCGGGGTCGCGCGGCCGTGACAGGTCGCCGGGGTCGGGCAGCGGCCCGGCCGACAGCGACACGCCGCGTGGCGGGGACGGGCTGCCCTGGGTCATGTCGCCATTGTCCCGGTCGGCCCCTCTCCGGCCACGGTCCCACTCCCGCCGAACCGATATCGTGTCGATAACGCGACCTATGCGTCGCGGTTGCCGTACCGACATCGGTAGGCCCCGACGACGTCGACACCGGAAGAAGTCCGTGCCCCAGAAAGTTCCAGCGCAGAACACCCCCGGCGCCCGCCCCAAAGTGGCGCAGCCGGGACGCACCGATCCCGCGATCATCAGGAACTTCTGCATCATCGCGCACATCGACCACGGCAAGTCCACGCTGGCCGACCGGATGCTGCAGCTGACCGGGGTCGTCGACGAGCGGTCGGCGCGGGCGCAGTACCTGGATCGGATGGACATCGAGCGCGAGCGCGGCATCACCATCAAGTCCCAGGCGGTGCGGATGCCGTGGACGGTCACGGCGGGGGAGTACGACGGACGCCGGTTCGTGCTGAACATGATCGACACCCCGGGCCACGTGGACTTCACCTACGAGGTGTCGCGCTCGCTGGCCGCCTGCGAGGCCGCGGTCCTGCTCGTCGACGCCGCGCAGGGCATCGAGGCGCAGACGCTGGCCAACCTCTACCTCGCGCTCGGCGCGGACCTGCACATCATCCCGGTGCTGAACAAGATCGACCTGCCTTCGGCCCAGCCGGAGAAGTACTCCGCCGAGCTGGCGCACATCATCGGCTGCGACGTGTCCGAGGTGCTGCAGGTCTCGGCGAAGACCGGGGACGGCGTCGAGGAGCTGCTCAACGAGATCGTCGCACAGACCCCGCCACCGGTCGGCGACCCGGACGCGCCGCCGCGCGCGCTGATCTTCGACTCCGTCTACGACACCTACCGCGGCGTGGTCACCTACGTCCGTGTGGTGGACGGCAAGCTCACCCACCGGGACCGGATCAAGATGATGTCCACCGGCGCGGTGCACGAGATGCTCGAGGTGGGCGTGATCTCCCCGGAGCCGACCAAGACCACCGACCTCGGGGTCGGCGAGGTGGGCTACCTGATCACCGGGGTCAAGGACGTCCGGCAGTCCCGGGTCGGCGACACGGTGACCGCCCAGCACGACGGGGCGACCACCCCGCTGGGCGGCTACCAGCACCCGCACCCGATGGTCTTCTCCGGGCTGTACCCGATCGACGGCGACGACTACCCGAACCTGCGCGACGCCCTGGACAAGCTGCAGCTCAACGACGCCGCGCTGTCCTACGAGCCGGAGACCTCCGGCGCGCTCGGCTTCGGGTTCCGCTGCGGCTTCCTCGGCCTGCTGCACATGGAGATCGTCCGCGAAAGGCTCGAGCGCGAGTTCGATCTGGACCTGATCTCCACCGCGCCCAACGTGGTCTACCAGGTGACCATGGAGGACGGCAGCGAGCACGAGGTCACCAACCCCTCGGAGTTCCCCGAGGGGAAGATCGCGGAGGTCCGCGAGCCCGTCGTACGCGCCACCATCTTGTCGCCCAGCGACTACATCGGCGCGATCATGGAGCTCTGCCAGTCCAAGCGCGGCCAGCTGCAGGGCATGGACTACCTGTCGGAGGACCGGGTCGAGCTGCGCTACTCGCTGCCGCTGGCGGAGATCGTCTTCGACTTCTTCGACCAGCTGAAGTCGCGCACCAAGGGCTATGCGTCGCTGGACTACGAGCCGACCGGGGAGCAGACCGCCGAGCTGGTCAAGGTCGACATCCTGCTGCACGGGGACACCGTGGACGCGTTCAGCGCGATCGTGCACCGCGACGCCGCCTACTCCTACGGCGTCGCGCTGGCCGGCAAGCTCAAGGAGCTGATCCCGCGCCAGCAGTTCGAGGTGCCGATCCAGGCCGCCATCGGCTCGCGGATCATCGCGCGGGAGACGATCCGGGCGATCCGCAAGGACGTGCTCGCCAAGTGCTACGGCGGTGACATCAGCCGGAAGCGCAAGCTGCTGGAGAAGCAGAAGGAGGGCAAGAAGCGGATGAAGATGGTCGGCCGGGTCGAGGTGCCCCAGGAGGCCTTCATCGCCGCGCTGTCCTCCGACGCCGGCGGCGGCAAGAAGTAGACCTTGGGCCCTTCGACCGGCGGGCGGATCCCGTTCGAGGTCCCGGCCGGGCTGCTGGCTTCCGGCGACCGCGACGAGGGCTGGCAACCCTGGCTGGACGCGCTGCCGCGGCTGGTCCGCGACGTCGTCGAGGAGTGGGAGCTGACCTACGACGGTGCTCCGCGGCACGGGTTCTGCGCGCTCGTCGTACCCGTGCGTACGACGAGCGGTCGGCCGGCCATGCTCAAGCTCTCCTGGCCCCATGACGAGGAGGAGCACGAGCACCTCGCCCTGGAGGCGTTGCGGGGGAACGGGATGGTGCGCCTGTATCGCGCCGACCCGCGCCGGCACGTGATGCTGCTGGAGCGGCTGCACGCCGACGAGGACCTGCGGTGCCTGCCGGTCGACCAGGCCTGTGAGGTGGTGGCCGGTCTCTACCGGCGCATCCACGTCCCGGCGCCGCCGCAGCTGCGACCGCTGACCGGCTTCGTCGGCCGCTGGGCCGACGGGCTCTCGAAGCTGGCTCGCGACGCGCCGATCCCGCGCCGGCTGGTCGAGCAGGCCATCGCGCTCAGCCGCGACTTCGTCGCCGATCCCGGCTCGGTGGGCACGATGATCCACGGCGATCTGCACTACGAGAACGTCCTCGCCGGTGACCGGGAACCGTGGCTGGTCATCGACCCCAAGCCGATGTCGGGCGACCCGCACTACGAGGTGGCACCGATCCTCTGGAACCGCTGGGAGGAGGCCGTCGCGTCCGGCGACGTCCGGGAGGAGGTCCGTCGGCGGTTCTTCCTGCTGGTGGACGCCGCCGAGCTCGACGAGGACCGGGCCCGGGACTGGGTGGTCGTGCGCGAGATCGACAACGCGCTGTGGACCGTCCAGGACGCCGAGCGTGGACGTCGGTCGCTGGACGCGGAGGACCGTGAGTGGATCACCCGCTGCGTCACGATCGCCAAGGCGGTCCAGGACTAGGCCAGTGCGGTTATGTACCTTGACCGTTACGTAACCATCTCGTTACATTCCTGCTGTGGACGCAGTTCTGCGGGCGCTGGCGGACGAGAGCCGGCGGACGGTGCTGGAGGCGTTGGCCGCCGGGCCGGCGACGGCGGGGGAGCTGGCGGCGCTGCTGCCCATCGCCCGTCCCGGGGTGTCCCGGCACCTCCGGGTGCTGCGGGAGGCGGGGCTGGTCGAGGTTCGCCAAGAGGCGCAGCGGCGCATCTACGGTCTTCGCCCCGAGCCGCTCGCCGAGGTCGATGAGTGGCTGGACCGGTACCGGGCGCTGTGGGAGCAGCGGCTGGACGCCCTGCACACCGAGGTGGCCCGCGGAAAGCCCGAACGAAGGAGGACCAGATGACCAGCAGCGCACCTGGAGGCCGCCGCATCCTGGGCAGTCTGCGATCGGCGGACGGCAAGGGCGTCGTGCGGATGGAAGACTGGTTCGACACCGACGTCGATGACCTGTGGTCGGCGCTCACCGATCCCCGCCGCCTCGTCCGCTGGCTCGGCGAGATCGAGGGCGACCTGTGCCTCGGCGGTGAGTTTCCGCGCCCGGTTCTTCGACGGGTGGGAGGGTGCGGGGCGCGTGGAGACGTGCGAGCCCCCGCAGCGGCTGCTGCTTGCGATGCGCGACGCCGACCCCCGACCAGGCCAGCCCGAGCAGGGCATCATCGAGGTGGAGCTGGCTGCCGACGGTGACCAGACGATCCTGGTGTGGGAGGAGCGGGGCATGCCCCTGGACCATCTCGCCGCCTACGGGGCGGGGAGCCAGGTGCATGTCGAGGATCTCGCCGCTCACCTTGCCGGTCGGGAGCGGGGCGACGCGGAGGCGCGATGGGGCGAGCTCCTGCCGGCCTATCGAGACTTGGCCGCCGGCGTCAGCTAGGGCCGCAGCAGACTCGCCTCTGCGTCGGGTCGGTCACTGCCGGCCGAGGGCGTCGAGCGCCTCCATCTCGCCGTCGGTCAGCGTGAAGCCGCCGACATCAGCGTTGGACCGGATGCGGTCCTCGTGGACCGACTTCGGGATCACGACCACTCCGTGCTGCAGGTGCCAGCGGATGATGACCTGGGCCGGGGTCCGGTCGATCCGCTCGGCGATGCCGACGATCGTGGGGTGGTCGAGGGTGCCGCCACGCAGGGCGCTGTAGCCCTCCAGCGCGACGCCGCGTTCGCGGTGCTCGGCGACCGTCGCCGCGTCGTACAGCAGGGGGCTCCACTCGATCTGGTTCACCGCCGGCGCCACGCCGGTGGCTGTCGTTACCTCGTCGATGAGCGCGGCATCGAAGTTGCTCACCCCGATGGCCCGAGCCAGACCGGACTCGCGCGCCTCAACAAACGAGTGCCACATTCCCACGTGGTCGGTGCCCTCCTCGGGCCAGTGGATCAGCCAGAGGTCCACGTGGTCGGTGCCCAGCAGGTCGAGGCTCTCGCGAAGGGTGTCCAGCTCGCGGCCGGCACGGTCGGGCGGGCACTTGGTGGTCACGAAGACGTCATCCCGCGCTACTCCGCTGTCCTTCAGGGCGCGGCCGACCTCGTCCTCGTTGCCGTACACCGTGGCGGTGTCAACGTGGCGGTAGCCGACCTCGAGCGCGGCCGAGGTGGCGCGTACGGCGTCCTTGCCCTTGATCTGCCACGTGCCGAACCCGAGCAGCGGCATCCGGCCGCCTCCGGTGAGCGGCAGGGTTTCGTCGGGAAGCTGGATCGTCATAGGAGCGATGCTAGACAGCACCCATGGCACTTGAAGCTAGCAGGTACTGCCCGTCGGCGGTGTTGGCTGTTCGACCGATGCGTTGGCCCGCACAGGGTGGCTACTCTCCCCGGGATGCCCACCGACGAGATCAACGCCGCTGGTGCGGGAAGCTTGACGATCGGGGACCTGATCGTCAACCGCATCGGACTCGGCAGCAGCGTTCTACCCGACATACTCAGCGCCGGAGCGAGGAGCCACCAGCTTCGAGGCGCTGCACTGGCTCCACCACGAGTCCGCGCTCCAGAAGCGAGCCCGTCAGCTTGCCGGTCGGGTCGATCGCTGTCATGACGAAACGCTCTCACGTCGCCTCTATGTTGGTGCCCATGACGACCCAGGACGAGGACCGCGCCGAACGCCGTACCGCCGCCAGACGGGGCTGCACCAGGTGGCTGACCGGCCACGGCGACATCGCGCCCGCCGACTGGCTGCGGGCCACGGCGGACGCGGCGACCGAGGAGGAGACCGACCGGTACGGCGCCAAGGGCGAGGTCGCGGCGCTCGAGCGGGAGGTGGCCGAGCTGCTCGGCAAGGAGGACGCCGCGTTCATGCCGAGCGGCGTGATGGCGCAGCAGGCCGCGCTGCGCTCGTGGGTGGAGCGGTCGGTGACCGATGCCGTTGCGGTGCATGGGCTCTCGCACTTCGTGCTGCACGAGCTGGACGCGCTCGCGCAGCTGCACCGGCTCAGGGTGGAGCACCTCACCGACGAGCCACGACCGGCGACGGTGGCCGACCTGGACGCACTGGCCGGCCCGCTGGCCGCGGTGAGCATCGAGCTGCCGCTGCGCGATGCCGGGTACCTGCTGCCGAGCTGGGGAGAGCTCGTCGCCGTCAGCGAGCGCGCCCGGGAGCGCGGACTGCCGCTGCACCTGGACGGCGCGCGGCTGTGGGAGAGCCAGCCGTTCTACGGCCGTCCGTACGCGGAGATCGCCGCCCTTGCGGACTCGGTGTACGTCTCGTTCTACAAGGGTCTCGGCGGGATGGCGGGGGCCGCGCTCGCCGGCTCGGCCGACCTGGTGGCCGAGGCGCGCAGGTGGCGGACCCGGCACGGCGGCACTCTGTTCACGCTGCTGCCCTACGCGGTCTCGGCGCGGCACGGGCTCGCGACGAGACTGCCGCGCATGCAGGAGTACGTCGACCGGGCGCGTGAGCTGGCCGCCGGGCTCGACACGCTCGACGGGGTCCGTGTGCATCCGCAGCCCCCGCACACCAACGCCTTTCGGCTCTTCGTCGACGCGCCGGTCGATGCGCTGCAGGACGCCAACGTGGCCGCCATGGAGAGCGACAAGGTGGCCCTGCTCGGTTGGTGCCGCCCGGCCGAGGTGCCGGGCTGGACGATGACCGAGCTGACCGTCGGCGACGCGACCCTCGAGTGGCCCGTCGAGGACCAGGTGGCGGCCATGGAGGCGTTGCTCAACGGGGTCAGCTCGCCGCAGTGACCATGCCGACCATCAGGTCGGCCGCCGCCCTGTCCGACAGGCCCTCCACGACGCACAGCGACCGCCAGGTGGTGAACGCTCCCGCGTGCGCGACGGCCGCCCGGAGCGTCTTCCTGCGTCGGCCCGGGAACGGCTGCAGCAGGGTGCCGATCCACTGCTGCTCCTGCTCCAGACGGCCCTGCCTGACGCGTTCTGGCACGGCGTCGGCGTCCCGTTGGACGAGCGTGATCATCGGCTCGCCGGCGCGGTAGTAGCGGTAGATTTCGGTCAGAGCGGCGCGCAGCCGAGCAGTCGGTTCGTCGTACGACGTCCAGGTGTTCGGGTCCGGAACCGGCTGCCGTTCCAGCCACTGGCTCGAGCAGGCCAGGAACAGTGACTCGTCGTCGGGGAAGTGCCGGTAGACCGTCGCCCTGGTGACGCCGGCCCGCTTGGCGACTGCGGAGATGCTGGTGCGGGAGGGGCCGAGGCTGCCGTGCAACGCCTCGGCGGCGTCGACGATCCGCGCTCGGGTGCGCTCCTCCTCCTCGGCCCGTTTTGACTTCCGGTAGGGCCGCGCTTTCGGAGAACGCATCCGTTCGGTCAAAGTATTGACACCGGCTCTCTGAGGCCCGACATTTGGATGAACATGAGTGTACTCCGAATGGAGAAGGATGATGGAAGCTGTCCAGGCACCTCCGCTGACCGTCGTACGGCCTGGGGAAGGTGAGGAACGCAGTCTCGGGTCGATCGGCGTGGTGTTCAAGCTGTTCGGCGACCAGACCAACGGCCAGGTGTCGATCGTGGAGCACCCGTTCCCCCTCGGCGCCTGCGTCCCGCCGCACCGGCACACCCGCGAGGACGAGTACTCGATCGTCATCGACGGCGAGATCGGCTTCCGTTCCGGTGACCGCGAGGTGGTGCTGGGCGCGGGCGGCTACATCACCAAGCCCCGCGGTGAGACGCACACGATGTGGAACGCGGGGTCCGTCCCGGCTCGGATGATCGAGATACTCAGCCCGGCGGGCTTCGAGCACTTCTTCTGGGGGATGGGCGAGATGATGGCCGCTGGTGCGCCGGACCCCGAGCAGATGGCCGCTCTTGCAGCGAAGCACGGGCTGGTGTTCGAGACGCCGCCGTGGCTGGACGACCTGGTCGAGCGCTACCACCTCGACCCGCCGCCCGGAGCGCGTCGCTGAGGCCTGCTTGCACGCTCGGCCTCCCGAAGGGCCGGGGAGACGTACGCTGCCGATGTGGTGAACCGATCGCGGCCGGCTCGGGTCGAGGACGTGCACGAGCTTGCCCGGGGCATGCCCGACGTGGCGGTCGAGGGTGACGCGGGCAACCCCGTCTACAAGATCGCCGGCAAGTCGTTCGTGCTGTTCCGCACGCCCCGGCCCGATGCGGTGGACCCGGTCACAGGGGAGCGCTACCGGGACGTGATCATCTTCTGGGTCGCCTCCGACGCCGACAAGGAGGCGCTCGTCGAGGACGAGAGCACGCCGTTCTTCACCACGCCGCACTTCAACGGGCACCGGTCCGTGCTGCTGCGCGCGAGCCGGATCGGTGAGCTGACCCGCGACGAGATGGCCGAGGTCGTCCAGGACGCCTGGCTGGCTCGTGCTCCGGTGCGCAAGGCGAAGGACTGGCTCGGCAGCCGGTAGCTCGGGCACCCGCCCGTCCGTCGTACCCGCGATAGCGTCAGCGTGTGGACGACGACTTCCGCAGCGTCAACCGGGCCAACTGGGACGAGCGCGTGCCGGCGCACGCAGCATCAGCCGACTACGCGCTGGACCGGTTCCGGAACGACCCCGAGTTCATTTCGGACGTGGTGCGCTTCGACCTCCCGCTGCTCGGCTCGGTGACGGGCTTGCGGGGCGCGCACCTGCAGTGCCACATCGGCACCGACACGCTGTCGCTGTCCCGGCTCGGCGCCACCATGACCGGCGTCGACTTCAGCAGGCCTGCGGTCGAGCAGGCCCGGTCGTTCGTGGCCTCGATCGGCGAGCGCGTGGACTTCGTCGAGGCCGATGTGTACGACGCGGCGTCCGTCTTGCCCAACCATGCGTTCGACCTTGTCTTCACCGGCATCGGCGCGTTGTGCTGGCTGCCGGACGTCCGGCGCTGGGCCGAGGTCGTCGCGCGGCTCCTCGCCTCCGGCGGCCGGCTGTTCATCCGGGAAGGGCACCCGATGCTCTGGGCGCTCGCGGATGCGCGGCCGGACGGGCTGCTGGTCGTGGACTCCCCCTATTTCGAGCGCGAGGAGCCGACGGTCTGGAAGGAGGGCGGCACCTACGTCGAGACCGACGTCGAGTTCGAGCACAACATCACCCATGAGTGGAACCACGGCCTCGGTGAGATCGTGTCCGCGCTGCTGGACCAGGGCCTGCGCATCACCGGCCTGGTCGAGCACGACAGCGTGCCGTGGGAGGCGCTGCCCGGGCTCATGGAGCCGTTGCCGAACGGCGAGTGGCGGCTGGCGGACCGGCCGTGGCGGCTGCCGCACAGCTACACACTGCAGGCCGTCGCTCCATGACGTCCGACCGAACACCAGTCCCTGTCCGCCGGGCGCACGAGCGATGAGTGGAGATCGCGTCCTGCGAAGCCTTTCTGATGCACTACTGGTCGGCCCTGGCTGACTGCGATGGCCGTGGGGGGGTGGCTTCCCATACGAACGCGCGATCACGGCTGGGAGAGCGCCACTGGTGGCCGCTCGCTGCGCACGGGCTCGGACTTGAGTGCTGCGCCTTGCTCGAACATGATCACGGAAAGTGTCGGTGGTGGTGTCTAGGTTGTGGTCATGACGTCGACCACGACCGAGCCGCCGGGCACCGGGACCGGGCATGTGCTGGTGCGGTTCACCCGGGCGTTGACTGATGCGTTGGATCGGGTGGAAGACGCCTCGTGCCTGTCGATGAGCCAGGCGGAGGCCGCGGAGTCGGTGGCGGAGCTGTCGCGGGTGCAGGCCCGGGTCGCGGAGCTGCGGTTGCGGGCGCTGGCCGCCGCGGACGCGCGGGAGGTGGCCGCCCAGGACGCGTCGGCGTCGACCGGGGCGTGGTTGG
>DASSKO010000115.1:0-30051 GCA_035690425.1 Nocardioidaceae bacterium
CGGGCAACAGCGGCCATAAGCCCGACAACCCGAGGAAGCCCGACAACCCGGGCGGTGAGGGCAGGCCGGAGAGGCCTGGTGGCCGCGGGCCCAACTAGGCCTTACGCCGAGATCGCAGTTTTACACCACTGACTGCCGCGAAGAACGCCCGCACTCGATCGGAGTGCGGGCGTTCTCTGGTCTCCGGCTCAGCCGCCGAGCTGGCGCTTGACCTCCGCGGCGACCACCTTGCCGTCCGCACGGCCCCGGGTCTGCGGCTGCACGACTCCCATGACCTTGCCCATCGCAGCCATGCCGGCGCCCGCTGCCCCGGTCGACTCGACGGCGGCCCGCACCAGCTCGGCGATCTCATCGGCGCTGAGCTGGGCCGGCAGGTACTCGGCGATGACGGCCGCCTCCGCACGCTCCTTGTCGGCCATCTCGGCGCGGTCGCCCTGGTCGAAGGCCGCAGCTGCCTCCCGGCGCCGCTTGCCCTCCGTCGCGAGTACGTCGAGCACCTGCTCGTCGGTGAGCTGCGTGGCCTGCTTGCCGGCGACCTCGGCGTTCGTAATCGAGGTGAGCACCATCCGCAAGGTCGAGGACCGCAGCTCGTCGCGAGCCTTGATCGAGGCCGTCAGGTCGGTGCGCAGACGCTCCTTGAGTTCAGCCATGGGACTAGTGTGGCAGCCTTGGTCAGATGCAGGCACTGGCGAGGACCGCTCTGGGCGCGACGGCGGTGGGCGCTGCGGGCCTCGGCTACGCCGCAGGGTATGAGGTTCGGGCGTTCACGTTGCGCCGCTTCGACGTACCCGTGCTGCCGGCGGGCAGCACACCGCTGCGGGTGCTGCACGTCTCCGACCTGCATCTCACACCGAGCCAGCGGCGGAAGATCCGATGGGTGCAGGGGCTGGCAGCGCTCGAGCCCGACCTGGTCGTCAACACCGGAGACAACCTGGCTCACCGACGCGCGGTCCCGGCGGTCATCGAGGCGATGGCGCCCCTGCTGGCGCTGCCTGGTGTGTTCGTGCTCGGCTCCAACGACTACTACGCCCCGGTCGCGAAGAACCCGGCTCGTTATCTGCTCAGCTCCGGCCAGACCAAGACGTTCGGTGCCCCCACGCTGCCGTGGGAAGACCTGCGGGACGCGTTCGTCGACCACGGCTGGCGCAACCTCACCAACACCCATGACAGCCTCACGGTGGCGGGGTCACGGTTGGCGTTCGTGGGCGTCGACGACCCGCACCTGGACCGCGACGACCTCGGTGCGGTGGCTGGATCCGCCGACGACACCGCGGCGCTGGCGATCGCAGTCGCCCATGCGCCGTACCTGCGGGTGCTCGACCAGTTCACCGCCGACGGCTATGGTCTGGTCCTCGCCGGCCACACCCATGGCGGCCAGCTGACCCTGCCGCTCAAAGGCGCGCTGGTGACCAACTGCGACCTCGACACCAAACGGGTCAAGGGCGTCTCACGGCACCGCGCACAGGGTCGGTCGGCGTGGCTGCACGTGTCGGCCGGGCTGGGCACCTCGCCCTACGCGCCGGTGCGTTTCGGCTGCCGGCCGGAGGCTACTTTGCTCACCCTGCGGCCAGTTTCATGATCGCCGCACCGCTCAGGTAGAGTGGCGGCGCTCGCGGGCTGTGGCGCAGTTTGGTAGCGCGCGTCGTTCGGGACGACGAGGCCGCAGGTTCAAATCCTGTCAGCCCGACACGGGTGAGGCCCGGTCAGCGGATCCGCTGACCGGGCCTCTTTTCGTTGTCCGCATCAGCTCTGCACCGCCGAGCCATCGAAGAAGTGCCCCACCCGAGAGGCTCGGATGGGGCACTTATGCGATCCGGTGAAGAGAGTCGTCAGGCGTTGCTGAACTCTCGGGCGACCAGCTCGGCGATCTGCGCGGTGTTGAGGGCGGCGCCCTTGCGGAGGTTGTCGCCACAGACGAACAGCTCGATGGTGTTGGGGAAATCGAGCGCCTGCCGCACACGGCCCACGAAGGTCGGGTCGGACCCCACGACGTCGGCGGGAGTGGGGAACTCACCGCGCACGGGGTCGTCGATCACGACGACGCTCGGAGCCTCCACCATGGCCTGGCGCGCCTCGTCGACGTCGACCTCGGTCTCGAAGGTGGCGTGGACCGCCAGCGAGTGTGTCGTGACCACGGGGACGCGCACGCAGGTCGCGGAGACCTTGAGCTCGGGGATGCCGAGGATCTTGCGCGACTCGTTGCGTACCTTGAGCTCCTCGCTGCTCCAGCCGTCGTCCTTCGGCGACCCGGCCCACGGCACGACGTTGAGGGCCAGCGGCGCGGGGAACGGAGAGTCCTCACCGAGCTTGTCGGCGACCGCACGACGGACGTCGCCGGCTGCAGTGCCAAGGCTGCGGTCACCGGCGACCACCTCGAGCTCGTCGTAGAGCCGGTCGACGCCGGGCTGTCCCGACCCGGAGGCCGCCTGGTAGGAACAAACCACCAGGGCGGTCAGACCCCACCGGCTGTGCAGCGCGCCGAGGGCGTCCATCATCGTCAGCGTGGTGCAGTTGGGGTTGGAGATGATCCCCTTGGGGCGGTTGCGGACCTGCGCGGGGTTGACCTCGGGCACGACCAGCGGCACGTCGGGGTCCATTCGGAACGCGCCGGAGTTGTCGACCGCTACCGCGCCCTTGGCTGCAGCGATCGGCGCCCATTGCGCGGAGACCTCGTCGGGCACGTCGAACATCGCGATGTCGATGCCGTCGAAGGCGTCCTCGGACAGCGCCACGACCTCGACATCCTCGCCCCGGACGCGCAGCTTCTTGCCGGCGGAGCGGGCGGACGCGATCAGCCGGATCTCGCCGTACAGGTCCTCGCGCTGGGACAGGATCTCCAGCATCACGCTGCCGACGGCTCCGGTGGCGCCGACGACGGCGAGGTTGGGCTTGCGGCCCGCAACGGATCCAGTGGTGGATGCGGCACTCATCGTCCGGTCCCTCCGTAGACAACTGCCTCGACTTCGTCGCTGTCGAGGTCGAAAGCCGCATGCGCAGAGGCGACCGCCGAGTCGACCAGGTCCTCCTCGACGATGACGGAGATGCGGATCTCCGACGTCGAGATCATCTCGATGTTGACACCGGCGCTGGCCAGCGAGGCGAAGAACCGCGCCGTGACGCCTGGGTGCGAGCGCATCCCGGCACCCACCAGCGACACCTTGCCGATCTTGTCGTCGTAGAGCAGTTGGTCATAGCCGACCTCGTCCTTGACCCTGGCCAGCGCCGTCATCGCGGTCTTGCCGTCGGTGCGCGGCAGGGTGAAGGAGATGTCGGTGCGCGCGGTGGAAGCCGCAGAGATGTTCTGGACAACCATGTCGATGTTGATGCCGGCGTCGGCCAGCGCCTCGAAGAGCCGGGCCGCCTCGCCCACCTTGTCGGGTACGCCGACCACGGAGATCTTGGCCTCGCTGCGATCGTGCGCAACGCCGGAAATGATCGCCTGCTCCATCTGCTCAACCTCTCGTTCGTCGATCCAGGTGCCGGTCTTCTGGGAGAAGGACGAGCGGACGTGAATCGGAATTCCGTAGCGGCGGGCGTATTCGACGCACCGCAGGTGCAAGATCTTGGCGCCGCTGGCCGCCATCTCCAACATCTCCGAGTTGGACAGCCGGGGAATCTGCCGGGCGGCAGGCACGATCCTCGGATCGGCGGTGAACACACCGTCGACATCGGTGTAGATCTCGCAGACCTCGGCGCCCAGCGCGGCGGCGAGGGCGACCGCGGTGGTGTCGGAGCCACCCCGGCCCATCGTGGTGATGTCCTTGGTGTCCTGGGAGACACCCTGGAAGCCCGCCACGATCGCGATCGCGCCCTCGCCCAGCGCGGACTCGATGCGCCCTGGGGTGACGTCGATGATCTTGGCCTTGCCGTGGGCGCTGTCGGTGATCACGCCGGCCTGGCTGCCGGTGAACGAGCGAGCCTCGTAGCCGAGGTTGGCGATCGCCATCGCGAGCACCGCCATCGAGATGCGCTCACCAGCGGTCAACAGCATGTCGAGCTCGCGGGCCGGCGGCAGCGGCGACACCTGCTGCGCGAGGTCGATCAGCTCGTCGGTCGAGTCACCCATGGCCGACACGACCACCACGACCTGGTTGCCGTCGCGTTGGGTGTCGACGATGCGCTGCGCGACTCGCTTCACCCCGTCGGCGTCAGCGACGGACGACCCGCCGTACTTCTGCACGACAATGCCCACAAAAACTCCCCATCTCGGCGTCTGACGGCTCGGTGTTCAGAGCCCGGCGGAGTACGCCGATGAAGGCGCGCCCCGAAGTCTAGCTTTGCCCCGTTGCGCGCCTCAGCCGATCCAGATCACGAGACGAGGTCTCAGTAGGCGGGCGCAGTCACGACGGATTCCCCAGTCGCGTCGAGGCGATCGTGCGCAATGACCGATTGTAGCGCACGCAGAGCGGCCGATGCTTCGGCCCCCCACGAGGAGACGTAGTTGAACTGCCACCACCACAACGCCTCGGTGGCCCGCCCGGCACGGTGGTGCCGCAGGCCGTGGGCGACCGACTGGGCGATGTCGGCAAGGTCGTCGGAGAGCTTGGAGACCACGAGCTCAGGCTGCCGCTCGTAGGGGTCGAACACCTCGGTGAAGTCGTCGACGTCGCCGAGCAGGACCGCCAGTCGCAACCGCAGCTCGTCGAGGTCGTCGTCGGGGCCGATGTCAGGCTCGAACTCCTCGACCGGGACGAAGTCGGTCTGCACGCCGAGCCGCGCCCCGGCCAGCAGCAGCTGCGAAACCTCGAGCAGCAGCAGCGGCACGGCACGGCCCGCGTCATCGCTGCGCGCGATCTCGCGCACCGCGAGCAGGAAGCTTTCGACCTGGTCAGCGACGGCCTGCGCCAGGTCTTCGATCTCGCTGGTCTCCAACTGCACGGATCCCTCACTCATCTACTGCCCGCCTCCCCTCGAAGGCCCGTCCCAACGTCACCTCGTCGGCGTACTCTAGGTCTCCGCCTACGGGCAGTCCACTAGCAAGCCGGGTGATGCGCAACCCCATCGACCTCAGCAGCCGGGTGAGGTAGGTCGCAGTGGCCTCCCCCTCGAGGTTGGGATCGGTGGCGATGATGACCTCGCCCACCTCCTCGTCGGCGAGCCGCTGCATCAGCTCGCGGATGCGCAGATCGTCCGGCCCGACACCCTCGATCGGGCTGATCGCGCCGCCGAGCACGTGGTAGCGGCCGCGGAACTCGCGGGTGCGCTCGATTGCGACGACGTCCTTGGACTCCTCGACGACGCACAGCACCGTGGGGTCACGGCGGGGGTCCAGGCAGATGCGGCACTGCTCCGACTCGGCCACGTTGCCGCAGACCGAGCAGAACTTCACCTTGTCCTTGACCTGGACCAGCACCTCTGCCAGGCGTCGGACGTCGACCGGGTCGGCGGCAAGCACGTGGAACGCGATCCGCTGCGCGCTCTTGGGGCCCACGCCCGGCAGCCGGCCGAGCTCGTCGATCAGGTCCTGGACGATGCCTTCGTACATCAAAAGCCGAGCTTGCCGCCCGGCCCCCCCGCGCCGCCCGGTCCGCCGCCGAGCTCGCCGAGCCCGGGCGCGTCCTCGCCCGCGAAGCCCGCGAGCGGCCCGAGCCGCTCGGTGGCCACCTTCTGCGACTCCGCGGTCGCGTCATGGATCGCGGCCACCACGAGGTCGGAGAGCGTCTCGGTGTCGTCGGGGTCGCAGGCCTCCGGCGAGATGTCGAGTGACACCAGGTCGCCGGTGCCGGTGACGGTCGCCTTGATCAGGCCGTTGCCGGCGCTGCCCTCGACGCGCTCCTCGGCCAGCTGGGCCTGCGTGGCCATCAGCTGCTCCTGCATCTGCTGCGCCTGCTGCAGCAGGGCACCGAGGTCGGGGCCGCCTTCGCTGCTGCTGTTGTCGCCGGTGGGGAACACGGGGTCTCCTTCGGGTCAGGACATGGATCGCTCAGTTGTGCGGGATCTCCTCGATCACCCGGGCGCCGAGCTCGCGGGCGAGCAGCTCGTCGTGGCCGAGGTCGGAGTCGGAGACCGTGACGTCGTCGGGGTGCGCGTCGTCGTCGGACACCGACGTCTCGCCGCGCCCGCGACCGGCACCGGACCGGGTGGGCTGGATCGCCTCCCGCGCCGATGCCTTGACCTGAGGCGAGGCGGTGACCCGCAGGGGCGGGTCGGCGTCGGCGGTGTGCACGGCGGCCGCTCCGGGACCGGACTGCGCCGACTCGCCGGCCGTGTGCTGGTGGGCCGCATCGGCCGCGGCCGGCTCGGCGGAAGCGGCCGTGGGTGGAGCAGGTGTGGAGCGCTCGGCCGGACGGGCCGGCGGCGGAGTGGCCGCCGGAGACGCCCCGTCGACGATCGCCTCGACCCGCACCTCCAGGCCGAGTACGTCGATCAGGGCCTGGCGCAGGATGGCGTCGCTGCCGCTGCCGGCGAAGCGATCGCGGGCGCCGGCGTTGACCATGCCGACGGTCAGCGTCTGGCCGTCGAACGCGGACACCTGGGAGTTCTGGCTGAGCAGGATCCAGGTGAAGCGCCGGGCCTCCTTGACCCGCTCGAGCACCTCCGGCCACAGCCGCCGCACGTCGACCAGCGACATGCCCCCCGTCTGCTGCGACGTGGACACGGGCTCGTCGGCCGGCGGCTGCGGTGCCGCGGGCGGCGCCGGCTCAGGCACACCCGGCTCAGCCGCAGCCGACTCAAGCGGGGGCGGCTCAGGCGCAGCCGACTCAAGCGGGGTCGGCTCAAGCGGGGTCGGCTCCGACGCGTGGGGGGTCTGGTCGCGGCCGGTGGTGGCGGTCGCCTGGTCGCGGCCGGTGGTGATGGTGCCGCCGATCGCCATCCGGCGTTCGATCCGGTCCAGGCGCGCGTGCACGCCCTCGGCCGAGTCGTCGGCGCCGGGCAACAGCACCCGCGCGCAGACCAGCTCCAGCAGCAGCCGGGGCGCGGTGGCGCCGCGCATGTCGGTCAGGCCCTGGCTGACCACGTCTGCGGCCCGCGCCAGCTCGGCGGCACCGAAGCGCGCGGCCTGGGAGGTCAGCCGGTCGGCCTGGTCACCCGGCGCCTCGACGATGCCTTTGGTGACGGCGTCGGGCACCGCGTTGACGATGACCAGGTCACGCAGCCGGTGCAGGAGGTCCTCGCCGAATCGGCGTGGGTCCTGCCCGGTCTCGATCACCTTGTCGACCACGGCGAACACCGATCCGGCATCGCCTGCGGAGAAGGCGTCGACGACCTCGTCGAGCAGCGACTCGGGGGTGTATCCGAGCAGGCCGGTGGCGAGATCGTAGGTCAATCCGTCTGGCCCCGCGCCGCCGATCAGCTGGTCGAGCACCGAGAGAGTGTCGCGCACCGACCCGGCACCGGCGCGTACGACGAGCGGGAGCACCGCCGGCTCCACCGAGACACCTTCGCGCTGACACACCTCGGCCAGGTAGTCGCCGAGAAGCTTGGGCGGCACCAGCCGGAAGGGATAGTGATGGGTGCGCGACTTGATCGTGCCGATGACCTTCTCCGGCTCGGTCGTCGCGAAGATGAACTTCAGGTGAGGCGGCGGCTCCTCGACCAGCTTGAGCAGGGCGTTGAAGCCCTGCGGGCTGACCATGTGCGCCTCGTCGACGATGTAGACCTTGTAGCGGGAGCTCACCGGCGCGAAGAACGCGCGTTCACGCAGGTCACGGGCGTCGTCGACACCACCGTGGGAGGCGGCGTCGATCTCGATGACGTCGATCGAACCGGGCCCACCGCGAGCAAGGTTGCGGCAGGACTCGCACCTGCCGCACGGCTCGGGAGTCGGGCCCTGCTCGCAGTTGAGGGCGCGGGCCAGGATGCGGGCGCTGGTGGTCTTGCCGCAGCCGCGCGGGCCGGAGAAGAGGTAGGCGTGGTGGACACGGTTGCCCGCGAGCGCGTGCCGCAGGGGATCGGTGACGTGGTCTTGGCCGATCACCTCGGCGAACGTCTCCGGCCGGTAACGGCGGTAGAGAGCAAGCGGGGCATCCACGTCGGCAACCCTAACCAGGCGGGCGGACAGGCAACAGGCCACCGGATCGTCCGGCGTACCCGGGCGGTGCGTTGAGCATGAAAGACCCCTCGTGCACCTAACAGAGCTCACTTACCCTTGCTGCCTTCCGGCCCTGGGGGAGTTGGGCGAGGTGCCACCGCACGAGGGGCTGCACCCAGTCTAGGGGCGCGGGCGGGCGGACTCGAATCCGGCTCAGGATTTCTGTCTGCGCCCCCGGAACCGCTAGCCTTCCCCGCGGAGGATTCGCATAGTGGCCTAGTGCGCACGCTTGGAAAGCGTGTTGGGTTAACGCCCTCGCGGGTTCGAATCCCGCATCCTCCGCCACGTCCGCCCCCGCGGGTCGCGCAGCCGTCGTCGACGCGGTGGATACTGGTTATCCCATCCGCCCGGTGCATAGTTGATGCATCCAGCGGATTGCATAGCTGACCATGTCGCGCGACCGGGAGCATTAGGTCCCGCCGGCACCTCACTTAGAATCGCCGGCGTGATCTTCAAGCGTGTCGGTGTCGACCGGCCCTATCCGGACCACGGTCTGCGGCAGCAGGAGTGGGTTGCCCTGCCGCCGCGCCAGGTCCGGCTCGACGAGCTCGTCACCACCAAGGAGACGCTGCACCTGGCCACGCTGCTCGACGACGACTCGACCTTCTACGGCGACCTGTTCGCCCACGTCGTGCAGTGGCGCGGAGACCTCTACCTCGAGGACGGCCTCCACCGGGCCTTGCGCGCGGCACTCCAGCAACGGCACATCCTGCATGCGCGTGTGCACGTCGTACCCGGGTAACAAGCAGCAGTGGCGAGGAGGATCCGTACGACGGTGACGATGCTGGTGCTGGTCGGCATCCTGTGCGTCGGCGCGTGGTACGGCTGGACCGGCCTGAGCGCCGACCGCGACATCCAGGCGGAGCCTGAGGCCACGCCGTCGCCGGCGTGCAGCACGCCCGAGCCGGTGACGGCACGAGCCAGGAACACCCTGGTCAGCGTCTACAACGCCGGAGCGCCCACCGGCACCGGTGGGCTGGTGATGGACGCTCTCAACGCCCGCGGCTTCGACCGCGGCGAGATCGCCAACGCCCCTCGCGGGATCACCGTGCGCGGCGTCGTCGTGTGGACCGACCGGCCCGACAGCGCCGCCGCCCGACTGGTCGCCCGACAGCTGCGGCAGGCGAAGATCCGCGAGCGGGCGAACATCCCCGGGCCGGGTGTCAACATCTTCTACGGCACCGAGTTCACCGGGCTGCGCAAGGCTCCACGCAAGCTCACCGTGCGGCCGGAGGCGCGCTGTTAGCCCGACCGCGTCAGTCGGCGCTGCCGCATCAGTCGGCGCTGCCGCATCAGTCAGCGCTGCCGGATCAGTCAGCGCTGCCGCCGCGGCCGGTCCACCAGCCAGCCGGCGAGGCGCCCGGCCCGGTCGATCTCACGCAGCCGCTCCTCCGTCGTGTCGCGCGACCGGCGCGGGGTCACCACCAGCAGGTCGTCGCCGGTGCGAAGCACGTCGCGCCGGTCGGGCACGAAACTCTCACCCTGTCGCACGACCAGGGAGAGCGAGGCGCCGACCGGCAGCCGGAGCTCGCCGATCTCGACGCCGTGCAGCCGCGAGCCCGGCGGGATGCGCACCTGCAGCAGGTCGGCGGAGAGCCGGTCCAGCGGCGCGGCCTCCACCTCGACCTCCTGGGGTCGACCGGCCGTCGACACCCGCAGGCGCTCGGCGACCCACGGCAGCGTGGGCCCCTGCAGCACGGTGTAGACGACGACCAGCACGAACACCAGCGTGAACAGGTCGTCGGCGTTCGCGAACTCCTGCGACAGCGGGATCGTGGCCAGCACGATCGGGACGGCGCCGCGCAGCCCGGCCCAGCCGATGAAGGCCTGTTCCCGCAGCCCCATCCTGCTCGGCAGCGCACAGAGCCACACCGACAGCGGCCGCGCGACGAATGTCAGCACGGCGCCGGTCGCCAGCCCCGCCAGCACCAGCCGCAGCGTCACCTCGCCCGGGCTGGCGAGCAGTCCGAGCATCACGAACAGCCCGATCTGCGCCAGCCAGGCCATCCCCTCGGCGAACGACCGGGTCGGCAACCGGTGCGGCAGCTCGGAGTTGCCCAGCACGAGCGCAGCGACGTACACGGCGGCGAAGCCACTCAGATGCAGGGCCGCCGCACCGGCGTACGCGAAGATCGTGAAGCTGAGCACGGTGATCGGGTAGAGGCCGGACGACGGCAGTGCCACCCGGCGCAGCACCCAGGCACCGCCGAACCCGACCGTGAGCCCGAAGGCGATGCCGCCGACCAGCTCCATCACGATGATGCCCGCCAGCTCGGCAGTGCCGTGCTCGGCCACCGCACCCGTGCTGAGCAGCGTCACCAGCAGCACCGTGGGCGCGTCGTTGAGACCGGACTCGGCCTCGAGTACGCCGGTGAGGTGGCGCGGGAGCGGCACCCGGCGAAGCACGCTGAAAACCGCGGCCGAGTCGGTGGGTGCGGTGACGGCCCCCAGCAGGATCGCCAGCTCCCAGCCCAGCCCGAGCGCGAGATGGGCGAAGCCGGCGACCACCACCGTGCTGACCGCAATGCCGGCGGTCGCCAGCAACGCACCCAGGCCCACGGAGTGGCGCACCTCGGACCATCGGGTGGTGAGCCCGCCCTCGGCCAGGATCACCACCAGGGCACCGAAACCGAGCGCGTGCGCCAGCTCCGCGTCCTCGAAGTTGATGCCGATGACGGACTCACCGAGCAGCACCCCGATGAACAGGTAGAACAGCAGGCTGGGCAGACCGACCCGGAGCGACGCGCGTACGGCGACGACCGCGGCCAGCAGGACACCTGAACCCACGAGGAGGTAGGTGTCGAGCTGCTCGATGTCCACCCTGTGCCCTTGCTGTCGTGGAGCGCCGATCCTACCGACCAGTCATCTCCAGCAGCCGACTGGTCCGCCGAGGTCTCCCCTCTCGGTGAGCGGGTACGGGTGGTGGCATGGCCGTCGCGATCACCGTCTTCACACGTGACCTACGGGTGCACGACAACCCCGTGCTCAGCGCCGCCGTGGCCGGTGCCGACCAGGTGATCCCGCTGTTCGTGCTCGACCAGCACATGCTCGACTCCGGGTTCGTGAGCCCGAACCGGGCCGCCTTCCTCGCCGAGTCGCTGGCGAATCTCGACCGGCGGCTGCACCGGCTCGGCGCGGGCCTGGTGGTGCGGCGCGGCACGGTGGCCGACGTGGTGGCCGATCTGGTCGCCGAGCATGGGGTGGGCGACGTACACGTCGCGGCGGACGTGACCGGATACGCCCAGCGCCGGGAGGAAGCGCTGCGATCCCGGCTGTCGGACTCGGGGGCGGCGCTGCACGTGCACGACGCGGTGACGACGGTGGTGCCGCCCGGAGCGGTCACGCCGTCGGGCGGGGGCGACCACTTCGCCGTGTTCACGCCGTACCTCCGGCACTGGACCTGCGCGGAGAGGCGGTCCGTGCTGCCGCCGCCGGCTCGAGTGGCGACACCGAGGGTCTCCGGCGACCCGATGCCGCGGGCGGATGACCTCGGTCCGGGACCGCGCGCGCCCTCGCTGCCGCCCGGCGGGGAGACTGCCGCGCGGGAAGGGATGACGGCGTGGGGCGGCGCTTCGGTGCGGCACTACGGCAGGCTGCAGGATGACTTGGCGGCCGACGGCACCTCCCGGCTGTCGCCGTACCTGCACTTCGGCTGCCTGTCGCCGACGGAGCTGGTGGCCAGCGTGGGTCGAGGCTCCGACGGGGCCGAGGCCTTCGTCCGGCAGGTTGCGTGGCGCGACTTCCACCACCAGGTGCTCGCCGCCCGGCCGGCGTGCTCGCAGGCCGACTATCGCAGTCGGGGTGACCGTTGGCGCACGTCCGACGAGGACTTCGACTGTTGGCGGCGCGGGCGCACCGGCTATCCCGTCGTCGACGCCGGCATGCGGCAGCTGGAGCAGGAGGGGTGGATGCACAACCGCGCGCGGCTCATCGTGGCCAGCTTCTTGACCAAGACGCTGTATGTGGACTGGCGGTGGGGAGCGCGGCACTTCATGGACATGCTGGTCGACGGCGACATCGCCAACAACCAGATGAACTGGCAGTGGGTGGCCGGCACCGGCACGGACACCCGGCCGCAGCGGGTGCTGAACCCGCTCGCGCAGGCGCTCCGTTACGACCCGACCGGCGAGTACGTCCGTCAGTACGTGCCCGAGCTCGCCGACGTACCCGGCGCGGCAGTGCACCGACCGTGGACACTGCCTGCCGAGCAGCGGAAGCAACTCGACTATCCCGAACCGATGGTCGACCTCGACGAGGGCCGCGACCGATTCCTCCGCGCACGCGGCAAGCGCTAGCGTTCTCGGCGGCCCTCCTCGTTGGCGTGGGCCACGATCTGCTCGGCGACGCGCCGCAGCTTGATGTTGCCGTCCTGCGACACCCGGATGAGGTAGCCGAAGGCCAGGTCCTCGTCGATCCCGAACCGTGCCATCGCGATCCCGGTCGCCTGGCCGATCACCTTGCGCGTGGTCAGTGCCTCGTTGAGCTGCTCCTCGATCCGCGCCTTGCCCAGCACGAGTGCGGCGTGCGTCGCGAACAGCTCTGCGACGGACCGGGTGTCGGGGGTGAAGGTGTCGCTGGCGGTGGAGTACAGGTTCAGGCCACCGATGGTCTCGTCGGCATAGAGCTGCAGGCCCATCTGGGCGCGCACGCCGGCTTTGACAGCGACGGGGACGTACTGCGGCCACCGTTGGTCGCGACTCAAGTGCTCCGCCGCCACCACGGTGGCCTCGGTCCGGACAGCGTCCAGACACGGCCCCTCGCCAAACTCGTACTGGGCTTGGTCCATCCGCCACACGAGCTCGCCGGTGCCGGCCATGGTCTCGATCTTCTTGTTGCGGTGGGTCACCGAGATGCTGATCTGCTCCACGCCGGGGATGGTGTTCCGCGCGACATGGACGATGGAGTCCAGAGTTTCCGCCAGGCTCTTGGGAGCGCTGATCGTACGGGCGGCAGCCGCCAGCGCGGCGGCCACGTCGGACGGCTTGTCAGGCACCATGGTCGGCTCTCTGCGGGTCGCCCCCGCAACGCGAACGCACTCGCGCTGAAGTCTCGGGTGAAGGCGACGTGGTGAAGCGGATCCCACGCTGCAGGAGATCCTGTGACGACGAGAAGCCCCCGTCGACCGTCCTGAACCGCCGCGAGTAACCTGCTCAGCCACTACTCTAGCGGCACGACGTTCGGTGAAGTCGTGCCGGGCAACGAGATGCGTCGCACGACAACGCACCTTCCGCCCCCGTGCGACACGCGTCAGCTGACCTGTAGGCACCGCTCGCGAGTCCGGCCACACGCTGCTTCCCCGAGATCTCTGGTCCTCAGTGAGCGGCGAACTCGCCGGTGAGGCGGCCGTGGCGTTCGGCGCTCGCCTGGTTGAGTCCGACGATATCGACGGTCTTGCCCTTGCGGTGGTACTTGGTGGTGATTGCGTCGAGAGACGCAACGGTGGAGGCGTCCCAAATGTGGGAGGCGCTGAGGTCGATGACGACGCTCTCGGGATCCTCGGCGTACTTGAACTGGGTGTAGAGGTCATTGCTCGAGGCGAAGAACAGTTCGCCGGTGACGGTGTAGACGGCGGTGACGGCGCCGTCCGTGCTCTCGACGAGTTCGCGGTGGGTCTCGGTGAGGTGCGCGACCCGGCGGGCGAGGAGGGTCATGGCCACGAGGACACCGACGATGACGCCGATGGCGAGGTTGTGGGTGGCGACCACGACGACGACGGTGGAGACCATCACGGCGGTCTCCGACTTGGGCATCCGGCGCAGGGTGGCGGGCTGAATGCTGTGCCAGTCGAAGGTGCCGGCGGCGACCATGATCATGACGGCGACGAGTGCAGCCATGGGGATGACAGCGACGACGTCACCGAAGCCGACCACGAGGATCAGCAGAAAGACACCGGCGAGGAAGGTGGAGATGCGGGTGCGGGCACCGGATGCCTTCACGTTGATCATGGTCTGACCGATCATGGCGCAGCCGCCCATGCCACCGAAGATCCCGGTGATGACGTTGGAAGCCCCCTGCCCCCAGCTTTCGCGGGTCTTGTCGGAGTGGGTGTCGGTGATGTCATCGACCAACTTGGCAGTCAGCAGTGACTCCAGCAGCCCGACCAGGGCCATCGCGAGCGCGTACGGCGCGATGATCTCGAAGGTGTTGAGGGACAGCGGCACGTCGGGCACGAAGAGGGAGGGGAGGCTATCGGGCAGTTCGCCTTCGTCGCCGACGTTGGGCACGGTGAGCGCGGCGAGCACGGTGAACCCGGTGAGTGCGACGATGGCGACCAGTGGGGCGGGGATGACCTTGGTGATGCGGGGCAGGCCCACGATGATGGCGATGCCGACGGCGATCATCGGGTAGACGAGGAACGGCACGTCGACCATGTGCGGGACCTGGGCGAGGAAGATCAGGATGGCCAGGGAGTTGACGAAGCCGACCATGACCGAGCGCGGGACGAACCGCATCAGCCGGGCGGCTCCGGCGAGGCCGAGGACGACCTGGAAGACCCCGGCGAGCAGCACGGTGGCGACCAAGTAGTCCATGCCGTAGTTGCGTGCCACCGGCGCGACGACCAGGGCGACGGCTCCGGTCGCGGCGGAGATCATCGCGCGGCGTCCGCCGAGGAAAGCGATGGACACCGCCATCGTGAACGAGGCGAACAGACCGACCCTCGGGTCGACCCCGGCGATAATGGAGAACGAGATCGCCTCCGGGATCAGGGCGAGCGCGACGACGAGCCCGGCCAAGACCTCGGTGCGCAGGATCCTCGGTGAGCGCAGGGCGTTGCGGACGGTCGGCTCCAGCGCTGCCTCCGGGGAGTGGGCGGGAACCGGTGATGCGGGCGTGAGCGTGCTCAACGTGCGGGGCTCCGTTCGGGGCAGGCGACCGGCTCGCTCGCTGCGAGAGGAGCGAACCCGACCGACTTGGCTGCGAGGATGGATGGCGCGCGCCATGGGCGCGCGTGCTGGCCACAGCGCCAGCGGAAGTCTGAGAGCCACTCTAACCTCACGTAGCGTTAGAGTTGTAATCCAATCGACGTGAGAGAGCGCCCTATGGCCAGCGAAGCGACGCCGTCCGCCGCGTCCGAAGCGATCCCGGCTATGCACATCGGTGAGGTCGCCGCACGCACCGAGTTGTCGCTGCGCTCGCTTCGGCACTGGGACGAGGTGGGATTGCTGCGCCCATCTGGTCGCACCGATGGCGGCTTCCGGCTCTACACCGAAGCCGACGTAGAGAAGATCCTCGTCATCCGCCGCATGAAGCCCCTCGGGTTCACCCTCGACGAGATGAGCGCCGCGATGCGCGACATCGAGACCTTGCACGCGGGCGGCTCGGACCGGGCCGAGACAACGGACGCCGGCGATCGACTGGCCCGCATCCTCGGCGAGGCCACTGAACGGCGAGCGAAACTTGAACGTCAGCTCGCCATGGCAGACGAGTTCATCGACCTGCTCGGCCGCGAACTATCCTGAGCCTCAGCGATTACGCAACTGACGCTGCTGCTACGACGCCGGCCCAGATCACAGCCTCGGCCACGCTCCGCAGGCGGCTGACCTGCGGGCACGCCGCGAAGGATGGATGGCGGGCTTCCGACGAAAGTGCATTTGCGCAGGTCATCGACCGGTTCGCGAGACTGCTTGAGTCCCATTCCCCGTGGGGCACCCCCTCATTCCCAGTGAGAGTGTGTTTCCGCAGGTCAGATGACCTGTGTGTAGTCCTCAACCAGCACGGTCCGGGACCCGAGACTAGTCTCGGCCGCGTGCTCTTTCGGCGGCAGCGCGCTGGGCCTGCTTCCGGATGTCAGTGTGGTTGACCTCGTCCTTGAGCAGGGTCCGCCGTGACGGGTCGCCTTCGCTGAGCCAGTCGTCGTAGACCTTGCCCTCAGCCTCGATCGCGCCCTGATCGGCCTGCTCGTGATCGGTAAGGACCGTTTCGATCCAGTCCCACTGCTGCTGTGCTTCTTCGAGCACCGGGGCGGACTCCCGGCGGAGCAGCCCAAGGCTGGCGTCGAACCGCGTGTAGTGCTTCACGAGTCTCTGCTGGAGGACGTAGATGCCACGGTTGGAGAGGGTCGCGATCCGCCGGTCACGGGTCAGAAGCTCGGCGGGGGCTGCTGTGACGTCGACGAACTTGGTGGCGTAGTGCTTGCCGTCGACGAGTTCGGCCAGCGGCATGACACGCAGGTTCCCCTCCCAGTCCGTCTGGCTGGTCATCTGGGCGTACGGCTCGACGGGAGCGACGGTGATGCGTGGGAGGAGGGCGGGACCTTTCCGCATGGCACAGGGGTGGGTGACAATCTGGACCATGCGGGGCTCGTCGCCGAATCCGGGCAGGACGATCTGGTCGAAGACATCCCCTTGCAGGAGGGGGCGGCTCCAACTGACATCGCCGCGCTCGTCGTACAGCGCGTCCGGTTCGATGCTGTCCATGTAGTGGGAGGGTTACTCGCTTCGCGGTCGGATGGAGCGTTCGCCGTCTGTGTCGGTGTAGACCTCGAAGTCGCTGCGGCTGGCTCGCCAGTCGGGGCGCACCTCGTCGAGCACCTGGGTCATGGTGCGGCGCTGCTCGGCGAGTTCAATCAAGGCGGTGACGTGCCCGTCGAGGTAGAGATCGAGGGGACGGATGAAGTAGCCCGGACCGAGAGGCAGGTCCATCTCCATCCAGTGGGCAGGGTCCTGCACCAGGCCCTTCTCTTCGAGCACGTCGAGGAGGGCTGCGATGCGAGCGAGGTTGTTGCGACTCTCGGGACTGGCATCGCCCCCCTTGCGCCACTTCCGGATAGCCGACACGCTGACCCCGACGACTTCGGCGATGTCGGACCAGCCCATGCCGCGCTCGGCGGTGAGTTCTTCGAGGAGCGTGGCGACCGACTTCTTCCCCTTCTCGAAGGTGCGCTCGGTCAGGTCGAGTTCGCGGGCCTCGCCATGCAGTTCGTGAACCTCCCCGCCGAGGCTGTCAACGTCGCTGCGCAGGTAGTCAACCCGCAGCGACAGGGTGCGCGTGGCAGTCGGCGCGACGGTGTCGTCGTAGTCGGCGATCCCGCCTGCAGAGGTTCCGGTGGGCTGAATGGTGGTCGTCATGACTGGCTTCCTCGGAAGAGCGTGCGGGCTTCATCGGTGATGGCGCGCTGGAAGGAGGCTCCGCAGGGCGCGTGAACGGCGGCGAGGCTCTTGCTTACCACCTCAGGGGCGAGCGGCGTGGCTGGCTCGCTCGTGAAGTCGTGGTAGCCGTCGAAGTCGAGCACGAAGAACGGCCCCGCCTCGAAGACCGTCCGCTGGAGATGTTGCGGGACAACGATCGGACCCTGGTTCAGTGCTGCGTAGCGGAAGTTGAGACCGCGACCTTCACCGAGGTCGTACGTGGTGATGCCCTGCGTCATCGTGGCCCTGACCTCTCCCGGCCCCACATCGAGGTGCTCGATGAGGCGGCGGTCGATCCACTTCTCCCACTGACGCACGTGGGTGACCGGGTCGGGCACCCGAACTTCGTCGATATACCGGAGCCCAATCCGACGCAGCGCAGGCCGCACCTTGGCACTCGCCAGTGCCTCGCAGGCGGCGGTCACAGCTTCCAGCAGATCGTCGAAGTTGTTGTAGGCGGTGGTCTCGTAGGTGAGTGACTCCGACATGATGGTCAGCGTCTCGGTGCTCGCCGCGTTCTTGAGCACCACCCCGCTGCGTTGCTGGATCTGGGGCGGGGCGGTAGGGGTGAGGCTGAAGTCGGTCTGCTCCAGTGGCTCCGCGAACGGGAACCTCTCCTCTAGCGCGATGGTCACCTCGTCCCTAGTGGCCTGCTGACGCAACCTGGCAGCATCGGTGAACCGGATCTCGGCAGCAACGAGCGCCAGCGGCGACTCGGGGAAGACTTCTCGGTTCGGGTACATGTTGGGTTACCCTAGCCTCTTCACACCACGAATGATACCTAAACTCGCACCGAAAGTTACACCCACTCTAGGGCGGCGTGGGAGCCTGTGAATAAGCCTGCCACTCGACGCCGGAACCGGTTCCCCCTCGGACACGACCAAGGCGCATACTGTCGACGTGCCGGGTGGCACGGTTCGCGGTGAACAGGCGAACTAGGCGGTTGACGATGTGGCCCGAGCCGTACTGACCGGCGGCTCGGGCCACAGTCACGACTACCGCTGGTTGTTGCGGAGTGCGTGGATGAGCCGGGCGGCTAGGTCGCGGGCGACTTCGTGGAGGTGCGGGGCGAGCGTCGCGGTGGCGACCTGGTCGGCGGGCTCGGCTCTGAGCGCGCTGCCGCGTCCGAAGCCCATGTGCCCGGAGTTCCTGTTGCCGACTCCGTGTGGGTCGCCTTCGACCACCGAGTCGGCGGGGTCGATGGCGGCTGCCAGCGTGATGTTTGCCGACTCGGGCAGGTACGGGGTGAGGTGGCGCAGGAGCGCCCTGTCTCAGCGACCGCTGAAACAGGGCGCTTCGGCGCTCTCAGACCCACCGGCACGCATCTAAAACCGATCGAGCCGGTCCGCAAGCAAGGCGACGGCTTGAGCACAGGCTCCAGGAACGCCGAGAGCCGCCCCCCCGGCACCGATTTCTCGGACTGAGGGCGGCTCTGGGCCACTTTCGTCGGCAGAATCCCGCACTTTCGTCGGGACCCCATGGCGGTGGCGGTGGGATTTGAACCCACGGAGGGCGTGAACCCTCACACGCTTTCGAGGCGTGCTCCTTAGGCCGCTCGGACACGCCACCGCCGACGAGGGTACCGGACCGAGCGCCGTCGTCATAAATCGCGGGCGGCACCGCGGTGGCTCGCGAAGAACTCCAGCAGCTTGGCGCCGCACTCGCTCGCCAGCACGCCGCCGATCACCTCGGGGCGGTGGTTGAGCCGGCGGTCGCGCACCACGTCCCACAACGACCCCACGGCCCCGGCCTTGTCGTCGTACGCGCCGAAGACCACCCGCTCGACCCGCGCCAGCACGGCTGCGCCGGCGCACATCGTGCACGGCTCGAGGGTGACGGCCAGCGTGCACCCCGACAGCCGCCATTCACCGAGCGCCACGGCCGCCGCCCGCAAAGCCAGCAGCTCGGCGTGCGCGGTGGGGTCGCGATCGGCCTCCCGCCGGTTGTGCCCGGCACCGATGATCGCGCCGCTCGCGTCGACGACCACTGCCCCCACGGGTACGTCGGACGACGGCGACGCCAGATCGGCCTCGGCCAGTGCGGCGCGCATCGCGTCGCGCCAGGCACGGCCGGCGACAGCACTCACCCTGTGCCGAGCGCCGCGGCGTACTCGTCGGCGAAGCCGATCTGGGACGCGATGTCCTCGAGCATCTCGTCCGGGTACAGGTCGTCGTCGTCGCAGAGCACCGCCAGGTCCATCGCCGAGACGCCGAGGTCGGAGAGGATGCCGATCTCGCCGGCCGGCTGCACCTCGTCATCCTCCTCGGGCATCGGCAGGTCGAGCTCGTCGACGACCGCGGCCGCCAACGGCGACTCGGTAGCCGCGGTGACGTCGGAGAGCAGCAACCTGACGTTGTCGCCGTGCACGCGGGCCAGCACGAAGAAGTCCTCATCGATCGAGACCATCCCGAGCGTGCCGAACTCCCCCGGTGACTGCCGCAGCGCGTGCAGCAGCGTCTCGATGTCCAACGCGGCGCGTGGGGGCAGCGCGACGACCTGCCAGCGGCCCTCCTCGCGGTAGGCCGCGACCGCGAAGTCGACCTCATCTTCGGACGTCTCAGGCATCGAGGCTCCCCTCACTGGCAGTACCGCCGGGATATCCCGACGTACATCAAGGCTGACCCTGCGTGTGCATGGTCGCAGATGTGTAGCGTTGGGCGCCATGCGAATCCACGTGGCAGACCACCCGCTCGTCGCACACAAGCTGACGGCGCTGCGCAGCCAGGAGACGGGGTCGCCCACCTTCCGCCGGCTGACCGACGAGATGGTGACCCTGCTGGCCTACGAGGCCACCCGTGAGGTGCGCATCGAGCCCGTCACCATCCAGACGCCGGTGGCCGAGACCGAGGGCGTCAAGCTGGCCCGCCCCAAGCCGTTGGTGGTGCCGATCCTGCGCGCGGGCCTCGGCATGCTCGAAGGTCTGATGCGGCTGCTGCCGACCGCCGAGGTCGGCTTCCTCGGCATGATCCGCGACGAGGAGACGCTGCGCGCGTCGACCTATGCCGAGCGGCTGCCCGACGACCTGTCGGGGCGGCAGTGCTATCTGCTCGACCCGATGTTGGCCACCGGCGGCACGCTCGCTGCGGCAGCGAAGTTCCTCGTCGACCGCGGCGCCGACGACATCACCGCGATCTGCCTGTTGGCCGCACCGGAGGGCATCGACACCCTGCAGCGCGAGCTCGACGACTTCGGCGCGCCGTTCACGATCGTGACGGCCTCGATCGACGAGCGCCTCAACGACAAGGGTTACATCGTGCCCGGTCTCGGCGACGCCGGCGACCGCCTGTACGGCATCGTCGACTGAGCGCCTCGCCACCGCGTACGTCTTCCACGGTTCCGTGAAACACGTACGCCGATCTGGACCGACGGCGTACGCCTTTCACGGGACAGTGAAAAACGGACCACCGCCGTCGCTCGTCAGAGGTTCTTCACCGCGCTCAGCAGCTTGGTGAGGGTGTCGCGGGCGTCACCGAACAGCAGCGTCGTCTTCGGGTCGAAGAGCAACTCGTTCTCGATCCCGGCGAAGCCCGGCCGCATCGACCGCTTCATGAAGATGATCTGCTGCGCCTCGTCGGCGTTGAGGATCGGCATGCCGTAGATCGGGGCCTCCGGCGTCGTCTTGGCAGCCGGGTTGACCACGTCGTTCGCGCCGACGACCAGCACGACGTCGCTCTGCTTGAAGTCGCCGTTGATCTCGTCCATCTCCCGTAGCTGCTCGTACGGCACCTGGGCCTCGGCGAGCAGCACGTTCATGTGACCAGGCATCCGGCCCGCCACCGGGTGGATCGCGTAGTCGACCTTGATCCCGCGATCGCCGAGTACACCGACCAGGTCCCGCAGGGTGTGCTGCGCCTGGGCGACGGCGAGGCCGTACCCCGGCACGATGATCACCCGGTTGGCGTAGCCGAGCAGGATCGCGACGTCTTCGGGGCCGGCGCTGCGCACCGGGCGGTCGCTGGCCTCCCCCGCACCGAGGGTGGATCCGCCCTTGAGCGCACCGAACAGCGTGTTGAACAACGACCGGCCCATCGCGTCGGCCATCAGCATGGTGAGGAACGTACCGGCCGCACCCACCAGCGTGCCTGCCACGAGCAGCAGGGTGTTACCGAGCACGTATCCGCCGGCGGCCACCGTCAGGCCCGTGAACGCGTTGAGCAGGGAGATCACGATCGGCACGTCGGCGCCGCCCACCGGCAGCACCAGCAGCAGCCCGAGCAGCAGACCCACGACCGCCAGCACGATCCCGATCGACGTGGCGGGGCTGACCACGAGGACGACGGCGAGCGCCACACCGGCCAGCATCGACCCGCCGAACAGCACCGGCAGCCCGGGGAAGATCACCGGCCGACTCGTCATCAGCTCCTGCAGCTTCGCGAACGTCACCAACGACCCGGAGAAGCTGATCGACCCGACCAGCACGGTGAACGCGGTCGCGACCAGCGCCACGATCTCTCCACCGCCGGCCCGTTCGGCCGACATGATCTCGCCCAGTTCCAGCAGCGCGACCAGCGCGGCGGCACCGCCACCGACGCCGTTGAAGAGCGCCACCAGCTGCGGCATCTGGGTCATCTGCACCCGCTGTGCACCGATGACGCCGACCACGGTGCCGAGGGCGACCGCGATCAGGATCCATGCCAGGTTGCCCACGTCGTACGCGAGGAACGTGACGATACAAGCCAGCACGGCACCGGCGGCACCGATCAGGTTGCCGCTCCGCGCGGTCTTCGGAGAGGACAGGCCCCGCAGCGCGACGATGAAGCAGATCGCCGCGACGAGGTAGCCGAGCTGAGCCCATACCGCGATCATGCGTTTGTCTCCGTCTTCTTCTTCTTCGGACCACCGAACATCTGCAGCATCCGGTCGGTCACCACGAACCCGCCGACCATGTTGACCGTGGCGAGCACGGTCGCGATCAGGCCGACGATCAGCTCGGTGGTCGAGTCGGCGAAGCCGGTCACGATGATCGCGCCGACGAGGATGACACCGTGGATGGCGTTGGCGCCCGACATCAAGGGGGTGTGCAACGTCGAGGAGACCTTGGAGATCACCTCGACACCGGTGAAGACACTAAGGATGAAGATCGTCAGCAGCGCGATCTCGGTGCTCATGAGTCAGCCCCTTCCAGCCGCTCGCGGGTGGGCTCGTGGTGCACCCGGCCGTCGTGGGTGACGCAGCACCCGGTTATGACCTCGTCGTCGAAGTCGGGCGCGAACGCGCCCTCGTCTGTCATCAGACCGAGCAGGTTGACGATGTTCTGCGCGTAGAGCTTGCTGGCCGGCCCCGGCATCTGCGACGGAACGTTGGCGGCCCCCCACACCAGCGCGTTGCCGATGTGCAGCTCTTCTCCCGGTTGCGCGCCCTCGACGTTGCCGCCGGTCTCCGCGGCGAGGTCGATCACGACCGAGCCGGGCTTCATCTGCTCGACCATCTCGCGGGTCACCAGCACGGGCGCCGTGCGGCCGGGGACCGCAGCCGTGGTGATCAAGGCGTCGGCGTCGGCGATGTAGGGAGTCAGCAGCTCGCGCTGCCTGGCCGCCCGGTCCTCGGTCATCTCCCGGGCGTATCCGCCGGATCCTTCCAGAGTCTCGAGGTCGAGCTCGATCGGCTGTGCGCCCATCGATGCGATCTCCTCGGACGCGGCCGCCCGCACGTCGTAGGCCTTGACCACGGCGCCGAGCCGCTTGGCGGTGGCGATCGCCTGCAGTCCGGCGACTCCGGCGCCGAGTACGACGACCTGGGCAGGCGGAACCGTGCCTGCGGACGTCATGTTGAGCGGGAAGAACCGGCGCAGCTTCTCGGCCGCGACGATCGCACAGCGATACCCCGAGACCAGCGCCTGCGAGGACAATGCGTCCATCGACTGGGCGCGGGAGATCCGCGGCACCAGCTCCATCGCGAACGAGGTGATCCGCCCGTCGCGCAGCATCGTGACGCCGTCGTCGGCCGGCAGGAACGAGATCGTTGCGGCACCGGGCTTGAGCCTGCGGATCCGGTCGGCGTCCAGCGCCTGCACGCTGACCACCACGTCGGCGCCATCCAGGGCGTTCGCGTCGATGCTTGCCCCCGCGTCGGCGTACACGCTGTCGGCGCTGTCCGCACCGGCCCCGGCATCGGGCTCGACCGCCACGTCATATCCGAGCGCGGTGAGCTTGCCGACCAGCTCCGGCACCGACGCCACGCGGCGTTCACCGGGTCGGGTTTCTTTGACCACTGCAATCTTCACCGGGGCAACCTATTGCACGTTGTATGCAATCCGCCAGTCGTGAGACGTGCGTCTCACGAAGTGAAGTGGGAATTCGTCGCGGGAGCCGCGGTCAGCCCCAGAAGATCGACGTCGGGTCGGCCTCGATCTCGTCGAGCAGCACCTGCACGGGCTGGTTGGGCTGGACCATGTCGTAGGCGTGCCACCGTTCGTTGCGGTCGCTCCAGTACAAGGTCCAGCCCGGCGAGGACTCGTCGTACCGCAGCTGGGCGATCCGCTGGGTGGTCCACGCCGAGCCCGTCGCCGCGCTGGTCGTCGCCGTGCCGCCCGGTGGCCGGCGCTGCACGATCGTCACCGAGTGTCCGCGTGTCGTGTAGTCGATATCGACCTGGTCGCGGACCCGCTCGGGCACCCGGCCCTGGCAGTAGCGCCGTACCCGCGCCAGGTCGGTCTCGGGGAGCGGTCCCACGCTCGGCTCACCTCAGTAGTAGTGCGGAAACTCCGACCAGTCGGCGGCCCGCTTCTGCAGGAACGCATCACGACCCTCGGCGGCCTCGTCGGTCATGTAGGCCAGCCGCGTGGTCTCGCCGGCGAAGATCTGCTGGCCGACGAGGCCGTCGTCGATCAGGTTGAACGAGTACTTCAGCATCCGTTGGGCCGTCGGCGACTTGGCGTTGATCCTACGCGCCCAGTCCAGCGCGGTCCGTTCCAGCTCGGCGTGCGGAACGACGGCGTTGACCATGCCCATCCGGTGCGCGTCGTGTGCGTCGTACTCGTCACCGAGGAAGAAGATCTCGCGCGCGAACTTCTGCCCGACCTGACGGGCGAGGTAGGCCGACCCGAAGCCACCGTCGAAGCTGGCCACGTCGGCGTCGGTCTGCTTGAACCGGGCATGCTCGGCCGATGCCAGCGTCAGGTCGGCGACCACGTGCAGCGAGTGGCCGCCGCCGGCCGCCCAACCGGGTACGGCGCAGATGACGACCTTCGGCATGAACCGCATCAGCCGCTGGCACTCCAGGATGTGCAGCCGGCCGAGCCGCGCCTTGTCCACCGACTCGGCGCCCTCCCCGTCGGCGTACTGGTAGCCCACGCTGCCGCGGATGCGCTGGTCGCCGCCGGAGCAGAAGGCCCAGCCGCCATCACGTGCCGACGGGCCGTTGCCGGTGAGCAGCACGCACCCGACGTCGGACGACATCCGGGCGTGCTCGAGGGCGCGGTAGAGCTCGTCGACCGTGTGCGGCCGGAACGCGTTGCGCACTTCGGGGCGGTTGAAGGCGATGCGCACGGTGCCGTGCTCGACCGCCCGGTGGTAGGTGATGTCGGTCAGGTCCTCGAACCCGGCCACCACCTGCCATGCCGTCGGGTCGAAGATCTCCGATACCGCTGCCTCAGCCATAGGCGGGACCCTACGTCCACCCGGGCCCAGCGTGGCGCGTTGCGGGGGTATGACGTCCGTTTTGTCCACCCGCAACGCGCCACACTGCGGAGCCGGCTGTCAAACTGGCTTGACATCGAGATTCTATGTCAAGCAGACTTGTCATATGAAGAACGCCGTGCGGACGCTGCGCACCCACATCGGCTTGTCCCAGGCCGATCTGGGCAGCGCGCTGGGTGTCTCGCGGCAGACCGTCAACTCCATCGAGACCGGGCGGTATCTGCCGTCGCTGCCGCTGGCGATCGCCCTGGCTCGGTACTTCGAAACGACCGTCGAGGAGGTTTTCGATGTCGATGCATGACACCAAGCGCCGTGGCCGGAACTGGACCGTGCCCGCCGTCGCCGCCGTGATCGGCGTCGGATACCTGATCGCCGGAGTGCTCGGTGACGACCTCCGATTCGGGATCTTCGGGCTGCTGCTGATGCTCGCCGTCGCCGGGGCGATGATGCTCGCGGGCCGCAGCAGCGAGACCGTGCAAGGGCTGCTCGACCGACGCGATGAGCGGATCCGCGGCATCGACAACGAGGCCACGATGTTCGCGGGCATGGCCGTGATCGTGGCGATCATCGTCGGCTTCATGGTCGAGATCGCCCGCGGTCAGGACGGGTTGCCGTACGCCGTGTTGGGTGCGATCGGCGGAGTCACCTACGTCGCGGCGGTGGTCTACCTCCGGTTCCGCCGCTGACGCTCAGCCGCGGGCGATGGTCGCGGCGAGCGCGGCCAGGTGCGCCAGGCGGGCCAGCTCGGAGTCGAGGAACTCCGGCCCACCGCGGCGTCCCATCACGACCGACCGGCCGTGGGCACCGACCGGAGCACCCACGACGAGCGTCGCCACCCCCGCGTCGAGCATCTCCAGCCGGGTGGGTTGGTCCAGGCGGACCCAGCTGCCGGCCAGGTGCTCCAGCCCGGGCGCGGCCGACGTCGCGTTGACCACGCGCGCGGCATCGCCGTCGGGCTCCAGCAGCGCCCCCCACTCAGCCCGGAACACCGTCGGCAGCAGGTCGACCAGATGCGTCACCGCCGCCTTGGGCTCCTCGGTCAGCGCCTCCACCGCTTCGAGATCGAGCTGCAGGTTGCCCCCGACGACGTACCGGGAGATCCACAGCACCTCCACCCCGTCGAGCAGGTGGCACGCGGAGACCACGCTGTCGGGCATCACGCCGGTGGGCAGCTCGAGCAGCACGTCGTCGACCGCGGACCCGTCGTCGCGGTGTTCGACGATCTCGATCGCCTCGATGTTGGCCCCGGCGGTGCCGATCGCCGAGGCGACCGTGCCCAGCGCACCGGGTACGTCGGGCAACGCGACCCGCAGCAGGAACGACATTCGCTCAGCGCACGATCTTCAGGTTGAACACGCGCCCGCTCAGCGATCCGAACAGCCGCAACCACAGCGGCAGCCACATCTCCATGCCCCGCGCGCCGGTGAGATCACCGAGGTCGACGACGTCGTGCCACCCGAGCTCTCCGAGCAACAGTGTTACGACCTCCTTGGCGGCTGCGTCACCACCTGCGACGAACATCGTGGTGTCACCGTCACCGACCGCGCCGGGGTCGGCCATCACCTCGGCGGACACCGTGTTGAGCGACTTCACCACCCGCGCCTCGGGAAACGAGCGCTGGATCTGCTCGGCCAGCGAGTCGGTGTCTTTGACACTCAGCGTGGGCGGAAACCCGCCGGTGCAGTCGAGCGGGTTGGCCACATCGAGCAGCACGGCGCCCGCGAGGGCCGCGGCGCCGGCCTGGGCCAGCACGTCCAGCGACGCCGCGCCCTGGGTGGCGTTGACCACCACCTCCGCCGGAGCGGCGGCGTCGGCGAAGGTGGCGAGTCGGAGCCGGCTGGTCGCCCACTCCTCCCGCTGCCCGGTCGCCCCCGGGTCGCGGGTGCCGACCACGATGTCGTGACCGGCGGCGGTGAAGGACGCGGCGAGTGTGCGGCCGACCACCCCGGTGCCGAGTACGGCGATGCGCATAGCCAAAGCCTACGCCCGGGTCAGACCGCTTCCCGCTCCGCGACCGACCGTTTGGGGCGACGCTTGGGCCGCATCGGGCCGACGAGCCGCGGACCAGCCAGCCGAGTCTCCAGCCGACGGGCCTCCCTCCGCAGCGGCTGGGCGATGTACTCACCGAGGATCACGCCGGCGGCGATGCCGACCGCGATACCCACGGCCGCGAACAGGCTGGTCACCCCCAGCACGTTGCCCTGGAAGAGCTGGAAGAGCCCGCGGTAGGTGCTCAAGCCCGGCAGCAGCGGCACGATGCCCGACACGACCACGACCAACGGCGGCACCCGTACCCGCCCGGCGACCGAGTAGCTGACCATCCCGACGAACAGTGCGGCGATCGCGGACGCCCACGCCGAGCCGAGACCGAGCTCGATCGCTGGGCGGAAGACGACCTGGCTCGCGGCACCGATCACCGCGACCGGGAACAGCGCACGCGGCGGCGCGAAGCTGGCGAACGCGAACGAGGCCGACGCGGCAGCGGAGCTCAGCGCCGCGATGGGCAGATAGCCCAGTCCCAGCGGAGCGAAGGGCTGCACCGACAACTCGTAGCCGAAGCTCGTCACCAGGCCCAGGCCGCCGCCGATGCCGCCGATGATGCCGCCGGTCAGCAGGATGGCCTCGAAGCTGCGCGCGCTCGCGGTCACGTAGAAGCCGGTGAGCGCGTCCTGGACCGCGCCGACGATCGCCATCCCGGCGAGCAGCAGGATGATGACCGCGGCGACGATCAGCGAGGACCGCGCGGCCGGCAGCAGCGCGCCGACGCCGAGCGCGATCACCGTGGCCAGGAACCCGCCGATCACCTGCTGGTAAAAGTTCGGCACCCGCCGCCGCTCGACCTGCCGGTTGATGGCGTCGATCAGCACCCCGGACGCGAAGGCGACGAGGAAGACCACCAGGCCGCCACCGATCAGGATGCCCGCGAAGCCCGCAAACGCGCCCCAGCCGACCATCGACGCCCACTTGGGGTAGGGGTGCCCGGCGCTGATGATCGTGGCCAGTTCTTTGCGGGCCTCCTCGACGCCGATCTCGCCGAAGGCGAAGGAGCGCACCATGTGGTCGATCGAGGTGAGGTGGGTGTAGTCCAGCGCGCGGTAGCGCACCTGCCGCATGTGGGTCTCCGGGGCGACGTCGGGCTCGCCCTGGTAGGAGATCGTCAGCGAGGTGAAGGTCACGTCGACCTCGCAGTTGCGCAGCCCCGCCGCCGAGGTGACGGCCAGCATCGTCGCGGTGGTGTCAGCGGCACCCGCGCCCGAGGCCAGCACCAGCTCACCCACCCGCAGGGCGAGGTCGATCGTCAGGTAGATGCTGCGCTGGTCATCACTCACGTGTCTGATTGTGACGACCCGGCGACAGGGAGGAAACCTTTACGCCGGGGAGTCGCGAAGTGATTCGCCTGACACGCCGGCGGCCGAGGCGCGAGCACGGGCCAAGAATGCGATCTGGCGGGGGAGGCGGCCTGCCGGGTTGCCGTCGCCTCGGGGGGCCGGGTGATTTACTGGCGGGTGGTCAAGAACAGCCGACGCCGGAGGAGCTATGACGACCGAGGTGCGGGTTGCCATCATCGGGACCGGCTTCGGTGGGTTGGGCGTGGCGATGCAGCTCCGGCGGGCCGGTGAGCACGACTTCGTGCTGCTCGAGCGGTCCGACGACGTCGGCGGCACCTGGCGCGACAACCACTACCCCGGTGCGGCGTGCGACGTGCCTTCGCACCTGTACTCGTTCTCGTTCGCGCCCAACGCCGACTGGAGCCGGTCGTTCTCCGGTCAGCGCGAGATCCTGGACTATCTGCGCCGCTGCGCCCGCGAGTACGGCGTACTCGAGAAGGTGCGGTTCGGGCACGAGGTGCTGGAGGCGGAGTGGGACGAGGACGCGCAGCGGTGGCGGGTCGAGACCTCCGGCGGATCGTTCCGCGCACAGGTGCTGGTCAGCGCGGCTGGGCCGCTGAGCGACCCGGTCGTCCCCAAGCTGCCGGGGCTGGAGGCGTTCGAGGGCCCGGCGTTCCACTCGGCGGCGTGGGACCACTCGGTCGACCTCACCGGCAAGCGGGTGGCGGTGGTCGGGACCGGTGCGTCGGCGATCCAGTTCGTGCCCGAGATTCAGCCGCGGGTGGCCCGGCTGCATGTCTTCCAGCGCACGCCGCCGTGGGTGATCCCGCGGCACGACCGGGCGTACCGGCCGAGGGAACGGTGGGCGTTCCGGCACGTGCCCGGCGTGCAGAAGGCGTCGCGTACGGCGATCTACTGGACGCGGGAGTCCTTCGTGCTGGGGTTCGCGATTCAGCGGCGGCTGCTCACCGTGATGGCAAGAGCAGCCCGCCGACAGCTGGAGAGCCAGGTGCCCGACGCCAGCCTGCGGGCGAAGCTGACGCCGGACTACACGATCGGCTGCAAGCGGGTGCTGATCTCCAGCGACTACTACCCCGCGATCACCCGGCCCAACGCCGAGGTGGTGACCGACGGCATCGCCGAGGTGCGGCCGGGCAGCATCGTGACCACCGACGGCGCCGAGCGTGAGATCGACGCGATCGTGTTCGGCACGGGCTTCCGCACCACCGACCTGCCGATCACCTACCGGATCCGGGGCCGGCTCGGGCCCTCGCTGGCGCAGGCGTGGGCGGCAGCAGGGATGCAGGCCTACCGCGGCACGACCGTGCACGGCTTCCCGAACCTGTTCTTCGTGGTCGGGCCCAACACCGGCCTCGGTCACACCTCGATGGTGTTCATGATCGAGTCACAGGTGTCCTACATCCTCGACGCGCTGCGGCAGATGTCCGCGCGCGATCTTGGGTCCGTGGAGGTCGAGGCACCGGCGCAGGAGTCCTACAACGCGCGGCTCCAGGACAAGATGGCCGGCACGGTGTGGACCGAGGGCGGCTGCGCCAGCTGGTACCTCGACGAGCGGGGCCGCAACTCGACGCTGTGGCCGCGGTTCACCTTCGGCTTCCGGGCGCTGACCCGGTCGTTCGACCTGGGCGCCTACCGCACGCAGCCCGCCCGACGCCGCCCCTCCGACGTACCCGCCGCCTCCCCCCATTTGACACGTAACCCAGCCAAGTAGGGAGTTCCCTCGCGAGATTTGACTGGGGAGCTCCCCACTTGGCGGGGAAAGTCTGCGGGCGGTCAGACGGTGACGACCAGCTTGCCGCGTACGTGGCCTTCCTTGCTCTGCGCCAGCGCTTCACCGGCCTGCTCGAGCGGGAAGGTTTCCGCGATCCTGACCGACAGCTCACCGTCGGCGACCAGCTGGAGCA
>DASSKO010000116.1:0-12103 GCA_035690425.1 Nocardioidaceae bacterium
AGCGCGTGGGTGGTCATGGGGGTACTCGTACCCGCGTACCCCCATGGGACCCCCATCACCGTACGAACCGCAGCCTGCGCGACTCGACCTTCTTCTCGTTCACGTAGTCCTCGACTTCGACCTGCCCCGTCGCGACCAGCAACTCGATCGCGTCGTCGGCGTACTCCCGCAGCCTGTGCGCGGGCCGCACCGCCCGCCACGTGACCCACTCGCCGTCGGCCTCCTGAACCTTGCGCAAGATCGCCTTGGCGGTGCGCTGGACCTTGTCGGCCTCGGCGGCGTCCTCGGCGCGGTCCTTCGCGATGGCGACGCTGTTGTGCTTCTCCTGGTTCACGTTGCCGATCAGGCGGCGGCACTCGTACTGCACCCGCACCGACTCGTCGATGATGCGGCCCGCGATGCGCCACCACTGGTCGGTGATGACGACGTCGGGCACCGCGCCCTCCTCGTCGCTAGACAGGTGCAGCAGGGCGAGCGCAGCAGCGACCTTCAGCCGGGTGAGCGTGAGGTGGGAGTCGGACCCGTCGCTGTCGTTCTGGCCGGTGACGTTCTCGTAGTCCTGCCGGACCACCATCTCCTTGATCGCGTCCGGGTAGTCGACGATGACGACCTCGTCCGGCTTGAACGTCGGGTTCCAGTCGAGCGAGCCGGGCCACTTCGGCCGGTCGCCAGGCGGGGGGATGTTCGGGTCCTGCACGCGCAGCCACACGAACCGCTGCGGCAGTCCGGCAGCGGTCTCGTCAGGGTTGAGCAGGACGTCCGACAGCCTCGGCTGCACCCCTGCGAACAGGACCATGCGGTAGCAGTTGGCGGGCAGGTTCCGGCGCCGCGAGGCCTCGGCGTTCTCGGTGCCGGTCTGGTTGCCCATCAGCATGGACCGCAGGATCGCGCCGATGGTGGCGCCGCCCCGCTCCTTCTGCGCTGCCAGTTGACCGATCTCGTCGACGTTGAACAGCCGGTAGTGAGCCGCGACCTCGTTGGTCCTGTTCGTGTAGCGCAGGTACGACTGGATCATGCCCTCACCCGACGACGGGGTGCGCTGGATGTCGCTCTGGTCGACGCCGAGCACGCCCTCCGACAACTTCGACAGGTCGCTCTTGCCCTTGCCGGACGGACCCATCAGCACGATGCCCAGGTTCAGTGAGGCGCGGCTGCCGATGGCTCCGTCCTCGGCGCCGGGCAGTACGTGCGACGGCGGCACCGCCGCGAGCACCCTGCCCAGCACCGTCCCGAGCATCGCCGCAGGGCTGCGCCCGGCAGCGTAGGCCGCGTCGCGGATGTGGCGCAGCCGGTCGGTCTCCTCGAAGACGTCGGACAGGTCGGCGTGCGAACCGCAGCAGCCCTTGTCCTCGGCGGGGGTCGGCGCCGCGAGGATGAGGGCTGCGCCGCCGGACAGGATGCGCGCCCACTCCCGGTCGATGGGCCGCTCGCCGCCGACGGCGTTCGCGAACAGCGCCTCCAGCGTGTCGAGGCCGACCGACGCCCCGGCGTGGCCCTGCTCGCCGAGGCGGATCATCCGCAGGGCGAGGTTCCGGGCGGTGTCGTGGCGGGTGGCGCCGAACGCGAAGTGCGCCTCCGCCGTGTCCAGCACCCGGATAACCGCCGGGCAGGGGTCGCCGCCGGGCAGCGTCTGCAACCAGTGCCCTGCCTCGCTCTCCTTCAGGTCGACCTTGGCGATGCGCTCCGACAGGTCGCCCCGGTCCAGCGCAGCGACCCAGGCGTCGGGCAGCAGCGGCAGGTCGTCCACGGCGGGCAGGGCGTCGGTCGGGAAGCCGTCCTCGTCGAACCACAGGTACTCGCGGCCTTCGGGGTGCAGCGACGGCGCCGCGACCGCGTAGCGGTGGCCGTGGTGGACGATCTCGACGCCGGGTCCGACCGTGTCGGCCCACTGCCGCCCGGCGGGCACCCGGTAGAACCGGATCCCGCTCGTCAGATCGGCAGGACGCGACGTCGAGCGCCAGGTCGGGGGCAGCAGGCCGAGCCGGGACTCCGCGTCGGCGAGAGCGGCGCCTCCGCCCTTGTCGCCGTAGTCGTCGACGTCGATGCCGATCACGGTCTCAGGCAGGCGCATCCCGACGTTGCGCGGCCCGCCCTTCGCGTAGGCCTCGACCATCTCCTCGGTCACGAAGGCGCCGGAGTAGCCGGTGACCCCGACCGGCGGCGGGAACTTCTCCTTGTAGGGCAGGGGGATGGGCGACCACCCGCCGTCCAGGTATGCGCGGGCGGTGTCGGCGTACGGGCTAGGCATCGGCGGACTCCTCGCCGTTGAAGTGGGCGGCGAGGGCCAGCAGCGCGTCGGCGAGCAGGTCCTCCTCGGACTTGGCGTACTTGTCGGCGTGGGCGGGCGCGTCGCGCTTCGACCGGCGCGGCTGCTGCCGCTCGGTAGCGCGGGGACGCCCGGAGTTGTGGCCGACCTTCCGGTGCTCGTTCATCACACGACCCCGGCCCGCAGCGCCTTGTTGACGGCGTTGGTGAACTTGGCGGGGCAGTCGCCGTGCCGACGGAAGGCGATGAGCAGGAACGTGCGCACCGCCTCGGCGTACTGCGGCAGGATCACGATCGCGTTGTCCTCGTACTCAACGATTCCCGCGACGGCCAGGTGCCCGAGGTCGAACAGCACCGTGTGGTCGGCCCAGGCCTCCATCGGAAAGCCGTGCGGGTCCGGCTTGGTGCCCAACTCCTCGTGCTGCTGGAGACGGTTGTTCAGCAGCCCGTCGCGCAGTTCCTCGAGGCTTTCGGCCCCGAGCAGCAGCAGCCCGAGCACCTCGTCGACACCGCGAGGCAGCCGCGACAGCCGAACGATCGCCGCTGCCTGGTCGGCTTCGAGCCTCGACTTCCAGTCGGTGGCCATCACTCGCCGCCCTGCTGCGCGTCGTGCTTGTCGAGGACAGGCTTGGCGACGACCTGCACCATGATCCGGAGGGCGTCCTCGTGGGTCGCCTGCGGCGTGCAGTAGAAGGCCTCGCGGACGGCGCGCTCCAGCCGCTCGACAGCCTGCCCGTCGCGGCTGCCGCCCCACATGAGCAGCAGCCCGACGAGGTAGCCGATCTCGGACGGGTCGGGGGACGGGGCGAGCCGGGTCTGCTCGCGGATCTCCCGGTCGATGCGGGCCACCGCGAGGCGGCGCCGGGCGTCGGCCTCCTCGGCAGGGTCGGGGGTGCGCCCGTAGGACGACAGGCCGCCGAGGCGGGCCGACTCGCGCCGGACGTTGTACTTCGGGTCGTTCTGGTCCTGCATGGGTGACTCCTCGTAGCGAGTCACCCCTCACCGCGTTCTCGCGCCTCTACCCGGTTCCAAGGGGTGGGGTGCGACAACCGTACCGCTACCACTAGACGGTCTAGCGTCTACTGCCCATCTCCGCAGCAGCCCGGCGCGTCGCGGTCGTGGGGCTACCCTTGCCCGGCGGGTTGAGGTTGCTGTTCATCGCGCACTCCCTGCTGCCGCGCCGGGGTTCTTTCCGGTTCCTCCGGCGCGGCAGCGGCACCCGGCCCGGTAGCCCGCCCCGCCCGTGCAAGGCCGGGAGAACGGCGCTCCGGGCGCCTCCCGCTCACTCCTCGGCCCAGGCCGCCAGTTCTTCGTCGGTAGGCCGGTCGACCTGCCCGGCGGGCATCCAGACGAACTCGCAGCGGGCCAACTTCGCCGCGTCGGTCCAGCCGCCCTGCTTGCCGCGCCGGACCACGATGCGGTCGATGGCGTGGCCGATGATCGTGCGGCGCTCTTCGTCGGTGGTCGCTGCTTCCCAGTCCTCGCGGAAGGTGCGCGCCTCCCCGCCGACCGGCACGTAGACGACCTGGGCAGGCTCGTGCTTCGCCTGCTCCTGAATCTCCTTGAGCCGGGTCATCTCGCCGACGATCTGCACGGCCCGCTCCGGCGTCGCGCCGACGACCTCCCGCCCCAACTCCGCGAGCCGCACCGTCGCCTCCTGGAGCGCGACGGAGCCGCCCTCTACGACCTCCTCCACGACGTTCAGGTGGACCACGTCGCCGCGCTCGGCCAGGAAGTGGCTGACGATCAGGTCCTCGGCGTTGGAGAGCGTCTGGTAGCACTCCTTGCAGGTGTAGGCGGGGCGCGGGCCGGTGCCGCTGCCCACGGTCCCGCGCCACATGCGGACCGGCTCGTCGTGGCGGGGGTCGCCGCACCACATGAGGCCGGACAGCACTCCTGAGTGCTGCCGACGCAGTGCCCTCGGCTGCCGCCGGGCGCTCGGCTCGGCCAACATCGCCTGCATCGCCCGCCACTGCGCCACCGGCATGATCGCCAGCGAGGGGTCGATGTAGGGCAGCCCGTTCTCGACGCGGACCACGTTCTCGCCCCGGTCGCGGGTGGCGTTGCCGGGGTTGTGCGGGATCATCCCCGCGAGCATCGGGTGGCGCACGAGGGAATCCACGGTGGTGTACGACCACTTCGGCGAGACCTTCACCGGCTTGTCGTCCCCGGCGTCGCTGCGCCGCTGCGCCCGCAGCATCGTCGCGGTGGGGGCGCCGACCTCGTTGAGCCACTGCACGGTCGAGTAGAGCGACAGCCCGGCCAGGGTCCGGCGGACGACCTCGCGGACGTACCCGATGACCTCCTCGTCCTGAACGATGATGAAGCCTGCGCCGTCCGGGTTCTCGACGCTGCGGTAGCCGTACGGCAGCCCTCCGCCGACGTACCGGCCCGCCCGCAGCAGGTAGTCGCGAGCGGCCTTGACACGCGCCCGGATGGTCGCGGCCTCCAACTGCCCGAACACCGCGAGCATGATCGCGAACGCCTCGCCCTGCGCGGTGGTCATGTCGATGGGGTCCTCGACGGCGACGATGCCCGCGCCGCGCTGCTTCACCGTCTCGTTCGCGTTCAGGAAGTCGATCACCCGCCGGGCGAGCCGGTCGACCTTCCAGATGACGACCGCGTCGTACGACTCCCGGGCGGCGACCAGCGCCTGCCACCCGGCCCGGTCCTCCGGCTTGTTGTGGGTCGCGGACACGCCCTCGTCGCGGTAGACGCCGACGACCTTCCAGCCACGGGCTGCGGCGTACTGCTCCCCCGCCTCGACCTGCCGGTCGATGGACACGGACTCCTCGGTAGACAGCGAGATCCGGACGTACAGAACGCACGTCCGGATCTGCTGCTTGGCGGTGGGGGTCACGCCTGCGCCTCGGCGGTCGCAGCGGCCTTGGCAGCGGCGCGGCCCGCGACGGTGGCGGCGTCGTCGTCCTTCGCGTTGCGGATCGTCTTGCCGGCGAGGGCGGCGCCTGCGGCCTGCCCGTAGCCGAGCAGGAAGGCGCGGTCGGTGACGAACTTCGCCTGGATGTCGAGCGCCTTCCGGTCCTCGGCGGTGGCCCGCTGGTGGTCGCGCATGGCGCCCATCGCAGCAGCCACGGTCTCCTCGAGCAAGTCGGCGAAGGCGTCGCGCTGCTCGCCGGAGACGAAGACCTCGCGGGCACGCTGCCCCCGGTTCTCCTTCCGGACGGCGACCCCGCCGAAGCCTGCCGCCAGGTCCTCGGCGAACGTCGTCGCCAGCGCCTGGGCGAAGATCCCGGTGAGCGTGCGGGACGTCTCCTCGACCGGCTCGGCGGGCTGCTCGGCCGGGAGATCGGCGATGACGGCGTCCTCGGCGGCGTCCTCGGCGGGGCAGCAGGCGCAGGACCCGCAGTGCTCCCCGTTGTCGCACCCGCCGCAGGTGAGGTCGGCGAGCAGCGCCTCGAGGTCGGCCACGGACTTGCGGCGGAGGGTCGACTCGGCGCGGGTGTCGCCTGCGGCGATGACGGCGGCGACGAGGTCGGACTTGGCGGTGGTGGTGGTCATGTCGGTTCCTTCGGTTCCCTGCCTCGCTCGCGGTTCGAACGAGTGTTCGAGAGAACTCTAGGGCAGCATTACCTGTTTGCCAAGCGGGCGTGTGCGGGCGGGTGGGAAACGGGTAATGCTCCTCCGTGCTCGCGGAGGAGCGCCCGGACTAGTCCTTCAGCAACTGCGCCGGGTCGGGGTGGGTGAAGAACGACATCGCGGTCGGCCCGGCGTGGGGGTCCTCGTCGTCGTACTCGAAGACGATCCCTTGGGCCAGGTCGACGCCGGACGCCCGGACCTGCTCGGCGAACCAGATGAGGTCGCCCCAGGTCGGGTCGTTGTCGAACAGCAGGGTCAGGGTCTGCGCCACCGGCGGCTTCTTGACGTCGCTCATGGACCGGACCGTACCTCTCGGCACCGACACTCGCCTGTCGTTCACCCACAGCACCCCGCCCGCTCGGTGGGAACCAGCACCAAGCGGGCGGGGTGGGTCTAGCGGTGCCGGGTGTGCTTCCGGCTGGCGAAGGACTCCGGCATGAGCATCCACTGCCGGTCCCACGCGGCGTCCGTCTCGCCGCTGTGGATCGGGCAGCCGTACTCGTCCTCCCCGCGCCAGGCGCAGCCCTTGACGACGCAGGGCAGCAGGTCCGCTTTCACCACAGGCTCCGGAGGAAGTCGAGGGCGACGGAGTCCTCCGCCAGCACCGTGAAGTCGCGGGCGAAGCGGAGGTGCTTCACCACCAGGTCCAGCGAGGCGTCCGGCATAAGCCGGTGCAGCGCGAGAGCGACCACCACCGCGCTGCGCTCCAGCCCCCAGTGGCAGCGCACGAGCACGCGCTCACGGCGGCGCAGGCAGGCGGCGACGTCCTCCGCGAGCGCGGTCACGGCGTAGGGGTCGGCGTCGGCGAACGTCACGTCCTCGATGGGCAGGTGGACCCGGCGCCGCGCCTTCGGCTTGTACCAGGCCTCGCCCTTGCGGCACATGACGACGTCGATGTCCAGGTCGAGGGCGGGGAACGGCTGCCGCGACCCGGACAGGTACAGGCCGGGCGCGACCTCGGTCGGGACGTCGATGCCCGTCATCACAGCGAGCATGCGAGGTCTCCGATCCGCGCCCGGACCTGCGGCCACGCCTTTGCGAGCAGCGGGTGCAGCGGCACCTTCGGGTAACGGTCCGGCGTGTCCAGCACCGCGACCGGCAGCCACGCGGCACCCTGCGCCTCAAGGTTCGTCGACAACGGCAGTACGCGGTCCATGTCGGGCGTCCAGTGGGTGGTGCCGACCACGTACGTGTAGCCGGGACGACCCTTCTTGCGCCGCAACGCGACCTCCTGCTCTACCCGGACGCGGGCCGGGGCGATGCGTGCCTCTTCCCAGGCCTCCCGCAGCGCGGCGTCGGTCGGGGTTTCGCCCGGCTCCACCGCGCCGCCGGGGAACGCCCACGTGTTGGGGTGGTCGACGTAGGGCGACCGCAACTGGAGGACGACGTGTGTCCGAGCCTCGTTGAACAGCATCAGCCCGGCAGCGTCCGGCCCATCCGTGAGGGAGGCCGCCATCGCCAAGAACCGCTTGCCCTTCGCCGCCAACTCGTCTACGACGTCGAGCGTGACGCCCAGCGACGGCTCCACCGAGAACGGAACGCCATACCGAGCCTCCAGCGCGGGGATGCTCGCTGCGTGGCCGGGGTGCAGCATCTGCGTCCCGACCAGCCGGACGCCGGTACTGCGGAACTCCGCGGAGGTCTGCCGACCGATGGCGTCGCCGATCACCGGCAGGAACTCGTGCATCGTGATGTTGACGGCGTCGGCAGTGCCCTGGACGACGCGCCCCAGCAACTCCACCTGTCCGACGACGGCGGTGGAGTTCGGCGGCAGCCACACGCGGGCGGCCTCGACCGACTCGGCGGTGTACATCCCGCACCAGCAGTCCACGTGGGGCGGGGTGTGCTCGTACTCGAAGCATTCGGCGTACGCCTCGCGCTGGGGGTACGTGAGCCGGTGGAACATGCGCCCGACCTCCGGCGACTTCAGGACCGGACCGTTCTTGTCGCGTCCCAGGTCCCACGCCCGCCAGCCGGTCCTCCGCCCGCTGCGCTTGGCACTCATGCCTCCACCCATCCGGCGTGCCCGGTGTACTTGTGGTGGAGGGCGATCCCGGCGGGCGTCGAGACCTTGCCGCAGAAGCAGCAGCGGCGCCGCGTCGCATTGCCGAACCGGGGGTCTACGTCGCTGCGGATCGTCGGGGTACGGGGTGCGCCCCACCGCCGGTTCACCCGGCGGTGGTCGCCGCGCCGCAGGTGTTCGTCCAGCCCGACCTGCGTCCAGAACGTTTCGCCGCAGGTGGAGCACTTCCGCTGCGGGGTCGCCTCGCGCCCAGCGTCCGGGCGGACCCACGGCTCCGGCGAGCGGCGCATTAGATGAGCCTCCGCAGCAAGTCCTCTTCCAGCCACTTCGGCGGGCGGTCCGACAGGCTGCCCTCGACCTCGACGGTGTGGGGGCGCTGCCCGGTGCTGCTGTCCTCGACCAGTTCCGCATCCACCACGTCATCCGGGTCGTCAGAGCCGAACTGACGGCTGAGGACCGCGTCCCAGTCAGGATCGGCCTGCCGGGCGTCCAGCGCGGCCTGAGCGGCGTCCGGCACCGGGGGAGCAGGCAGCGCAGGAGCCGCCGGGGCCAGCCCGTCCGGGTCCGACAAGATGTCGCGGAACAGGGTCTCGACGGGATCGCCGTTGCCGACGACGCCGACCAGGTGCTTCTGCGTCGCGCCCAGCCCGCCTCGATCCAGGATGTCCTGGATCGCCTTCAGCCGGACGCGGGGATCGCCGTTCTCGTCGAACGCGAGGTTCCGCAGCGCCTTCGCCGCCTCGTCCACTGACATGCCGATCCGGACGGCGGCAGCGGCCTGCACCTGCGGGGCGAGCGCGCCGTGGCTGGCGCAGACGTTCGCGCCGGGCGCGGCCTCGCGGCGACACCGCTCGCCGGTGGACTTGTAGTTGGCCGTGCAGCGCAGGACGTGGGCAGGCTTCTGGGTCTCCCACCACTTCTCGCTGTGCGTGACCTTCCGGACTCCCATCGCTCAGCCCCAGACGAGAGAGGACGGGGCGTCGCTCCACGCGAAGTCGAGGTGCGCCTTGCAGGTCCAGCACAGGTGCAGCGCGACCACCGACGCCCCGCAAGGCACCAGGAGCCGGTCGTAGGCCGCGACCTCGACCGGGCGCGCCACCTGGCACCGGTCGCAGGCGGTGGGGGCGATCCGGGCGTCCATGATCACCGCCTGCACCAGCGGGATCGCGGGGACCGACGTGTCGGCGAACCGCAGCAGCGGCACCCCGTAGGCGAGGTCGTCGGGGGTCGGGCCGGACAGCGCCCGCCGCACGGCGGCGTCGCAGTCGGGGTCGTCCAGTACGACGGTGTTCGGCTCGGCCCAGGCGACGAGGTCGTCGCCGTCCGAAGCGGTGTGGATGAAGTCCTGCGGCGAAGTGGCCATGTCCATCTGCTCCTCCTGGTCGCGGACTGTGCGGACTGGAGCCGGGCCGGGCGGGGGAGTCCGCGAACCCTCGCCCGGCCCGGTGCATCAGGCGACGTACAGCGCCGGGGGCGTGTAGGTCGCGTTGGCGGTCACCTGCATGACCATGCCGGCGAGCCGCTGGCGGACACCCGTGCCGAACCCGGAAGTCCAGTAGGAGTCCACGAGCGGGTACTTCTCCGACCCGCCGTCCACGAGGGTGAGACCCGGGAACTTCGGGTGGCGCCGCAGCATGATCGGGTTGGTCGCCGCGAGGGCACCGCCGGAGGCGAGGCCGACCACGTACCCGGCGGGGATGCGGGCGGTCTCGACGATGATCGCCTCGTCGTAGGCGCCCTTCACCGGGAAGCCAGCGAAGGTGCCAGCGGGCTGGTCGCCGACCAGGGCGCCCTCGGCGTAGAACCGAGCGCCCTGCGCGGGGATGAAGTCCGCCCGGTCGCCGTTCGCAACCCGGAACGTCGAGACGACGTTGCCCTCCAGGGCGTTGACGAAGATGACGATCTGGGCGCCGTTCTCGGACGAGTGACCGTGCGACTTGAAGTCGTCGATGATCTCGTCCAGGTCGGCGCTCTCCACCGTCGCCGCGCCCGTGGTGCGGAAGTGGGTGTGGTTGGCTTCGAACGACTGCCCGGCGTACGACGGGGGCACCCAGCCGTCGCCGTTGGCGAAGGCGAACACGTCGTAGACCGCGTTGGTGCGGGGGTCGCGGTAGGACCGGTTGGTGTCCGAGAACACCGTCCGCATGACGTCGTTGAAGACGTTGTCCTGGTCGGCGGCGATGATCGCGTTGGCGTTCGCCTGCACCTCGGCAGCGGTCGCGTCCGCGAGGTAGCGCCACGTGGCGCCCCAGCGGGCGTCGTACCACTTCAGCGTCGCGCCCATGTCGAGCACGTCGTGGGTGAGGCGCGTCGACTTCGGCGTGCCGTACTCGGACGCCTCCTCGAACGCGTCCGCCCCACCGCTGACCGCCTGGAGGACGGAGGTGACCGGGCTGGTCGTGGTGTAGGTGAACAGGGACAGGAAGTTCTGCTGCTGCTCGTTGTGAACCTCGGCAGCGGCGTTGAGCTCGGCGAACAGGTCGGCGAGCGGGCGGCCGTCTGCGGTGGTCCGCATGACGTCGCCGAAAGCGGAGTAGCCCTTACTGCGAGCCATGGTCTTGCTCCTTCGGAAGTCGGAAAGTGGGGCCTTGCGGTCGGTGCTCTGACACCGCGAGGGATCGGGTCCCTCGACTGGTGGGCATCACGCCCGGCTAGTGGCTCCGCGCACTATCGCGACTGTCCTGCGATCTCCAACCGGAGACGGTTGAAGGTTCAAGCAACGAGTCAACCGTAACCGTTCCGGGTTCGATCCGGTATCCCCAGCAGGCGCGTCGGGGCAGAGCGCCGCCCCCGAGGCCTGGACAAGTCGACAGGTTGCACTCGGGGGCGGCTCACCGAAGAACCGTACGCCCGGATTCCGGTACTAGCGGCGGTTGCCGTCGGTGGGTGTTGGTTGACCAGAACCGTACGCCCGGATTCCGGGCAAGACGGGGGCGTCAGGCGACGGGAGCGGTGTACTCCGCGAGGCGGGCAGCCTGGTAGGCGACCTGCTCCGGCGTTCGGGCCGCGTCGCGGGCGAGGACGCGGGAGACGACCGGCTGCGTCCACGCGCCACCGCTCCGCGCCGGATGCCCGGCGGCGTTGAGCGCGGCAGCCACGTCGGCCTGCTTGGCCCCGGTGGCCCGCAGGCGGCGCATCTCGTCCAGCACCGCGAGTTCGACAGGCACCGGGTAGAGGTCGCCGTCGCGGGACACCCAGCCGTACGGCGCCGGGCCGTTGGCGTGCTCGCCCTTGCGAGCCTTGGCGCGGCGTCCGTCCCGCAGGCGCTTGACGATCACGCGCCGCTCCAGCCCGGCGAACACCCCGGCCATCTGCCGCATCGCCGTACGCATCGGGTCGTCCGGGTCGTCGCGCAGGACCTCGCCGTTGCGTCCGTACTCGAACACCGAGGCGCCCGGCGTGAGCCAGACCTGAGCGAGCACCGCCTCCTGAACCGTGACCTCGCGGGCAAGGCGGTCGAGGTCGCGCATCACCAGCCCGTCGATGACGCCGGTCTCCATCGCTTCCAGCGCGTCGGCCAGGCCGGGCCGCTCGGTGACCGGCAGGGCGCCGGACCTGCCCGCGTCGGTGTAGACCGCGACGACGGTGTGCCCGTTCGCCTCGGCCCACGCCCGCCCGTTGCGCTCCTGCTCCGGCAGCGACTCGCCGTCCACCTGGCCGTGGGTCGAGACGCGGGTGTAGAGGCCGACGTGCATCTGCTGCTCCTGGGGTAGTCGTACGCCGGTCTTCTAGGACCGGCGTACGGGAACGCTAGGTCCACCACTCCGGTGCAGCCAAGGGAGCGGGGCGGCGCCACCGGCAGCGGACCGGAGAAGGCCGGAGCGCCCGTCTCCCGGCCTGCGGTTGGGCGCCGGGGCAGCCGGGCCGGGGAGCCAGGGACGGGCCGGGAGAACGGCTCCTCGCATGCTAGCGCGTTCGAGGTCTCGATCCAGGCGCGGCGCGTCTTCGACCACCGCCCGGGTGCCCAGTCCCAGGTGCTGTCGAGACACCCCCATTTACGGCTGCCGCCCTACCCGGTACGAGACGCCCCACGTCTCGCACTTACACCGAGACGCCCCACGTCTCGCCTACCCGATCGACCCGTTGAGACGACCGACGTCTCGCCCTCATCCGGGTACCGGGATCCGGGTACGTACCCGGATGGGGGACACACACCACCGCCCCCGAGACGCCGAATCACGCTGAGAAAGAAGAAGATTATCGACTCGATAAGGCGCA
>DASSKO010000117.1:0-13884 GCA_035690425.1 Nocardioidaceae bacterium
CAGCCACTCAGCGTACGCCGTCGCCACCGCTCCCCTAAACCCCGCCGTGAGCGGAGGGGGACGGGACCAGGGACGGTCAGGAGCGGGAGCGGAGCACCTGCGAACGCGCGACGCCGCCGAAGCCCGTCAGGTTGTCGGTACGTCGATGGATGTTGAGGAGCAGCCCGATCGCCATCAGCGACACGAACATCGACGTGCCGCCGTAGGACACCAGCGGCAGCGGCACACCGGTGATCGGCATGATGCCCAGGCACATGCCGATGTTCTGGAACGCCTGGAAGCCGAACCAGCAGACGATCCCGGCTGCGGCCAGGCGGCCGAACATGTCGCCGGCGCGCAGCGCGATCCGCAGTCCACGCCACAACAGCAGCGCGAACAGTGCGATGACAAGGCCGGCCCCGAGCAGACCGAGCTCCTCCCCCGCGACCGTGAACACGAAGTCGGTGTGCTGCTCGGGCACGAACCCCGACTGCGTCTGGCTGCCCTCGAACAGGCCCTGCCCGGTGATGCCGCCGTTGCCGATGGCGATCCGGGCCTGCGTGGTGTTGTAGCCCGCACCCAGCGGGTCGAGCGTGGGATCGATGAACGCGGCGAACCGGTCGAGCTGATAGGACTCCAGCACGCCGAGCCGGATCGCGGCGAAGGCGGTTCCCACCGCACCCAGCAGCAGCCCGACCAGCCAGCGCTTGGGAGCGCCGGCCAGCGCGAGAGTGCCGAAGACCGTGGCGCTGAGCACCAGCATCGTGCCGAGGTCCGGCTGGGCCATGATCAGCGCAGCCGGCACGGCAGCGATGAGCAGCATCGCCACCACGTCACGGTCGCGCAGCGACGCGCCGATCTTGCGTCCCTCGAACCGCTCGGCGACCAGCAGCGCCATCGTCACCACCACGCCGAGCTTGGCGAACTCGGCCGGCTGCACAGTCAGCCCACCGATCTGGATCCACGACAGCGAGCCGTTGATCTCCTGGCCGATGCCGGGGACGAGCACCAGGCCGAGGCCCACGAGCGAGGCGCCATAGACGACGGGGGTCCAGATCCGCACCCACCGGTGGTCGGTCGCGGCCACGATGATGGCGAGCACCCCGCCGATGCCGGCGTTGATCAGGTGCCGCAGGCCGTACGCGTACGGGGTTCCGCCGGTCAGGTCGACCCGATGCACCGTCGCCGACCACACCAGCAGCGCGCCGATGCCGATCAACGCCGCCGTGGTGGTCAGCAGCAACCAGTCCAGCTGGCCCCATGCCGACCGGCGCCGGACCGGTGTGATCTGCAGCCGGCGGCCGGACGGGCGGACCGCGCTCCCGGCGCTCATCGCGCACCGCCGGGCGGCGGCTTGATCGACCCGTCGGGCATGAACCGGGGCAGCTGATTCGGCGGGTCGGCGCCCGGCTCCGCCGCCTTGTCCCGATGCACCTCACTGCCGCGTACGCCGTACAACGCCTCCCAGATCTTGCGTACGGCGGGACCGGACGTGCCTGAGCCGGTGCCACCCTGCGACACCATCATCACCACGACGTACTGGTCGGTGTAGGACGCCAGCCAGGACGTCGACTGCTTGCCGTAGACCTCGGCGCTTCCGGTCTTGGAGCGGATCTGCACCTCGTCGAGCGGGAAGTCGATGAAGCGCCACGAGGACGTGCCGGTGCGGGTGGTGCCCTTCAGCGCGTTGTCGATGTAGCGCAGGTCGGCCGGCGAGACCGGCACCTCCGAGGACGCCTGCGGCTTGATCCGCTTCAGGACATCCCCGCGGGGAGACACGATCGCCTTGCCCAGATGCGGCTCCCACAGCGTGCCACCGTTGGCCAGCGCGCCGTAGGCGACCGCGAGCTGCAGCGGGGTGATGATGGTGTCGCCCTGGCCGATCGCGAAGTTGACCGCGTCGCCGGCCCGGAACTGGTAGCCCTCCAGGCAGAACTCGCGGGCGAACCGGTGGATGAAGTCGTCACCGGGCTTCTTGCCGAGCTTGCAGTAGTAGTCCTTGTTGGCTTTCCAGTACTCCAGCTTCCAGCGCCGGTCGGCAATCCGCCCGGTGGCCTCCGCGGTCAGGTCGATGCCGGTCTCTTCGCCGAACCCGAACGCCTCGGCCATCTGCACGAGCGGGTCACGGGCCTGCACGTCCTCGGCGTCGGCACCGGACTTGACCCACATGTTGTAGCCGATCCGGTAGAAAAAGGTGTTGCAGGAGACCTGCAGCGCCTTGTCGAACCCGATGAACCCGTAGGAGCCCGACTCGTAGTTCTGGAAGGCCCGGTTGCCGACCTGGAACGACGAGGAGCAGTCCAGCCGCGTGTCGGTGTCGTAGCCGTTCGACAGCGCACCCGCGGTGATGAACGGCTTGAACGTCGACCCGGGCGCGAACTGGCCCTGCGTCGCCCGCGAGAGCAGCGGCGTCTCGGCCTCCTCGGAGTACAACCGCGCCAGCTGCTTGTTGCTGATGCCGCCGACCCACACCTCGGGGTCGTAGGTCGGATAGCTGGCCATCCCCACGACCCCACCCGTCTTGGCGTCGAGCACGACGGCGGCTCCGGCGTTGGCCACGTAGTTCTTGCCGGTCACCGGGTCGAATGTCTTGCGCGCCGTGAGAATCGTGGACTTCAGCTGCTTCTCCAGCACCGACTGCACCTTGGCGTCGAGGTGGGTCACCAGCGTGGCGCCCGGCTTCGGCTGCCGCACACTGAGGGTCGTCAGCACCCGGCCGAGGCTGTCGACCGCCTTCTTCTCCACCCCGGGCCGTCCGCGCAGCCAGCGGTCGTAGCTGCGCTCCAGACCGGCGCGCCCCACCACCGACACCGGGTTGAGGGTGCTGTGCTCGGCCTCCTCGGCTTGCGCCAGCTCCTCCTCCGTGATCGGAGATAGGTAGCCGAGCAGGTGCGCCGCGTTGACGCCGAGCGGTGAGGGGTAGGCACGCACCTGCCAGGCCTCCGCGGTCACGCCGGGGAAGTCCTCGGTCTGCTGCTGGATGGCGACCGCGACCTCGGGGTCGACATCCTCGGCGACCGGCATCGGCTGGTAGGGCGAGCCGTTCCAGCACACCGGCGGCGCCTCGGCGCCCGGCTCGCCACAGCGCTTGGTGCGAGCCACGATCTGCTTCCGTGAGCGTCCGGTGGTGTCCGCGACCCGCCGCAACAGGTCGCGGCGCTGCGCCCGGCTCATGCCGTCGAGCGTCGTGCGGTCGACCGTGACGACCCAGGAGGTGCGGCTCGCGACCAAGGCGCGCCCCTGCGCGTCGAGAATGAGTCCTCGCTGCGGCGGCGTCACGACCTCGCGTACGGCGTTCTCGGTCGCCTGCGCCTGGTAGTCCTGGCCGCTCACCACCTGCATGAACCACAGCCGGGCGAACAGCGTCACGAACAGCGAGAACACCAGCACGCCCACGACGAGGAGCCGGAGTCGCCGGTGATCGGTCACTGGTGCCTCCTCATGGGTGCACCGTCGAGAACCGCACGGAGGCGGGCTCCATCCGCCGCATCACCGCCAGCACGACCGGGACGACGAACGGCATCAGCAGCAGGTCGTAGAGGATCGCCAACGGCACCACCGAGGCCACCGCATCCACCGTGACACCCGGGTCTCGCAGCGCCATGCCGACCAGCGCGAACAGCGAGGTGGCGACGAAGGAACCCGCTGCGACCACCACGATCGTGGCGGTCACCGACCACCGGGCGTCACGGCGCGCCAGCCCGGCGAGGTAGCCGACCACGACGAACGCGAGCGCCCAACGGCCCGCCGTGTGGTCGGCCGGCGGCGCCAGGTCGAGCAGCAGACCGGCGAGGAAGCCGACCACTGCGGCGTACTCGGGACCGCGTGCCAGCGCCACCGAGATCACCACGAGCAGCACCACGTCGGGCACCACGCCACTGATCGCGAACGCCGGGAAGACGCCCAGTTGCAGGACCATCGCGACCACGACCATCGCGACCACGGCAAGCGAACGCAAGGACGTCATCGGACCGCCTCCACCGACTCGCGGGACCGGTGCTCGCCGGCGTCGACGACGACACCGACCAGGTCGAGCGCGGAGAAGTCCACGAACGGACGCACGGTTGCGGTCTTGGACAGCTGGCGCGGGCTGCTGCTGACCTCGGTGATCGTGCCGATCGGCACGTCGGCGATGTAAGGCACGTCGTTGCGCGACCCCCAGGTGACCACGGTGTCGCCCCGGGAGGGGTCGATCTCGGTGTCGACGAGCTCGAGCATCAGCCGGCCGTCGGCACTGATGTCGCCGTCACCGCTGAGGAACCCGAGCTCGGAGCTGCTGGCGAGCCGGCCCCCGACGACCGACTTGGCGTCGATGGCGAGCAGCACCGTGGCGGTCGTCGGTGTGGACGACAGCACCCGTCCCACCAGCCCGTGGCCGTTGACCACGGTCATGTCCGCGAGCACGCCGTCCCGGCTGCCCGCGTCGATGGTCGCGGTGCGGGAGAACGCCTGGGCCGCACCCAACGTCACCACCCGGGCCGGCACGAGGGAGAGATCCTGCCGGTCGGCGACGCCGAGCATCCGGTCGAGCTCGGCGGCTCGTTCGCGTGCGTGCTCAGTGGTGCGCAGCTGTGCCTGCAGGGCGACCTTCTCTCGCTCGAGCCGGGCATTGGCCGCCCGCAGCTCGTCGACGTCCCCGAAGTACTCGGGGACGGCGCGCAGCGGGCCCACGACCGCGGAGACACCGGACTCCAGCGGGCCGAAGGCCGCGCCGGTGGCCGCGCGCAGCGGTTCGATCGGCGAGTCACCCGACGGACGCGCGTCGAGCGTGATCACGGTGACCGAGGCCAGCAGGAGCAGGGCCAGCACCGCCCGTGGGCGACGGCGGTCGGGGTCGGGGTGGTTGCGCAGGCGTTGCCGGTCTTTTCGGGCCATCCGCCATCACCTACGCGGCTCGGAGACGAGCACCTGCTGCAGCGCTTCGAACTCCTCGACACACTTGCCGGCTCCGAACGCGACCGCATCGAGCGGGTGGGGCGCGATGTGGACGGGCATGCCGGTCTCGTGCCGCAGCCGCTCGTCGAGCCCGCGCAGCAAGGCACCACCGCCCGCGAGCACCAGGCCGCGGTCCATGATGTCGCCGGCCAGCTCGGGCGGCGTCTTGTCCAACGTGGTGCGCACGCTGTCGATGACCGCGTGCAGTGGCTCCTCGATGGCCTGGCGGACCTCCGCCGAGGAGATCGTCACGGTCTTGGGCAGGCCGGACACGAGGTCGCGGCCACGAATCTCGGCCTGCGGCTCGTCCGGCAGCGGGAACGCGGAGCCGAGGGTCAGCTTGATCTCCTCGGCGGTGCGCTCCCCCAGCATCAGCGAGTACTCCTTCTTCATCCAGCTGATGATCGCGGCATCCAGGTCGTCACCGGCGGTGCGGATCGACTGGCTGGTGACGATGCCGCCGAGGGAGATGACAGCCACCTCGGTGGTGCCGCCGCCGATGTCGACGATCATGTTGCCCGTCGGCTCGTGCACGGGGAGGCCGGCGCCGATCGCCGCCGCCATCGGCTCCTCGATGATGTAGACGCGGCGTGCGCCCGCCTGGTAGCCGGCCTCCTTGACGGCGCGCTGCTCGACCGCGGTGATGCCCGAGGGCACGCAGACGACCACCCGCGGCTTGACGAAGAACTGCCGGCGGTGCACCCGCTGGATGAAGAAGCGCAGCATCTGCTCGGTGGTCTCGAAGTCGGCGATCACGCCGTCCTTCAAGGGCCGCACCGCGGTGATGGTGTCGGGCGTGCGGCCGATCATCTGCTTGGCCTCGGACCCCACGGCCAGGATCTCGCGGGTCTGGGAGTTCAGCGCGACGACGGAGGGCTCGTTGAGGCAGATGCCTCGCCCACGGACGTAGACCAGCGTGTTGGCGGTGCCGAGGTCGACCGCCATGTCGCGACCAAGAAAACTGTTTGCCATCTGCGTGTGTCGACTCCCCTGCGCCCGAGATGCACAGCATAGATTATGTTGTCACCGGCCAATTACACATCCGACACGCGCCCGCATATCAGTCCCGCCTGATCCGCGCCTCACGGGGCGGCCCACCCGGTACGTCGATCAGGTGGGCTGGCGCATTGCGGCGCGAAAGACCTCGGCCACGGTTTGCCCGCCGGCCGGCCGGTGCTCGACCACGATCGGGTCACCGGCCTGGATGTCACCGGGCGCGACCACCCGCAGGTACGGCCCCGGCAGGCAGCGCCGGGCGAAGCGCTTCACCCAGCCCTGCTCCCCCATCCAGCCGGCGAACGTGCGGCAGGGGATCCGCGGGCAGGTGACCTCGAGCACGACGTCGGCACCGATGCGCCAACGCTCACCGATCAGCGCACCGTTGACGTCGAGGCCGCAGGTGGTGAGGTTCTCCCCGAAGACACCGTTGACCAGGTCGCGGCCGAGCTCGGCGGCCCAGTGGTCCAGCTCCTCACGCGGGTAGGCATAGACGGCCTGGTCGTCGCCGCCGTGGTACTTCACGTCGTACACCCGGTCGCCGGCCAGGCCGACACGGCCGGTGCCCTTCGGGCCGGGCGCGGTGACCGCGACCGGACCGTCCACCGGACGCTTGTCGATGCCGGTCACGCCCGGGCGGGTCCAGCGGCTCTCGTGCGGGACACCGACGTTGACCGACAACAGCTGCGCCGTCAGCTGGGCCATCAGCCGAGGTCGGGGAACCACAGGGCGATCTCGCGGGCAGCGGACTCCGGCGAGTCCGAGCCGTGCACGAGGTTCTCCCGGTTGGACAGCGACAGGTCGCCGCGGATGGTGCCCGGCGCGGCCGTGCGGCCGTCGGTGGCGCCGTTGAGCGCGCGCACGACCTCCACCGCCTCGTCGCCCTCGAGTACGGCGGCGACCATCGGCCCGCTGGTCACGAACGCGCGCAGCGGCGGGTAGAAGTCCCGCTCCACGTGCTCGGCGTAGTGCCGGTCGGCCTGCTCGCCATCGATGGTGCGCAGGTCCATCGCCACGAGGGTCAGCCCCTTGGCCTCGAACCGGCCGAGGACCTCACCGACCAGGCCGCGACGGACGGCGTCGGGCTTGAGCAGCAGGAGGGTGCGCTGTGCCGTTGATGGCGCCGTTGGTGACATGGCGGGAACTGTATCGGCCGCTGCGCACGGACCGCCCCGCCGGCCTACGGCGGCAACGACTGCGCCAGCTCGGCGCGCGACCTGATGCCGAGCTTCGTGTACACCTTGCGCAGGTGGTACTCGACCGTCTTCGGGCTGAGGAACAGCGCAGCCGCCGCCTCCCGGGTGGTCCGTCCCTCGGCGAGCTGGACCGCGATCTGGAGCTCCTGCGGGGTGAGCGCGTCGGCGGCTGCCCGCGTGCGTCGGCGCACGCGCTCACCGGTGGCCTCGAGCTCCGCCCCGGCGTGGTCAGCCCAGGGCGCGGCGCCGAGCTCCCCGAAGGTCTCCAGCGCCGCACGCAGCGGAGCGCGCGCGTCCAGCCGCCGGCGAGCCCGGCGCAGCCGGGCGCCGTACGCGAGCTGGGTCCGGGCGGTCTCGTAGGCGTCGAGCGTGCGCTCGTGCAGCGCCAGGGCCGCCTGGAAGTGCCGGTCGAGGTCTGCGTCGGGGCCGCACATGCCGAGCGAACGCGCGGCGCGGGCGAGCGCCCACGGTTGCCCCTTCGCCGTCGCGCGCTCCTGGTAGCCCTCCGCGACCCGGAGCGCATGCTCGCGCCGCCCGAGCCGCATCAGTACCTCCGTGACCTCGGGCGCGGGCGACAGGTCGGGGTCGCCGAGACCGAGCTCCGCCAGGAAGTCGTCGAGCTGGCTGAGGTGCTCCAGCGCAGCCGCCGGGTCGCCGACGCCGAGCTCGAGCTCGCCGAGCGCGAAGAGCAGCCACGCCCGTCCCAGGTGGATGTGCCGGTCGACACAGATCCGCATCGCCTCGTCGACGCCCTCGCGGCAGCCGGTGCTGCGGCCTTGCCGCGCCTGCAGCCACGCCAGGCCGGCCAGGCAGGTCGCCAGCTCGGTCGTCTGGCCGGTCTCCCGGGCCAGCCGGATCCCCTCCGAGTACGTCGCTTCGGCGCGCGCCCAGGACCTGGTGGTGGCGTCGTCGCGAGCAAGGTGGAAGAGCAGGAACGGCAGCCAGCCCACGGACGCCTGCGCACGGACTCCACCGACCAGGCGGCGCAGGCCCTCGCCGTTGTCGGAGTCCCGCAGCCACAGCATGCCGAGTATCAGCCAGCCCAGCTGGCGCTCGTCGTCCGCGAGATCCGCAGATGACGCCAGCAGGTCGACACCGGTGCGGACCTGCGCAGCTCCGCCGGTGGCGGCGAAGATCCGGCCCATCCCGGCTGCGAGGGTCCCGACCGCGCGAGCGCGGACGGTCTCGGCGTCCGGCAGCGCGGCCTCGATCCGGCCGGCGATCCGCAGCGCCGACCCGGCGTCGCCGAGGTACTGACACGCGTTGACCGCGTCGGCGAGCAGCACGATCGACTCCTCGGTGCCGGCCGCCTCCGCGGCTGCGGTGAGGATGTCGCGGGACTCCACGAGCGAGCCGGTCCGAGCCGCGACCGATCCGCGTAGCCGGAGCAGCCGGGTGCGCTCCGCGGCCGATGGCCGCAGCCCGTCGGCCGCGTCCAGGAGCCGGATCGCCCGGTCGCCGGAGCCGGACAGCCACGCCGACTCGGCCGCGGCGGTCAGCCGGGTCAGCCGTGCGTGGTCGTCCGGGCTCAGCCGGGCGGCGCGCTCGTAGGCGGTCGCGGCCACCGCGTGGGCACTCCGGCCGACGGCCCGCTCCGCGGTCTGGGTCAGCAGCGCGGCGATCGACTCGTCGGGGCCGAGCGCGGACTCGGCCAGCTGCCAGGCGCGCCGGTCGACGTCGCTCGCGGGCAGCGCCTCGGCCACGGCACGGTGTACGGCGCGGCGCTGGGCCGGTGCCGCGTCGTCGTAGGCGGCCGACCGCATCAACGGGTGCCGGAAGTCGACCCGGTCGTCGAGGATCCGGACCAGACCCGTCGCCTCGGCCTCGGCGAGCCGGCTGACGTCGACGCCCATGATCTCGCACGCACGCCGGAGCACTCGCAGGTCGCTGCCGGCCGCCGCGGCGACCAGCAGCACCGTACGCGCGCCGCCGCCGAGCCGCCGTACGCGGCCGGAGAACGCCTGCGCCAGGGTCGCGGGCAGCGGCAGCGGCGCCTCCGGCGAGCGGTCCTCCAGCGCCGGGAGGTCCCGGGCGAGCTCCAGCAGACCCAGGGGGTTGCCCGCCGTCGCCTGGTACAGGCGGGTCACCAGCTCGGGGGCGAGCGCGCCGGCGGCGCCCGAGGCGACCAGCAGCTCTGCCGACGCGAGCTCGACACCGGTCAGCTGCAGCTGCGGCAGCTCGGCGGCCAGGTCGTCGACCTCCGCGGTGCGGGCGGTCGCCAAGAACACGACCGGGTCGGCCATCAGCCGACGCGCCGCGAACGCCAGAGCCTCCGCTGACGGCCGGTCCAGCCGCGGCAGGTCGTCGACGAGGACCGCCAGCGGATGCTCCTCGGCGAACCGGCAGAGCAGGCTGAGAGTCGCCGCGCCGACCGCGAACCGGTCGCCCGGAGAGCCGGGCCGCAGCGCCAACGCCGCCGCCAGCGCGTCCGACTGCGGCACCGGGATCTGGTCCAGCAGGCCGAGGGCCGGCCGCAGCAGCTGCAGCAGCCCACCGAAGGCGATGTCTGCCTCGGCCTCGGCGCCGCTGGCACGCAGCACGCGCATGCCGTCGGCTCGTGCTGCCGCGTCCTCGAGGAGAGCGGTCTTGCCGATCCCGGGCTCACCGGTGACCAGCAGCACGCCGCTGTGCCCGATCCGGGCGGCGGCGATCAGCTGCTCGACTCGACGTTGCTCCGGCTCCCGCCCCACCAGCACCCGTCGAGTCTAGGCCGGTCAGGACCAGGTGGGTCAGGACTAGGTGGGCTACCTGATGCGAGTGCGGCTCCGGCCCGCCTACGTTCCCTGCAGAGTCTGGGACGACCTCGGACGACAAGAAGGAGGGGATGGGCGATGACCACCATGGAGCAGCAGGAGACCCGACGGCCGGCGCAGGTCGACGAGGACAGGCTGATGAAGTTCGTCTTCCGCGCCGTCGACGAGGTCGGTGCGACGCTCAACGCAGCGCTGGTGGTGATGGGTGACAAGCTCGGCTACTACCGGGCTCTCGCCACCGGTGACGCGCTGACGGCGGGCGAGCTGGCCGAGCGCACCGGAACCGCACAGCCGTACGCCCGGGAGTGGCTGAACGCGCAGGCGGCCGGCGGATACGTCGGCTACGACCCGGCCGCGGGGCGGTACTCGCTGCCGGCGGAGCACGCGGTCGCCCTCACCGTCGAGGACAGCCCGGCCTTCCTGCCCGGCCTCTTCCAGATCGCACTCGGCACGGTGCACGACACCGAGCAGGTCCTCACCGCAGCCCGCAGCGGCGCGGGCCTCGGCTGGCACGAGCACGACACCGACGTACACGTGGGGTGCGAGCGGTTCTTCCGCCCGAGCTACCACGCCTATCTGGTCGACAGCTGGCTGCCGTCGCTGCACGGCGCGGTGGAGAGGCTGCAGCGCGGGACCGAGGTCGCGGACGTGGGCTGTGGGCACGGCGCGTCGACGATCCTGATGGCACAGGCCTTCCCGGCGTCGACCTTCACCGGGTTCGACTACCACCCGGAGTCGATCGAGACCGCGCGCACGCGGGCCGCCGCCGCCGGCGTCGCCGACCGGGTGCGGTTCGAAACCGCGGCCGCGGACCGCTTCCCGGGCAACGGTTACGGCCTGGTGACGATGTTCGACTGCCTGCACGACATGGGCGATCCCATCGGTGCCGCCAGGCACGTGCGGGAGTCGATCGACGACGACGGCACCTGGATGATCGTCGAGCCGATGGCCGGCGACCGCGTGGAGGACAACCTCAACCCGGTCGGGCGGGCCTACTACGGCTTCTCGACCCTGCTGTGCACACCGTCCTCGCTGGCCCAGGACGTCGGGCTGGCGCTGGGCACGCAGGCCGGCCCGGCGCGTGTCCGCGACGTCGTCACCGCGGGCGGGTTCAGCAGCTTCCGCAGTGCCGCCGAGACGCCGTTCCACCGGGTGCTGGAGGTGCGGCCCTGACCGGGTGACCGAAGCCAGCGAGCGGAGCACACTGTGGGAGTGCGGAGCATGTCGCCGAAGCCGGCCGGGCCGGGGCCCGAGCCCCGCCCGGCCCGCCTGCCCGACCGCGAGGGCATGGCGGAGCGCCACGGCGTGCAGCTGGCCTACCAGGTTTTCGGCGCGGACCACGAGCCGACGGTGTTGCTGATGCCCACCTGGTCGATCGTGCCGTCGCGGTTCTGGAAGCTGCAGGTCCCCTATTTGGCCCGGCACTTCCGCGTGGTGACGTTCGACGGCCGGGGGGCGGGCCGCTCGGGTCGCCCGGAGGGCGCGGCGGCGTACGAGCACGAGGAGTACGCCGCCGACGCCGTCGCCGTGCTCGATGCCACCGGCACCGATGCGGCGACGCTGGTGTCACTGTCGTGCGGCGCCGCGTGGTCGGTGCATGTCGCAGCCGGGCATCCCGGGCGCGTGAACGGGCTGGTCGCCCTCGCCCCGTCATGCGGCTTCCCGGCCACGCTGGTCGCGCGCCAGTCCACACCCTGGCACCTGCGCCTGGACAGCTCCGAAGGATGGGCGACGTACAACAAGTACCACTGGCTCGAGGGCGGCTATCAGGACTTCCTGGGATTCTTCTTCGGGCAGATGTTCCACGAGCCGCACTCCACCAAGCAGATAGACGACTGCGTCGGCTGGGGAAGCCAGATCGACCCGCAGACACTGGTCGACACCACGGCCGGCCGGCTCGGTCTGGACGGCGCCGCCTGCGCCCCGCTCGACACCCTGTGTGCCCGGGTGCGGTGCCCGGTGGTCGTGCTGCACGGGACCGAGGACCGGATCAGCCCGGTCGCCCAGGGGGAGCGGCTGGCGGAGCTGACCCACGGGAGCCTGGTCCGGCTCGAGGGTGGCGGGCACGGGCCGCAGGGGCGGAAGCCGGTTCTGGTGAACCGCCTGGTCAAGGCGTTCGTGGACGGCCTGTCCCCGACCGCCCCGCATGTTTCCTGCGCCCGTGCGGCGGCCCGGCCGGAGAAGGTGCTCTATCTGTCCTCGCCGATCGGGCTCGGGCACGCCCGCCGGGACCTCGCCATCGCGCGGGAGCTGCGCCGTCTGCGCCCCGGCGTGGCCATCGACTGGCTCGCGCAGCACCCGGTCACGAGGGTCCTCCAGGACGCCCGGGAGACCGTGCACCCGGCGTCGTCGTGGCTGGCCAGCGAATCGGCGCACATCGAGGACGAGGCAGCCGAGCACGACCTGCACGCCTTCCAGGCCATCCGTCGGATGGACGAGGTGCTCGTCAACAACTTCATGGTCTTCCATGACGTGGTCGAGGACGAGCACTACGACCTCGTGGTGGGTGACGAGGCATGGGACGTGGACTACTTCCTGCACGAGAACCCCGAGCTGAAGCGGTTCGCCTTCGCCTGGATGACCGACTTCGTCGGCTGGCTGCCAATGCCGGACGGAGGCGAGCCGGAGGCCGCCCTCACCGCCGACTACAACGCGGAGATGATCGAGCAGCGAGCGCGCTACCGACGGCTGCGGGATCGATCCGTCTTCGTCGGCAACCCCGACGACATCGTGGCCGACACGTTCGGTCCCGGCCTGCCGGCGATCCGGGACTGGACCGAGCAGAACTTCGACTTCGCGGGCTACGTCTCCGGCTTCGAGCCGCCGGACGACGCGCAGCGGGAGGCGCTGCGGCACCGGCTGGGCTACGGCAGCGACGACCTCCTGTGCGTCGTCACCGTCGGCGGCTCCGGAGTCGGCGCGTCGCTGCTGCACCGAGTGCTCGACGCAGTGCCCTACGCCCGCAGGCTGGTGCCCGGGCTGCGCTTCCTCGTCGTCTGCGGACCGCGCATCGATCCCCGCTCCCTGCCGCGGCGGCGTGGGGTGCAGGTGCGTGGGTACGTGCCCGCACTGCACCAGCACCTCGCGGCCTGCGACCTGGCCGTCGTACAGGGCGGTCTGACCACGTGCATGGAGCTCACCGCCAGCCGGCGTCCGTTCCTCTACGTCCCGCTGCAGCACCACTTCGAGCAGAACTACCACGTGCGCCGGCGGCTCGACCGCTACGGGGCCGGCCGCTGCCTGTCCTACGACGACGTCTGCGACCCCGCAGGGCTTGGCGAGGCGATGGCGAAGGAGGTGCGCCGGGAGGTGAACTACCGGCCGGTCGAGACCGACGGCGCCGCCCGTGCCGCCGCGATGCTCGCCGAGCTGCTCTAGCTCGAGCCGCCAGACGGCCGGGCACTGTGCTCCGCCTTGATCGCGTCGACCCGCCGGCCGAGAAGCACCGCGGCCACCCACAGGGCCGCGAAGATGCTGCCCAGCACGAACATCACGGGTACGACGAAGCCGAGCGCGACGGCCGCGGCCTGCAGCACCGAGCCGGCCACGACACCGACGGGCTTGCCGAGCAGGCCGCAGGTCAGCAGCGCGGCGAAGCCGAGACCCAGGCACACCGACAGGCCGACGGCCGGGCGCACGTCGTACACGAGGATCATCGGTCCGCTCACCAGCATCAGCACGATGGCCTCCAGCACGAGCACGCCCGACGCCATCCCGCGCACGGTCAGCGCCCCCGGGCGAACAACGTGCGCGCCTCGCCCGCCGTGACGACCGACCCGGTGACGAGCACGCCACCCGAGCCCACGGCCTCGACCAGCGTGCCGCCCTCCTCGGCCAGACCCACCGCACGGTCGAGTGCGTCGTCGAGTCGTGCCACGACCTCGACCCGGTCGGGTCCGAAGATGCCTCGGGCCAGCTCGGCCAGCGACTCGGCCGGCATCGCCCGGTCGGTGGAGTTCTGCGTGCACACCACCGACGCGAGCACGGGTTCGAACGCCTCCAGCACTCCCTCGACGTCCTTGTCC
>DASSKO010000118.1:0-33248 GCA_035690425.1 Nocardioidaceae bacterium
CGCCGAGGCCTGCGCCGCCTGCAGCCGCGACACCAAGTCGTCGTAGACGCTGATCTGCTCATCGCGCGCCAGCAGCTCGATCGCCTCGACCGTGGCGCTGAACCGGTCGAGCACCGCACCCTGCTGCTGGTCTGCCATACCGCCATCAGACCAGACAGCACCGACAGTTCCAGAACACCAGTTCGAGCCGGTGGGATTCGGCCTTCCACAGCAGGCTCTTGGTGGACCAAGGTCTGTCAGGATCGGAGCTGTGACGAGACGAGGCTTACCAGCGGGTGACTACGATTACGAGGCCCAAGGAGAGGGCTACGCCGCTCGCCGGCGCGCCGATTCTCGTATCGCTGCGCTGGTGCACGCCGCGCTCGGCGAGGCCCGCACCGTAGTCAACGTCGGCGCTGGCGCCGGCTCTTACGAGCCCAGCGATCGCACGGTCCTGGCCGTCGAGCCCTCCGCCCGGATGAGATCTCAGCGCTCTGTCGGCGGGTTACCCGCCGTTGACGCGACGGCCGAGCGCTTGCCGTTCGACGACGAAGCGTTCGACGCCGCCATGGCGACCGTCACCGTGCACCAGTGGACCGACGTCATCGCCGGCCTGCGCGAGCTGCGCCGCGTCCCGGCAGGTCCCGTTGTGGTGCTCACCTTCGACGGTGAGCAACTCGACCGGCTGTGGCTCGGCGACTACTTCCCAGAGCTGTTCGTCGCGGAAAGGCGCCGCTACCCCTCGCTCGAGTTCATCGGTCAGGTGCTCGGCGGCACCGTCTCGGTCCACCTGCGAACGCAGACCACGTTCGTGGGCAGCCTCCGTCTCCTGGTCGCGCAACCCACGCAAACCTGACCGCCGCCCACCTGTCACCGTCCGGATAACTATCGGCTTGCGGGACTGACGCGATGCCTTGGGAACACACACCAGGTGAATGCGTCGTGAGGCCGTACGCCGGGCTTCCGGCCGCTATGTCAACGCCGTGCGCCGTATCCAGCCCGCGAAATTGAGGTGCCCACTTCGCATCGACAGCGCCTCATCCGGGCGACGACCGCATTTCGCGGCAGGACCGCGCTGTGGGACGAGCTGCAGGCTCGTCGACGCCGCGCCGGCCGCCGGTCCCGTTGTAGCATCTGTGCTACCATCGGAGCATGCGTAGCGTAGGATTACGGGAGTTGCGCCAAGACGCGTCTGACCTCGTGCGCCGGGTCGAGGCAGGCGAGGAAATCGAGATCACCGTCTCTGGCCGCCTCGCGGCTCGCATCGTGCCAGCGTCCTCGCGGCGGTGGCAGCGCTGGGAGAACATCGCTGACGCCTTCGCCGGAAGGCCCGACCCGGAGTGGGCGAACGACCGCGATCTCATCGATCAGTCCGTCGTGGACCCGTGGGAACGTCGCCGTTGAAGGCGATACTCGACACCAGTGTCCTGATCGCCACCGATGTACCGCGTCTGGATGGGGACCTGGCAATTAGTTCCGCCTCGCTTGCCGAATTGCACTTCGGAGTCCTCGTCACTACCGACGCGGCAGTTCGCGCCGAGCGGCTGCGCCGACTGTCAGACTTCCAGCGCAGATTCGACGCGCTGCCGGTCGATGACGAAGTTGCAGTCAGCTACGGCCAGCTTGCAGCCGCAGTCGCGGCCACCGGGCGCCGACCGCGACCGCGACCGCGAGTAATGGACCTGCTGATCGCCGCTACGGCGCATGCTCACTCGGCGCGCCTGTATACCCGCAACGAGGCCGATCTCACCGGAATCGAAGAGCTCGTCGACATCGTGCCCATCTGAACAACATTGCCTGCCCGGCGCGACACCCAGCCGTCAGCGCTCGGCGACCGGGCGCGAGTCTCACCAGCCGATCTTCTAACGGGTACTCGCACCCGCGCGTGCCGACGACAGGATGCTTGCGGGATGTGCGCGACAATGATGGGGCCATGTCACGGACAGACTCAGCCTCCCGCGTCATCGCGACCTCGCCCGGTTGTGTATACGCCGCCCTTGTCGATCCGCACGCCCTCACCGCGTGGCTGCCACCTGCTGGGATGACCGGCAGGTTCGAACGGTTCGATGCCCGGCCGGGCGGGTCGTACCGGATGGTGCTGACCTACGCAGACGCGTCGAGCGCACCTGGTAAGGCCAGCGCGGACTCTGACGTCGTCGAAGCCCGCTTCGTCGATATCGTCCCCGGCGTACGGGTGGTGCACGCCGTTGACTTCGTCTCCGACGATCCCGGATATGCGGGCACCATGACGATCACCTGGGAAGTCACCGCAACAGACGATGGGACGCGCGTGGACATCCGAGCCGACGACGTCCCCGCTGGCATCTCCGCAGAGGATCACGCGACCGGGCTCGCCTCCTCGCTGGCAAACCTCGCCGCCCACGTGGAACGGTAATCCCGCCAGCGAGGGTGTGGATCGCGACTGGATGCGGTCCACCCCGTCCGCGGCGAGAGCCGTTGCGTACAACCACAGCACGACCGCGAAAGGCGTCGCGAGCCGCCCGTAGACACCGTCGTCCTGCGCCGACACGGCGACATACAGGCGCATGCCGGCCGCAGCCACCAGCCACAGGGCACCGGCCAGCACCGCGCCAGGCAGATCTCGCCGCCACGGTGTCCCGAGGTGATCCAACCATGCCAGGGAGACCGGTGCGAGAAACCGCCCGGCTCGGCCAGAAGAACACGTCGACGACGTCGATGGCCGCATCCGCCGCCACAGAGGAGGGAGCGAGCCACTCGACCAACCGGGGCCCGAGGAGCAAGGCTGGTAACAGGACGATCGACGTCGATCGAGACCACGTCGGCGCCTTTCGTCCACGATCGTGACGGGATCCGCGCGTATGAGTCGGAGGTCTGTGCCGACAGGAACGTCTGCGTGGAGGCAGCCTGGCCAGGATGGGGGCGCCTCATGCCTTTACGTGAGGCAGCGGTTGCCCTTCAGGCCATCGTCAGCCGAGCTCGGCGTAGACCAGGTCGGCCACCGCGGCCATCCCGCGCTCCAGCGGGTGATAGCTCAATGCCTCGCCGTCGACCGCTCTGCGGCCGTTGACCCATGCCTGCTCGCCCGCGCACGCGCTGTGGCCCTGCGACGGCCCGGCCACGTCGACGAACTCGGCCTGCGCCGACCGCGCGGCCTGTCGCAGCGCACGGTTGAGCTGCCGCTCGACCCGACGCGCGAAGATGTAGTCACCGTCGGCGAAGGGGAGTACGTCGGGGCAGGTGCCCCGGGCGGGAGCCAGCTGCGGATATCCGACGACCACGACCTCTGCCTCGGGAGAACGCCGACGGACTCCGTGCAGCGCGTCCACCAGCCGCTTCTGCGTCTGGGCGAAGACGTCGGTGACATCGGCGAGCCGGTCGCCGCACGGCGCGCCCTCGGGGTCGGCGGCCCGCGCCCGGGCACAGGTCGTCACCAACTCGGCGAAGACGCCGAAGTCGTTGCCTCCGATCCCCAGCGTCACCAAGTCGGTGCTCGGGCTGAGGGCCCGAAACTGCGGCGGGTTGGTCCCGAACAGGTTCGACTGGCGTTGGGTCAGGTGCTCGGTGGATGCCCCGCTGCAGCTCACGTCGCGGAGCGCGTCGACGTCGAGACGCTCGGCCAGCAGGTGCGGGTAGTTCACCAGCGAACGGCCGCAGGCCCCGCCGTTCGGATCCTCCGGTGCGATCAACGGGCCCGCGGTGAAGGAGTCGCCCAGCGCGACGTACTCGTCGTATGCACCCGTCAGTGCCGACCGCGTCGGTGCGGAGGACGAAGAGGACTGCGACCTCGATTGCGACTTCTGCTGGGCCCTCTGTTGGGACTTCTGCTGGGTCTTCTGCTGCGACGCGGCCTCGTCTCGGGCCTGCGGCGACAGCTGCTCGCTGGTGCAGGCACCGAGCGCGAGGACCAGGACGCAGGACATGACGGCACGCAGCACGCGTCCCAGGGTCGCACGCTGCGCCAACCGCACATGCGTGGGAGGATCGTGCGGCGACCTGCCCGGCGAGTCTGGAAGAGGAGTCGAGACCGTGCGCATCTGGCGATCGTTGGCCGACGTGCCTGCCGACCTCGGACCGACCGTGGTGACCATCGGGAACTTCGACGGCGTGCACCGTGGACACCAGCACGTCGTCGCCGAGGCACGGACCGCCGCAGGTGGGCAGCCGGTCGTTGCGGTGACCTTCGACCCGCACCCGGTCGCCGTCCTGCGACCCGAGCACGCTCCTACCGCCTTGACCACGCTCGACCAGCGTGCGGAGCTGCTCGCCGAGGCCGGCGTGACCGACCTGCTCGTCATGCCCTTCGACCGGGACCTGGCCTCCTGGTCGCCCCGGCGGTTCGTCGAAGAGATCGTCGTCGACGCCCTGCACGCGAGTGCGGTAGCCGTCGGCGCCAACTTCCGCTTCGGCGCCAAGGCCGCCGGCGACGTCGACACCCTGGTCGAGCTCGGACGCGAGCACGGCTTCGGCGTCGTCTCGGTCGACGTCGACCAAGGGCCGCAGGTGTGGTCGTCGACCTACGTCCGCAACTGCCTCGCCGCCGGCGACGTCGAGGGCGCTGCCGTGGCACTGGGCCGCCCGTTCGCCGTACGCGGTGTCGTCGTGGAGGGTGACCGGCGTGGCCGTGAGCTCGGCTATCCCACCGCCAACGTGCCCGCCCACGGCCTGCTCGCCGCACCCGTCGACGGCGTGTACGCCGGTTGGCTGCGCCGGCTCGATCAGTCCACGGCCGATCGCATGCCCGCTGCGGTCTCCGTGGGCACCAACCCCACGTTCGACGGGCAGCACCGGCGGGTCGAGGCCCACGTGCTCGACCGGGACGATCTGGACCTGTACGGCATCGAGGTCGAGGTGTCCTTCGTCGCGCACCTGCGGGGCATGGAGAAGTTCGACTCGATCGACGATTTGTTGGTGCGGATGGCCGACGACGTCGTGCGCACCCGGCGTCTGCTGCTGCCTGCCTAGCGTGGCCGGTATGCGTCGCGCCGGTGCATGACGCTGCTGCTGCGGTTCGGCGATTGGGAGGTTTGACACGCACGCTGATAACCTGGCAGACGCCGTGTAACGGCCGCGGACCCCAGTGCCCGGGTGAACAGGCCCCGGCGCGCCGCGCAACGGACCCCCGAGAGGAGATCGCGTGTCGCTTGACGCTGCGACCAAGAAGCAGATCATGGACGAGTACGCCACGACCGAGGGCGACACGGGCTCGCCGGAGGTCCAGGTGGCGCTGCTCACCAACCGGATCATCGGCCTGACCGAGCATCTGAAGACGCACAAGCACGACCACCACAGCCGCCGCGGTCTGCTGCTGCTCGTGGGCCAGCGTCGTCGGCTGCTGAAGTACCTGCAGAAGAACGACATCGCGCGCTACCGCAGCCTGATCCAGCGGCTCGGCCTGCGTCGCTGACGCCCAGCGGGGAGCGGTCGCCCGGACCTGGTGCCCGGCGTGTCGCCTGAAGCGGTTGCGCCATAGGGCCGCCGCTCCCACTGGACAAGGCACCACCGGGGTGCGCCACACTGGCACTGTCCCCGCGCGCGTGGGGCCCACGGGCGTGGGTCCGCACCGACGTGGGCCACAACTGAACAGAGTTTCACCCATCCACATCCGGGGCGGCGCTCGCTAGCCCCGTGCGAGGACCGTTCGGTCCTCGGTAGTGGCCTCCGGGAGACGCCGAGCCCCACGCCGAGCCTCTGCTCGAGCCGGGGGAGCGTCCGCCGCGGGCCTCGATCGAAGACCGGCCGCTAGAGACCTCCCGCGGGCTATCGCGCCGCAGCTCCGGACTGAAACAGAAAGAGGTATCCCTGTGCAGGGAACCGACCCTCAGTTCGTCGAGACTGTCATCGACAATGGCTCCTACGGCCAGCGCACCGTCCGGTTCGAGACCGGCCAGCTCGCTCGCCAGGCAGCCGGCTCCGCCGTCGCCTACCTCGACGACGAGACCATGCTGCTGTCGGCCACGACCGCCAGCAAGCACCCGAAGGAGCATCTGGACTTCTTCCCGCTCACGATCGACGTCGAGGAGCGGATGTATGCGGCGGGCCGCATCCCCGGCTCGTTCTTCCGTCGTGAGGGCCGCCCGTCGGAGGACGCGATCCTGACCTGCCGGCTCACCGACCGCCCGCTGCGCCCGACCTTCAAGAAGGGTCTGCGCAACGAGGTCCAGGTCGTCGTCACCGTGATGGCGCTGCACCCCGACGCGCCGTACGACGTGCTGGCGATCAACGCGGCGTCGATGTCCACCCAGCTGTCGGGCCTGCCGTTCTCCGGCCCGGTCGGCGCGACTCGGGTCGCGCTGATCGACGGCCAGTGGGTCGCCTTCCCGACCCACACCCAGCTCGCGGAGGCCACGTTCGACATGGTCGTCGCGGGGCGCACCCTCGACGACGGTGATGTCGCGATCATGATGGTCGAGGCGGAGTCCACCGAGGCCACCTGGACCCAGGTGCAGGCCGGTCAGCAGGCACCCACCGAGGAGATCGTCGCCGAGGGCCTCGACGCCGCCAAGGTCTTCATCAAGCAGCTGTGTGACGCGCAGGCCGCCCTTGCCGGCAAGGCCGCGAAGCCGGTCGCGGACTTCCCGATCTTCGTCGACTTCGAGGACGACGCCTACGCCGCCGTCGAGTCGGCCGTCCGGGACGAGCTCTCCCAGGCGCTGACCATCGCATCCAAGGCCGAGCGGGAGGGCCGGCTCGACGACATCAAGTCCACTGCACTCGACAAGGTCGGTGCGGACTTCGACGGTCGCGAGAAGGAGCTCGGTGCTGCGTTCCGGGCGCTCACCAAGACGCTGGTCCGCGAGCGCGTGCTCAGCGACAAGGTGCGCATCGACGGCCGCGGTCTGACCGACATCCGGACTCTGTCCGCCGAGGTCGGCACCGTGCCCCGCGTGCACGGCTCGGCGCTGTTCGAGCGTGGCGAGACCCAGATTCTGGGCGTCACGACCCTCAACATGCTCTCGCTGGAGCAGAAGCTCGACACGCTCTCGCCCGAGACGACGCGCCGCTACATGCACAACTACAACTTCCCGCCGTACTCCACCGGTGAGACCGGCCGGGTCGGCTCGCCCAAGCGCCGCGAGATCGGCCACGGTGCGCTCGCCGGCCGTGCGCTGGTGCCGGTGCTGCCGACGCGGCAGGAGTTCCCCTACGCCATCCGCCAGGTGTCGGAGGCGCTGGGTTCCAACGGGTCCACGTCGATGGGCTCGGTGTGTGCCTCCACGATGGCGCTGCTCAACGCCGGCGTGCCGCTGCGCGCCCCGGTGGCCGGCATCGCGATGGGCCTGATCAGCGGCGAGGTCGAGGGCAAGACCGACTACGTCACGCTGACCGACATCCTCGGTGCCGAGGACGCGTTCGGTGACATGGACTTCAAGGTCGCCGGCACGCGCGACTTCGTGACCGCCCTGCAGCTCGACACCAAGCTCGACGGCATCCCCGCCTCCGTGCTGGCCGCAGCCCTGCAACAGGCACGCGACGCCCGGCTCGCGATCCTCGACGTGATGAGCCAGGCGATCGACGCGCCCGACGAGATGGCACCGACCGCTCCGCGGATCATCACGATCACGATCCCGGTCGACAAGATCGGCGAGGTCATCGGCCCCAAGGGCAAGATGATCAACCAGATCCAGGACGACACCGGTGCGCAGATCAGCATCGAGGACGACGGCACTATCTACGTCGGTGCCGACAACGGCGAGTCTGCCGAGTCGGCGAGGTCGATGATCAACGCGATCGCCAACCCGACGATGCCTGAGGTCGGCGAGCGCTACCTCGGCACGGTCGTCAAGACGACCAACTTCGGCGCGTTCGTGTCGCTGCTGCCCGGCAAGGACGGCCTGCTGCACATCTCCAAGCTGCGGGCGCTCGCCGGCGGCAAGCGAGTCGACGCCGTCGAGGACGTCGTCTCGGTCGGGCAGAAGCTGCAGGTGGAGATCGGTGAGATCGACGACCGTGGCAAGCTCTCGCTCGTCCCGGTCGTCGACGAGGCCGACGAGGCGGCGGCTGCCGACGTCGCCACGGAGTGAGTCGCGTCGTACCTGCCGTCGAGCAGGCGCCCGGCACCACGCGCACGCTGCTGACGGAGCGGCGAGGGAGCGAGATCGTCTCCCGTGTCCGCCGCTCCGTCCTCGCCGGTGGCCTGCGCGTGGTCACCGAGGCCATGCCCGGTGTCCGTTCGGCCGCCGTCGGCATCTGGGTGGGCGTCGGGTCCGCCGACGAGAGCCCCGGCCTGTCCGGGGCTTCCCACTTCCTCGAGCACCTGCTGTTCAAGGGCACGTCCCGGCGTACGGCGCTCGACATCTCGGTGGCGCTGGACTCCTGCGGCGGTGAGCTCAACGCGTTCACCGGCCGTGAGTTCACCTGCTACCACGCGTCGGTGCTCGACGAGGACCTGCCGATCGCGATCGACGTGCTCACCGACATGGTGGCCGCGGCCAGCCTGAGCGCCGCCGACGTCGAGGCCGAGCGCGAGGTGATCCTCGACGAGATCGCCATGCACGACGACGATCCCGACGACGCGGTGCACGAGCTCTTCTCCGCCCACGTCTTCGGTGACACCCCGCTCGGGCGGCCTGTCGCCGGGCGTCCGGAGTCGATCAAGGCCCTGAGCAGAAGACAGATCGCAGGCTACTACCGGCGGCGCTATCGCCCCGAGTCGATCGTGGTCTCGGTTGCCGGCAGCCTCGACCACGCCGCGGTGGTGCGCGAGGTCAAGAAGTCGTTGCAGGGCACGGAACTGCTCGGCTCCGGAGTTGTCGGCGGGGCCGGGTCGCGGCCGCGGCCGCCGCGGTCCGCGGGCCGCCGGCCTCGCCAGCGCAGTGGCGTGGCTGTGCGCCGCCGCACCCAGGAGCAGGCCAACATCATGCTCGGTGTGCCTGGGCTGCGGCGTGGCGACGACCGGCGATACGCGATGGCCGTGCTGAACGCCGCCGTCGGTGGAGGCACCTCCAGCCGGCTGTTCCAGGAGGTTCGGGAGCGGCGCGGGCTGGCCTACTCCGTCTACTCCTCCTACGGGGGGTACGCCGCGGCCGGGTCGTTCGCGGTGTCGGCCGGCTGCCTGCCCAACCGGGTCGACGACGTGATCGACGTGTGCCGCGAGCAGCTCGCCACCGTGGCCGCGCACGGCATCTCGGCCGACGAGCTCGCCCGTGCCAAGGGTCAGCTGCGCGGCGGCTACGTCCTCGGCCTGGAGGACAGCGGCTCGCGGATGTACCGCATCGGACAGGCCGAGCTGCTGCGCGGTGAGGTGCGCAGCATGGCCGAGCACCTCACGCGCATCGACCGGGTGACGCTGGCCGACGTCGCAGAGCTGGCGGACGCGGTGCTGACGGCCGATCCCGCGCTCGCCGTGGTGGGACCCTTCGACGGCCCCGACCGATTCGGCCCACTGCTCACATAGCCGCCGCCTCGCCTGCCAACAGAGAAGGCTTGTGGCCCTGGCCAGACAGGCCTAACGTGACAAGCGGCCGGGGGGCACGAGTGCAAGGGGTGGGAGCATGAGAACACGACGACTGTTCGCCGTGGTGCCGCTGGTCGCGGCACTGCTGGTTCCGGTGAGCGCGGTCGCGCAGGGTGGTGAGGACGTCGAAGTGCCTGAGGACTGCGCGGTACCCCCCGACGTCGACCTCGGTGCGTACAACGTCATCATCGGCACCAACCGGGCCGATGTCCTGCAGGGCACCAAGGGACCCGACTTCATCTGCGGGCGTCTGGGCGCCGATCTGATCCGGTCCTGGGGCGGCAACGACCTCGTGCTCTCGGACACGACCACCTTCTTCGGAGACGTGGACGCAGCCGGGGGCGCCGACGTGGTGAGGGCGGGCGCCGGTGCCGACGAGGTGCTCTCCGGACCCGGCGCTGACACGGTCGACGGCGGTCGCGGTGACGACTTCCTCGCACTCGCCGTGGGTGCCGACACAGCACACGGCCGGCTCGGATCCGACACGATCATCGGTGGGTTCGACCGTGACGTGATCCTCGGTGGGGCCGACGCCGACTTCCTTGCGGGCGGGCCGGCCAACGACGTGCTGATCGGCGGCTCCGGCGACGACTTCCTCGCTGGTGAGCTTCCGCCCCCTCCACCTGGCACGGAGCCACCTCCGCTGCCTGGCCCCGCCCGCAACGATCTGTGTATCGGGTCCCGCGGGTTCGACACCGGTGTGGACTGCGACCGCAGGGTCAACCTCGAAGCCTGAGCGTCCAGCGCTCACGCCGAGATCGCACATCCGATCGACCAGATGTGCGATCTCGGCGGGGCCTTACCCTCGGCGTGTCTCGGCGTGGATCACCCAGGCGGCAGCGCGTTCACTTACTCGACGCTGGCGCGCTCGTTCGGGACGCAGTGCGTCATGGTCTTGCCACCGACCTCGCGCGGACCGTTCTTGCCGAGGTTCTCCAGCCGCCGGCGCTCGTCGTCGTCCAGCGTCTGGCTCTGCAGCGGCGGCAGGTCGCGTACGTCGTCGGCAGAGATGCCGAGGCCGTCACCGACCCGCCGGCCGAGCTCGTCCTCGCACATGAACAGGTGCCACACCATCCGCTCCTGGATCGGACGGTCGCACTGGCCGAGCGCGGTGGTCAGGTTCTCGACCAGGTCGTCACGCTCCCACTCCTGCGACAGCAGGTAGCGCTCGCCGGCCTGCTGGTAGTCGCTGGTCTTGGGAATGCGTTTGCGCGTCACGCGGCCGTTGATCGTCGGCCCCTGCTCGTCGTGGGTGGGGTACTGACCCTCCCGCAGCCCGCCGGTGATCGACGGCTCGTAGTTGGTGTGCGGGTTCTGTCCCTCGCCGAGATCGACGCCGTACGCCATCTCCCCGTCCCGCTGGTTGGTGGCCACCGTGGCGTTCTTAGGCCGGTTCACCGGCAGCTGGAGGTAGTTCGGCCCGACCCGGTAGCGCTGGGTGTCGCTGTAGGAGAAGGTCCGCCCGACGAGCATCTTGTCGTCGGAGAAGTCCAGGCCGTCGACGAGTACGCCGGTGCCGAAGGCGATCTGCTCGTTCTCGGCGAAGAAGTTGGACACGTTCGCGTTGAGCACCATCTTGCCGACGGGCTTGGGCGGGAACTGCTCCTCGGGCCAGACCTTGGTGTCGTCGAGCGGGTCGAAGTCGAGCTCGGCGTGCTCCTCGTCGCTCATCATCTGCACCTGCAGCTCCCACTCCGGGTAGTCGCCGCGCTCGATCGCCTCGTACAGGTCCTTGGTGTGCGAGCCCAGGTCACCAGCCTGCACGTTGGCGGCATCGCCGGCGGTGTAGGACCGCACGCCGAGCTTGGGAGCCCAGTGGTACTTCACCAACACCGTGTCGCCGGCCTCGTTGACCCACTTGTAGGTGTTCACGCCGAAGCCCTGCATGTGCCGGTAGGACGCCGGGATGCCGCGCGGGCCGAACACCATCGTGACCATGTGCATGGCCTCCGGGGTCTGGCTGATGAAGTCGAAGATGCGATTCGGCTCCTGCCGAAACGTGACCGGGTCAGGCTTCTGCGAGTGGATCAGGTCGGGAAACTTGATCGCGTCCCGGATGAAGAAGATCGCGAGGTTGTTGCCGACGAGGTCCCAGTTGCCGTCCTCGGTGTAGAACTTGACAGCGAAGCCACGTGGGTCACGGGCGACCTCGGAGGAGTCCCGGCCACCGGCCACGGTGGAGAACCGCAGCGCCACGTCGGTGCGCTTGCCGCGCTCGGAGAACAACTTCGCACGGGTGTAGCGGCTGATCGGCTCCTCGCCCCATGTGCCATATGCCTCGAAGTAGCCGAAGGACGTCGTGCCGCGGGCGTGCACCACCCGCTCGGGGATACGCTCGCGGTCGAAGTGGCTGATCTTCTCCAGGAACTGGTAGTTCTCCAGCGTCGCAGGACCTCTGGCACCGATCGTGCGCTGGTTCTGGTTGTCGTAGACCGGGTGTCCCTGCCGATTGGTCAGGATCGTCCGGTTGTCGGGGTCCGGTGAGCCCTGGCTGGCCACGTCTGTCATGGGACCTGGTTCTCCTTCGTACTCGATGGACTGTCCGTCCAGGGTAATGCTGTGTCGACTTCGGCCGTCGCCCGGCGGTGTGGACGTCGTACCCGATGGGCCTGACACAATGCCGCCATGACCAATGCCGCCAAGATCAAAGTCGGTGTAGTCGGCGCACAGGGCAAGATGGGCGCTCTCGCATGCGAGACCATGGAGGCGGCCGACGGCCTGGAGCTGGTGGCGCGCGTCGACCAGGGCGACAGCCTGACTGCCCTGCAGGGTGCCGACGTCGCGATCGACTTCACCCACCCCGGCGTGGTGATGGACACCATCGGCTGGTGCGTCGACCACGGCATCCACGTGGTCGCAGGCACGTCCGGATTCACCCAGGATCGTCTCGACGTGATCGCCGGTCGGCTCAGCGGCTCAGACGCAGCGGTACTGGTCGTGCCGAACTTCTCGATCGGTGCGGTGCTGATGATGCGGTTCGCAGCCCAGGCGGCGCGCTTCTTCGAGTCCGCGGAGATCATCGAGCTGCACCACCCGACCAAGCTCGACGCTCCCTCGGGTACGGCGATCCGCACGGCTCAGCTGATGGCGTCGGCGCGGGCCGACGCAGGCGCTGACCCGATTCCCGACGCGACCACCGAGGACGCGCTGGGCGCACGCGGCGGGACCGTCGAGGGCATCGCCGTGCACAGCGTCCGGGTCCGCGGGTTGGTGGCGCACCAGGAGGTCGTGCTCGGCAACCGCGGGGAGACGCTGACGATCCGTCACGACATGCCCGACCGCGTGGCGGCGATGTCCGCGGTGGTGGCCGCCACCCGTTTCGTGGTCGACCATCCCGGGCTCACGGTCGGGCTCGAGGCCGTGCTCGGTCTCGACTGAGGCGGTGCGCGTACGCCTGACGGCGGCCGTGCTGGTAGCCGTGCTCGTCGTCTACCTCGTGCTGGTCGGCTGGCGAGGGGTGCTGCTGATGGCTGACGGCGGTGCGGTCGCCGTCGTGCTCGGCTTCGGCGTCGTGCTGCTGCCGGTGGTGGGCGGCTATCTGGTGTGGCGCGAGATCCGTTTCGGTCTCGCCACGCAGCGGTTGGCCGGTGAGCTCGACGCCGCTGGGCGCTGGCCTACCGAGGAGCTGCCGCTGGCCCCGTCCGGCCGCCCCCGGCGCGACGCCGCCGATGCGCTGTTCGAGCGGAGGCGGGTCGAGGTCGAGCAGCACCCCGACGACTGGGCCGCGTGGTTCCGCCTCGGCCTGGCCTACGAGGACGCGCGCGACCGCAGACGCGCTCGGGAGTCGATGCGCCGGGCGATCGAGCTGCGCGGCTGATCTGCTCGCGCCCATGCGCCCGCGCCGGGCCTACTCGCTCATCGCGGCGGGCTCGTCGGTGGGTGTGTGGCTGATGTTGTACGCGGCGCGCTCCGGCGGCAGCCGCAGCGCGACGCCGAGGCAGTACACGGCGATGCTGAAGACCAGGCACACGAGCGCGCCGATGCCAAGACCGAGCGGGCCGTTGCCGCCGTCGAGGACCAGTCCGGCCGTGGGCTCGCCGTTGCCGTCGAGGTCACCGAAGTAGCTGATGACCATCAGCCCGATCACCCAGACCGGGAACCACAGGCCCGACCTCAGCTCCAGCGGCGGCAGCTCGATCTTGGCCGTGAAGTGGTAGACGACGTAGACCAGGTAGCCGATCAGCAGCGCGATCAGCATCTTCTCGTTGATGTCCCAGCCGGACCAGAAGACGAGCAGGCTGGAGCCGAAGAACGACAGGACTGGCAGCAGGTCGCCACCGGGCAGGTGGAACGGCCGCTCCTGGTCGGGCAGCTGCCGGCGCAGGGCGCCGACGGCGATCGGACCCGCGCCGAAGGAGATCGCGAAGGCGGAGGTGATGAAGCCGATGAACAGCTGCCAGCTGGGGAACGGCAGGAAGAAGATGCACCCGACCACGAACATCAGCAGCACCGACAGCCACGGGACCCCGCGGCTGTTGAGGGTGGTGAGCCACTGCGGTGCGTTGCGGTTGCGGGCGTTCGCGTACGACAGCCGTGCGGTCACGCCGGCGTAGATCAGTCCGGTGTCGGCGGGGGAGATGATCGCGTCGACGCGCAGCAGCCAGGCCAGCCACACCGCACCGAGCACGAGCGCGAGGCCGGCGAGCGGTCCGGCGTCCTCGTCGAACGCGAGGTTGGCCCAGCCCTCACCCAGGAGCCGCTCGGGCAGCCCGGTGATGAACGCGATCTGCAGCAGCACGTAGATGATCGAGGTCAGGAAGATCGCGCCGACCACCGCGAACGGGACATCACGCTGTGGGTTGGTGGACTCACCGGCGTACTCGACCGCGTTGCGGAAGCCGAGGTAGGCGAAGGCGACACCGGCGGCCGGGATCGCGGTGAGAACCGCGCCCCAGCCCTCGGGCACGAAGCCCTGCGAGGTGAAGTTGCCGGGGTTGAACTCCAGCCCGAACAGCACGACCACGACCAAGGCGATGACCGCGAGCTTCCACCACACCAGCACGTTGTTGAACTGGGCGAACAGCTTGACGCCCATGATGTTGACCAGGCTGTAGACGAACATCAGCGCGACCGCGACCGCTCCGCCGGCGAGGGTGAGCACCGGCACCTCCGACCCGTCCGCGCTGGTGGCGGTGTCCATCAGCCACGGGAGGTAAGGCAGCGCGTACTGGATCGTCGCCAGCACCTCGACCGGCGTGACGGCCGCTGCGGCCAGCCAGCTGATCCAGCCGGAGCTGTAGCTGGCGAACGAGCCGAACGCGTAGTGCGGGAAGCGGATGATGCCGCCCGCCACCGGGAACATCGTGGCCAGCTCGGCGTACACCAGCCCGATCACCATCACGATGATCCCGCCGATCACCCACGAGAACACCGCGGCGGGCCCGGCGATCTGCGACGCGTAGAGGGCGCCGAACAGCCAGCCGGAGCCGATGATCGCACCGACTCCGGTGAACAGCAGACTCAGCTTGCCGACGTCCCGCTTCAGCCCGGTGTCGAGCGAGACCTCGACCTTGCGCGGTGACCCGGTGTCCGGAGCCGTCATGGCCCAACATCTCCTCACGTACGACGGTGTGCGTGTCGGCAGCTCGGCAGGCCCCGCTGCCCCCTCGGACGTTATGCCCACCGGGTGGCGGATGTCACACCGCCTCGCCTAACGATCTGGCATCCGTCACACGGGGACGTGCTGACGCAGCGATCGCAGGGCTCACACGAGCCGCAGCACCGCTGCCGTGGCAGCGGCCAGCGCCACCACCACGAGGAACGGCGCGCGCAGCACGAGCGCGAGCGCTGCGACTCCCAACCCGGCGACCCGGGCATCCACGGTCAGGCTGTCGCCGGCCGCGAAGACCTGTACGCCGATCAGCGCTGCCAGCATGGCGACCGGCAGCAGATCGGCGACCCGACGCATCACCGGGTGCGCGAGCACCGACTCCGGCACGGAGAGCCCGGCCAGCTTGAGCAGGTAGCAACCGGCGGCGGCCACCAGGATCGCGGTCCACATCAGCGCCGCCTCCACGGCACGGTTCCGACGGCCCCGAGGACCGCCGTACCCGCGGCCGCGAGCACGGGAACGCCCGCGGGTACGGCGGGCACGAGGGCTACGGCCACCACCGTGGCCGCGGCCGCGATCCTGCGGTTGAGCGAGGTCGACAGTCGTGGCCACAGCAGCGCCAGGAACGCAGCGCCGACCGCGGCGTCGAGACCGAAGTCGCGCGGGTCGCCCAACGCCTGGCCGCCGAGCGCCCCGGCGACCGTGGCGAGGTTCCACAGCACGAAGACCGACAAGCCGGTCGCGAAGAAGCCGAGGCGCGCCTGCTCCCGGTCGAGCCGGTTGACCGCCATCGCCGTCGACTCGTCGATCACCAGCTGGGACCCCAGGACGCGACCTGCCGAGCGCAGTCCGAGCAGGGACGTCAGGCGCAGGCCGTAGAGCGTGTTGCGGGAGCCGAGCAGCAGCGCAGTCGCCGTGCCCGCCAGCGGTGCCCCGCCGGCAGCGACGACGCCGACGAACGCGAACTGGGAGGCGCCGGTGAAGACCAGCGCGGAGAGCGCGCACGCCTGCAGCACGGTGAGGCCGGAGGCGACGGCGATGGCGCCGAAGGAGATGCCGTAGGCGCCGGTGGCAACGCCTACCGCGAGCGCGTCGCGCAGAATGTCACGACGCGTCTCGACCACGTCACGACATTAGCAAACGGCCCGTTGGCCCCTGACGCTGATCTCAGTCGGTGACCTGGCGGTCGACGGTGACCTTGCGGTGCGGATCGTGCGGGTCGTAGACCAGGATGAGCGCGGTGAGCAGCCCGAGCGCGGTGCCGGCCACGAGCGGCACCAGGTTCAGCGTCGAGCCGATGCACACCCCCAGCAGCACCTCGGCGCAGGCGTAGCCGGCATGGTCGGCGGCGAGGTTGGACACCCAGGCGCCCAGTGCGGCACCCGCCACGCCGCACACGAGCACGATGATCCAGCGGTGCAACCGGGGCAGGGAGCCGAACATCTCTCATCCCTCTCGGTGACGCGGCCTTGCAGGCTGTTGCGGTCCTGGTGTTGCGGTCCTGCCGGCGGGCGCCGGCGGGACGCCCTCCATCCGTAATCCTCCGGGCGGAGCAGATCAACCCGCCACCCGGATCGAGACCGTCCTGCAACATCGAGCCGCCGGCGTCAGCCCTCGCTCAGGTCGGTGTGCAGCCGAAGCTGCTTCACCCGGACGCTGCCGTCGCCGGTGAGGTCGAGCTCGCGATGCGCGCCGTCGGTCGCCCAGCCGGCGGACTCCAAGAACGCTCGCAGCGCGTCGTCGGTGGAGTTCAGCCAGTAGGTCGCCCGCTCGAACTTGTCTGCCCGCAGCGTGTCGGCGCAGGCGGTGAGCAGCCGCGACCCGTGTCCTTGGCCCAGCTTGTCGGGGTCGACGACGAGCTCGGCGACCTGTCCGTCCTTGGCCGGGTCCGCATCCGGGTCGTCGGCGGTCGCGGTCAGCGCGAACCCGGTGACGGTCACCCGCTCGAGCGCGACCAACACCCGGTTGCGCGCCTGCGCCGGCGTCGTGATCGCCTCCGTCCACTGTGCTGCGAAGGCGTCCTCCTCCAGACTCTCCAGCAGCTGCGCGGGCAGCAGGTCGGCGTACCCGGTCCGCCACGCGCGCACCTGCAGCCGGGCGATGTCGCGGGCGTCGGCCGGCCACGCGAGCCGGACGCTGACGTCGGCAGTCGGCTTGCTCATGCCTCCATCCTCCCACTCGGCCCTCCCGCTCCGCGCCACTGCACCGGAGCGGCGGACCCGGCGCGCCCCGCACGTGTTACGTGTTGTCTCAACGCGAGCGGATCGATGTAACATAGGTGCCGAGGACGAGGAGGCAGCGATGCGCGGCAACGACGTCGGCACACCGGCCGAGCTCGAGCGCGAGTTCCAGGCGATCATCGACGCCGACGGCCGGATCGAGCCCCGCGACTGGATGCCCGAGGCCTACCGCAAGGGCCTGATCCGCCAGATCGCCCAGCACGCGCACTCCGAGATCATCGGCATGCAGCCGGAGGGCAACTGGATCAGCCGTGCACCGAGTCTGCGGCGCAAGGCGATCCTGATGGCCAAGGTGCAGGACGAGGCCGGCCACGGGCTGTATCTCTACGCCGCAGCCGAGACCCTCGGTGCGGACCGCGCCGATCTGCTCGACAGGCTGCACGCGGGCGCGCAGAAGTACTCCTCGATCTTCAACTACCCGACCTTGACCTGGGCCGACATGGGTGCGATCGGCTGGCTGGTCGACGGCGCCGCGATCGTCAACCAGGTGCCGCTGTGCCGCTGCTCCTACGGTCCCTACGCCCGTGCGATGGTCCGCGTGTGCAAGGAGGAGTCCTTCCACCAGCGGCAGGGCTTCGAGATCCTGCACACGCTGGCGCACGGCACCCAGGCCCAGCACCAGATGGCGCAGGACGCCGTGGACCGCTGGTGGTGGCCGAGCCTGATGATGTTCGGGCCTCCCGACGCCGAGTCGCCCAACTCCGAGCAGTCGATGCGGTGGGGCATCAAGCGGTTCAGCAACGACGAGCTCCGGCAGCGCTTCGTGGACATGACCGCGCCGCAGGCCGAGGTGCTGGGGCTCGCGCTGCCCGACCCCGAGCTGCGGTGGAACGCCGAGCGCGGCAGCTACGACTTCGGCGAGATCGACTTCACCGAGCTGTTCGAGGTCATCAAGGGCAACGGGCCGTGCAACGCGTCCCGCCTCGACCACCGGCGCGGCGCGCACGAGGACGGCCGGTGGGTCCGGGAGGCCGCCGACGCGTACGCCGCGAAGCAGCGCGCGCGGCCGCCGGCGACGGAGACCGGGCAGCCCACCAAGGAGCGGGTCGCATGACCGAGGCTCCCCGCCGCGACTGGCCCCTGTGGGAGGTCTTCGTGCGTGCCAGGCGCGGGCTGTCCCACGGCCACGTCGGCTCCCTGCACGCGCCCGACGCCGAGATGGCGCTGCGCAACGCCCGCGACCTCTACACCCGCCGGCAGGAGGGCGTCTCGATCTGGGTGGTGCCCGCGGAGCTGATCACCGCGTCCAGCCCCGACGAGAAGGATGCGTTCTTCGACCCGGCCGGCGACAAGATCTATCGGCACCCCACCTTCTACGACGTACCCGAGGGTGTGCAGCACCTGTGACGGCCGGCCCAGCTACGCCCGGCAGCACCGACCGCGTCGACCTGGTGGCCTACACCCTGCGGCTCGGCGACGACACGCTGGTCTTCAGCCAGCGGCTGGGGGAGTGGATCGCTGCCTCGCCGCAGCTGGAGCAGGACGTCGCGATCGGCAACATCGCGCTCGACCTGCTGGGGCAGGCGCGCGCCCTGCTCAGCTACGCCGGCGCGGTCGAGGGCCGCGGGCGCGACGAGGACGTGCTGGCCTACTTCCGCGACGAGCGCGACTTCACCAACGTGCACCTGGTGGAGGGTGCGAGTCGCGGTGACTTCGCGATCACGATGGCCCGGCTGCTCGTCTTCGCCAGCTACCAGCACCAGCTCTACGGTCGGCTGGCCGGCAGCAGCGACGAGACGCTCGCCGCCATCGCGGCCAAAGCGGTCAAGGAGGTCGACTACCACCGCGACCACGCCACCCAGTGGGTGCTGCGCCTCGGTGACGGCACGCAGGAGTCGCACCGGCGGATGCAAGCCGCGCTCGACGCAGTCTGGCCGGATCTGGACGAGCTGTTCGAGTCCGACGACCTCGTCCGGCGGCTGCCGGGCGTCGCCGTCGATCCCGCCGACCTCGAGCAGCCGGTCCGGGGCTACCTGCGGCAGGTGCTCGATCGGGCGACGCTCACGGTTCCCGACGTACGGCCGGCCGTGACCGGCGGGCGTCGCGGGATCCACTCCGAGGTGATGGGCTTCCTGCTGGCCGAGATGCAGCACCTCGCCCGCTCGCATCCCGGGGCCCAATGGTGAGCAACGTGAGCAACGTGAGTAACGGGGCGAGCGATGTGCGTGCGGTGGTCGCAGCCATCCCCGACCCCGAGATCCCGGTGGTCAGCATCGAGGACCTCGGCATCTTGCGGGACGTCACCGTCGACGGGGCCGGTCACGTGGAGGTCACCATCACGCCGACCTACTCCGGCTGCCCGGCGATGGAGGCGATCCAGGCCGACGTGCATACGGCGCTGGCAGCCGAGGGCTACGGCGACGCCGCCGTGCGGATGGTGCTGTCGCCGGCATGGAGCACCGACTGGATCACCGCCGCTGGGCGGCGCAGGCTCGAGGAGTACGGCGTGGCACCGCCCGCGCCGCGGGCCGACGACGGTGCGGTGCCCCTGACCCTGTCCGTGCGCTGCCCGCAGTGTGGTTCACCCGAAACCCGCGAGCTCTCCCGGTTCGGCTCCACCGCCTGCAAGGCGTTGTGGGCCTGCAACTGCTGCGGTGAGCCGTTCGACTACTTCAAGCCGCTGTGAGTCCGCGACCGCCGCGTCGGGAGCGCGTCAGGAGGGCTGAGCCGTGAGCACCCGCCACGCCGTCTTCCACCCGTTGCGGGTCGCCGAGGTGGAGCGGCTGCTCGACGACGCGGTCGCGATCACGTTCGAGGTGCCGCCGGAGCTGGCCGAGGCCTATGCGTTCTCCCACGGCCAGCACCTGACGATCCAGACCGACCTCGCGGGCGACGCCGGTGCGGGGCCGGTGCGCCGCAACTACTCGATCTGCTCGCCGGTCTCGTCCGGACGGTTGCGCATCGCGGTGAAACGACTGCACGGGGGCGTGTTCTCCGCCTACGCGATCGACACCCTGCGGCCCGGGGACGAGCTGCAGGTGATGACGCCCACCGGGCGGTTCTTCACCGAGCTGGACCCGGCCAACGCCAACAGCTATGTCTGCATCGCGGCCGGTTCGGGCATCACTCCGGTGCTGTCGATCGTTGCGAGCACGCTGGCGGCCGAGCCGGCGAGCAGGGTCACGCTGCTCTACGCCAACCGCACGTCGAAGTCGGTGATGTTCCTGGAGGAGCTGGAGGACCTCAAGGACCGGTACCGTGAGCGCTTCCAGCTGGTGCACGTGCTCAGCCGCGAGCCGCAGGAGGTCGAGCTCTTCTCCGGCCGGCTCGACAGCGACCGGCTGCGGCGGCTGCTCGACACGCTGATCGCGGTCGAGACCGTCGACGAGTGGTTCCTGTGTGGCCCCTACGAGATGGTCCGGTCGCTGCGCGACACCCTGCTCGACGCCGGCGTCGACGGCCGGCACCTGCACGCCGAGCTGTTCCACGTCGAGTCGGCACCGCCCCGCCGGGCAGTCGAGCCCGCCGCCGGCGAGGTGGCGGGGGAGGGAGCGGAGGTCACGATCGTGCTGGACGGACGGCGGTCGCAGTTCCGGCTTCCGGCGGCCGGTGTCCCCGTGCTCGAGGCCGCGCTCGCCGTGCGCTCCGACGCCCCGTTCGCGTGCCGGGGTGGGGTCTGCGGCACCTGCCGGGCCAAGGTCGTCGAGGGCAGCGTGGAGATGGACCAGAACTGGGCGCTCGAGCCGGACGAGGTCGACCGGGGCTACGTGCTGACCTGCCAGTCACACCCGACCAGCGACACGGTCCTGCTCGACTACGACGCCTGACTACCCCGTCCGGTCGGGGTAGGGTCGTCGCCGTGCGGCAGTATCTGGACCTCATGCAGCGCGTGCTCGACGAAGGCGTCCGTAAGAGCGATCGCACCGGCACCGGGACGCTCAGCGTGTTCGGCCACCAGATGCGGTTCGACCTCTCCGCCGGGTTTCCGCTGGTCACCACGAAGAAGATCCACCTCCGGTCGGTCGTCGGCGAGCTGCTGTGGTTCCTGCGTGGCGACACCAACGTCGGCTGGCTGCAGGAGCGCGGCATCTCGATCTGGGACGAGTGGGCCGACTCCGACGGCGAGCTCGGACCGGTCTACGGCCGGCAGTGGCGGTCCTGGCCGACACCCGGCGGCGGGCACGTCGACCAACTGGCGCAGGTGGTCGGTCAGATTCGCACCGACCCTGACTCCCGGCGGCACCTGGTCAGCGCGTGGAACGTCGCCGACCTGCCGCAGATGGCGCTGGCGCCGTGCCATGCGATGTTCCAGTTCTACGTCGTGCAGGGCAGGCTGTCGTGCCAGCTCTACCAGCGTTCGGCCGATGTGTTCCTCGGCGTGCCGTTCAACATCGCGTCGTATGCGCTGCTGACGCACATGGTTGCCCAGGTGACCGACCTGGAGGTGGGGGACTTCGTGCACACGTTCGGCGACGCGCACCTGTATCTCAACCACCTCGATCAGGCGCGCACCCAGCTCGCACGGGCGCCGCGCCCGCTGCCGGAGCTGCGGCTGGATCCCGGCGTACGCGACCTTGCGGGCTTCGACCTCGAGCACGTCACGATCTCCGGTTACGACCCGTATCCGGGCATCAAGGCGCCCATCGCCGTATGACCGTCACACTCGTCGCCGCGGTCGCGCGCAACGGCGTGATCGGCAGCAGCGGGGCGATCCCCTGGCAGCTGCCGGGCGAGCAGAAGCTCTTCAAGACGATCACCGTCGGTCACGTGCTGGTGATGGGACGGCTGACCTACGAGTCCATCGGGCGTCCGCTGCCGGGGCGTACGACGGTCGTGGTGACGCGGCAGCCGGGCTGGTGGCCCGCCGACGGGCATGCCGCCGGCCCTCCCGACCGCCCATCCGGCGGCCTCATGGTGTGCGGCAGCGTCGACGAGGCGTTGACCCGCGCGGCAGCGCTCGACGACGAGATCTTCGTCGTCGGCGGGGCGCAGATCTACGCCGCGACGCTGGGCCGTGCCGACCAGCTGCGGCTGACGTGGGTCGACGCCGATCCGGACGGTGACACGTTCTTTCCGGCGGTGGACTGGACGCAGTGGGGTGCCACCAGCCGCGACGAGTACGACGGCTGGGCGGTCGTCACCTACCAGCGCATCGACGGTGCGTGAAGCTGCGGCCACACAGAGTCAAAGCGGACGAAATTTCAAAGATTCTTGGCCGAAGCTGTAACGCGACGGCACCCGAGATCGATAGACCGTATGTAAGTCCCGTTGCTGCCCGGACCCCCGAGCGGACAGTAACGGGACTTTTTACATGCCCCGGCCCTGCAGGCGGTCGGCGGTCGCCGGCGTTGGGCGAGGGCGGGAGCGGTGCGCCGCGGACGGTAGCGTTGGCCCATGCCCGAGTCTTTGCTGCCCGCTGCGCCGTTCGGCCGGATGCTGACCGCGATGGTCACTCCCTTCACCGCCGACGGTGAGGTCGACCTCGCCCAGGCGCAAGAACTGGCCAAGCACCTGATCGAGCACGGACACGACGGGCTGGTGGTGCTCGGCACGACCGGTGAGGCTCCGACCCTGACCATGACCGAGCAGGCCGACCTGTTGACAGCGGTCGTGGAGGCTGTCGGCGACCGGGCCAGCATCGTCGCGGGTGTGGGCACCAACAGCACCGCGCGCGCCACGGACCTGGCCAAGATGGCGGAGAAGTGCCAGGTCGACGGGCTGCTGGTGGTCACGCCGTACTACAACAAGCCGCCGCAGGAGGGGGTCGCTGCGCACTTCACCACCGTGGCCGACTGCACCGGCCTGCCGGTCATGCTCTACGACATCCCCGGCCGCACCGCGACCAAGATCGCCGTCGAGACCCTGGCCCGGGTGGCCGAGCACGACCGCATCATCGCGGTCAAGGACGCCAGCGGCGACCTGTTCGGCGGCTCCTGGGTGATCGAGCGCACCGGGCTGGCCTACTACTCCGGGGACGACCCCAACAACCTGGCGTGGCTGACCCACGGCGGCGTGGGCCTCGTCTCCGTGGTCGGCCACACCGCCGGCGACGCGTACGCCGAGATGATCGACGCGGTGGACCAGGGCGACCTTGCGACCGCTCTCGCGGTCCACCGCCGGCTGCTCCCGGCAGTCGACGCCATCATGCACCGCACCCAGGGCGCGATCATGGTCAAGGCAGCGCTGCAGCTGCAGGGCGTGCTCGCCGAGCGCGCCGTACGGCTGCCGCTGGTCGAGGCCACCACCGCCCAGATCGAGGCGCTGCGACCGGACCTGGTCGCGGCCGGACTCCTGGAGGACACCACCGCATGAGCCACCCCCACCCCGAGCTCGGCCCACCACCAGCACTGCCCGAGGACGGCCTGCGGGTCCTTCCGTTGGGTGGGCTGGGGGAGATCGGCCGCAACATGACCGTGCTCGAGCACGCCGGCCGGCTGCTGGTGATCGACTGCGGCGTGCTCTTCCCGGAGGACCACCACCCCGGCGTCGACCTGATCCTGCCCGACTTCGCCGCGATCCGGGACCGCCTCGACGACATCGAGGCGGTCGTGCTGACCCATGGCCACGAGGACCACATCGGCGCCGTTCCCTACCTGCTGCGAGAGCGTGGCAACCTGCCGCTGGTGGGATCGAAGCTCACGCTCGCCCTGCTCGCCGCCAAGCTGCGCGAGCACCGCCTCAACGAGTCACCGAAGTACGAGGTGCGGGAGGGCGAGACACTGTCCTTCGGCCCGTTCGAGCTGGAGTTCGTCGCCGTCAACCACTCGATCCCGGACGCGCTCGCTGTCGCCGTGCGCACCGCCGCCGGCACGGTCCTGCACACCGGCGACTTCAAGATGGACCAGTTGCCGCTCGACGGACGGATCACCGACCTGCGCGCGTTCGCGCGGCTCGGGGAGGCCGGCGTCGACCTGTTCCTGGTGGACTCCACCAACGCCGAGGTCCCCGGCTTCAACACCCACGAGCGCGACATCGCCGCGGTGCTCGACCGGGTGTTCGCGGGCTGTGACCAGCGGATCATCGTGGCCTGTTTCGCGTCCCACATCCACCGCGTGCAGCAGGTGATGGACACCGCGGTCAGGTGTGGGCGCAAGGTCGCGTACGTCGGCCGGTCGATGGTCCGCAACATGGCCGTCGCCCGGGAGCTCGGATATTTGCACGTGCCGCCGGACACGTTGGTCGACATGAAGGAGATCGCCAAGTACCGGCCCGACGAGGTCGTGATCATCTCCACCGGTTCGCAGGGCGAGCCGCTGTCGGCGCTGGCCCGGATCGCCCAGCGCAGCCACGACCGGATCAGCATCGAGCCCGGCGACACCGTCGTACTCGCCTCCTCGCTCATCCCCGGTAACGAGAACGCGGTGTTCCGGGTCATCAACGGGCTCTCGCGCTGGGGCGCCAACGTGGTGCACAAGGGAAACGCGATGGTGCACGTGTCGGGACACGCCAGCGCGGGCGAGTTGCTCTACTGCTACAACATCGTGCGTCCCAAGAACGTGCTGCCGGTGCACGGCGAGATCCGGCACATGCGTGCCAACGCCGACCTCGCAGTCGCGACCGGCGTGCCGCGGGAGCGGGTCATGCAAGGGGAGGACGGCGTGGTGATCGACCTCGTCGACGGGGTGGCGAACGTGGTCGGCAAGGTCGAGGCGGGCTACGTATTCGTCGACGGTGCGACGGTCGGTGACCTGATCGAGACCTCGCTGAAGGACCGTCGCATCCTCGGCGAGGAAGGCTTCATCTCCGTCGTCGTGGTGGTCGACTCCGTGAACGGCCAACTGGTCAGCGGGCCCGAGATCCATGCCCGAGGCTTCGCCGAGAACGACAGCGTCTTCGACGAGGTGCGACCCGCGATCGAGGAGGCGATCAACCGGGCGATGGCCGACGGGGCCGACGACACCTACCAACTGCAGCAGGTCATCCGGCGCCGCATCGGCCGCTGGGTCAACTCCAAGCACCGCCGGCGGCCGATGATCATTCCCGTCGTCGTGGAGGCCTGAGACACGTGCGCGATCTCGGCGGGAGAAGACAAACCCTCGCGCCGAGATCGCACCGTTGCCCCGGGTACGGCGGCCCGGGTACGGCGGTCACGCCGAGCGGCTCTGGTCCTCGTGCACGCCTTCGGCGAACTCCTCGACCATCTTGGCGCAGAAGGCCTCCAGGTCGTCCGGCTTGCGGCTGCTCACCAGGCCGGCGTCGACCACGACCTCCTCGTCGACCCAGGTGGCGCCGGCGTTGCGCAGATCGGTCTGCAGGCTGGGCCAAGACGTCAGCGTGCGGCCGCGCACGACATCGGCCTCGACCAGCGTCCACGGCCCGTGGCAGATCACCGCGACCGGCTTGCCGGTCTCGAAGAACGCCTTGACGAAGGCCACCGCATCGTCGTCGGTGCGCAGGAAGTCGGGGTTTGCCACCCCTCCCGGCAGCATCAAGGCGTCGAAGCTGTCGGCGTCAGAGTCGGTGAAGACCCCGTCGACCGGAAACGTGTCACCCTTGTCGAGGTGGTTGAACGCCTGAATCTCGCCCGATGACGTCGAGATCAGCCGCGGCGTGCCCCCGGCCTCCTCGACCGCCTGCCAGGGCTCGGTCAGCTCGACCTGCTCCACGCCTTCGGGAGCCACGGCGAACGCGATGGTCTTGCCGGACAGAGTGGCCATGATGGGTCCTCCTCGAATGCGAGAGTGCGAAGTCCGTGTGGTTCGCCTACCCGAGGGACCCGCCGCGAAACTCACGCGGCAGCGGCTACCCGGTCATCCGGGACGGCCGCCTCCCCTCGGCGTGTGACACCGGGTACGGGTGTGGCGATCGCGTACATTCGCCACCATGGCGACCCGTACGTCCTCCCCACCGCGGTCGCGAAGCTCCAGCAAGTCCCGGAGCTCGCGCCCGCGGTCGTCCGGCAGCCAGGACCGGCGCAAGACCTCGACGCGGAATGGCTCGACGCGGAGCAAGGCATCGACAGCGAAGAAGCGGTCGACGGCTTCGAGGTCCCGGCGCAGCGGTCCTGGCCCCCTCAGCCTGCTCGTGACCGGCACCGGCCGCGCGGTCGCCGCTGTCTGGCTCGGCATCGCCCACCTCCTCGGCGGTGTGGTCCGGCACATCGGATCCGCGGCCCGGGGTCTCGAGCCCGAGCACCGTCGTGACGGTGTCGGCCTGGGGCTCGTCGGGCTGGCCGTGATCACCGCAGCCGCCACCTGGTGGCAGATGCCCACCGCCGTCGGTGATGGTGTGCGCACCGTGACGACCGGCTCGGTCGGCTCGCTGGGCTGGGCGCTGCCGCTGCTGCTGGCCGGCGTCGGCTGGCGCACGCTGCGACACCCGGACCGTAACGGCCCCGCCGGCCGGCAGGTCATCGGCTGGCTGTCGATCCTGTTCGGCGTACTCGGGCTGGTGCACATCGCGCACGGGCTGCCGCGGCCCGGCGACCCGGAGGCGATGCGACAGGCCGGTGGCGCCATCGGCTACGTCGTGTCCTCGCTGCTGGCCGACCTGTTCCGCAGTGCCTATGTCGCCGTCCCCCTGCTGGTGCTGCTGCTGGTGTTCGGCGTGCTCGTCGTGACCGGCACACCGGTGCACGCGGTGCCCGAGCGGTTCCGGAGCGGGCGCGACCGGATGCTCGGCCGGCACCCGGTCGAGGACGATGGCGGCGACCAGACCACCGCGCTGGGACGGCAGCAGCGCGGGCGAGACCGGCCGGGCCGGCAGAAGAAGAAGGCGACGGCACCTGAGGTCGAGGACGAGTACGCCGCCGACTCACTCGCCGACAACATCGCGGTCCAACGCAAGCCGAAGAAGGACGGCAAGGCGGACCCGCCGGCGGGCCCGGCCAAGGACGCCGTAGAGGCCCCCGCCAAGGAGGAGCTGCCGCCCGCCCGCGTGGAGCAGCTCAGCCTGTCCGGTGACATCACCTACACGCTGCCGGCCAACGAGCTGCTCAAGCCGGGCACGCCGCACAAGGCACGCTCGAAGGCCTCTGACCAGGTCGTCGAGCGACTCACCGAGGTCCTCGAGCAGTTCGGCATCGACGCTCAGGTCACCGGCTACATGCGCGGTCCGACCGTCACGCGCTACGAGGTGGAGCTCGGGCCCGCGGTGAAGGTCGAGAAGGTCACGGCGCTGAGCAAGAACATCTCCTACGCCGTCGCCTCCGCGGACGTACGGATCCTGTCGCCGATCCCGGGCAAGTCCGCGATCGGTATCGAGATCCCCAACATCGACAGCGAGAACGTCAGCCTCGGCGACGTGCTGCGGGCCCCGGTGGCGCGCAACGACCACCACCCGATGGTGATGGGCATCGGCAAGGACGTCGAGGGCCACTTCATCACCGCCAACCTCGCGAAGATGCCGCACCTGCTGGTGGCCGGTGCCACCGGCTCCGGCAAGTCCAGCTTCATCAACTCGATGATCAGCTCGGTGCTCGTGCGCTCGACTCCTGATGAGGTGCGGATGATCCTGGTCGATCCCAAGCGGGTCGAGCTGACCATCTACGAGGGCATCCCGCACCTGATCACGCCGATCATCACCAGCCCCAAGAAGGCGGCCGAGTCGCTGAACTGGGTCGTGCGGGAGATGGATGCGCGGTACGACGACCTCGCCGCGTTCGGCTTCCGGCACATCGACGACTTCAACAAGGCGGTCCGCAGCGGCTCGGTGCAGCCGCCGCCCGGCAGCGAGCGGGTGCTCGCCCCCTATCCCTATCTGCTGGTCGTCGTCGACGAGCTGGCCGACCTGATGATGGTCGCGCCACGCGACGTCGAGGACGCCGTGGTGCGGATCACCCAGCTGGCACGCGCTGCCGGCATCCACCTGGTGCTGGCGACCCAGCGTCCCAGCGTCGACGTGGTCACCGGACTGATCAAGGCCAACGTGCCCAGCCGGTTGGCCTTCGCGACGTCGTCGCTGTCCGACAGCCGGGTCATCCTCGACCAGGCGGGTGCGGAGAAGCTGGTCGGCAAGGGCGACGGCCTGTTCCTGCCGATGGGCACGAGCAAGCCGGTCCGGGTGCAGGGGGCCTGGGTCACCGAGTCGGAGATCCGGCAGGTCGTCGAGCACTGCAAGCAACAGCTGCAGCCGAGCTACCGCGACGACGTCACCGTGCCCCAGCAGGCCAAGCGCGACCTCGACGACGACATCGGTGACGACCTCGACCTGGTGATCGCGGCGGTCGAGCTCGTCGTCTCGACGCAGTTCGGCTCGACCTCGATGCTGCAGCGTAAACTGCGGGTCGGCTTCGCGAAGGCGGGCCGACTGATGGACATCCTGGAGTCGCGCGCTGTAGTCGGCCCCTCGGAGGGCTCCAAGGCACGTGACGTGCTGGTGAAGCCTGATGACCTCGATGAAGTTCTGGCCACGCTGCGAGGTGAGGAATGAGCGAACTGCCCGGCACCGTGATCCCGGCTGTCGCCGAGCATGCCCGCGAGCGTCACCAGGTGGTGGTCCGTCGACGCGCCGCTGTCTCGGCCGTCATCGGGCTGGGCGCGGCGCTGCTCGGTGCGCTGTACCTGTGGCGCGCGGTCGGCAGCGGCGGAGCACTGCCGTGGATCGTCGGCGGCGCGATGGTGCTGCTCGCCGGCTACCACCTGATCGGGTGGCTCGACGCGCGCATCCCGCTGCTGGTGGCAGACGAGGTCGGCATCCGGCTGCGGCTCGGTGACGCCTGGCACGGGCTGGTCTGGGCCGACGTCGCTGACATCGACGTCGCGTCCCGCACGGGGCTGTTCGGTGACGGTCACGTCGCAGTTCGGCCGGTGGGCGAGGAGTCGATCGAGGGGGTCGGTGCCCGCCGCAGGCGGCTGTTCGCCGCCAACACGAAAAGGTACGGCGCGCCGTTCGTCACCGTGCTGGGGGCCGCCACCGTCGCCTCCACCGACGACCTCGCCGGAGAGCTTCGGCGCCTCGGCGACGGGCGTGCGGCGGTGGTCGCCTCGGAGCCGGCGGCCACGCACGAGTCGGTGTCCGATCCCGAGTCGGTGCCGGCTTCACGGCAATCGGGTGCCGAGCCGTGGCTGGAGTCGGAGCCGCGTCACGAGTCAGAGCCCCAGCCGGCTCCGGAGCCGCAGCCCCGTCCGGAACCAATCCCGGGTCCCGAGCCTGTGCCGGAGCCGGGGCCCGTGCCGGAGCCGGGGCCCGTGCCGGAGCCCGAGCCTGTGCTGCAGTCCAAGCTCTTCGTCCCACCGGCCGACCCACAGCCGACCAAGCGGCCCGAGGAACCCGCCGCGGCCGGTGCTCACGCTGCTCGTGCGCTGCGGATCGTTCGCCGCGCCTTGCGTGCCGAGGTCACCCACCGGCCAGCGACCACGGCGCCGGTGCAGGGGACGCTGGCCCTGGATCACGACGACGTCGCCTCCAGCGACCAGCAGTCGCAACAGGCAGCGGCCGAGCGCGCCGAGCGCGAGCGGGTGCGCGGCAACATGAGTCTCGTGCTGGCCGAGCCGATCGATACCTCAGCTCAGGAGCCGCCAGCGGCGTCGCAGCCCGAGCCCGAACCAGTCGATGCGGTGGTCGGCCCCCAGCTTGCCGCGGCTCGGGCCCGGCTGGGTATGCAGATCGACACGCTGGCGGCGCGCACGCGCATCCGTCGGCACGTGATCGAGGCGATCGAGGTCGACGACTTCACGCCATGCGGCGGCGACTTCTACGCCCGCGGCCACCTCGCGTCGTTGTGCCGGGTGCTCGGCATCGACCCGGCCCCGCTGCTGGAGCTGTTCGAGGAGCGCTATGCGCAGGCGCCCATCGACGCCCGGAAGGTGTTCGAGGCCGAGCTGGCGACGTCAGGGGCCGGTGCGATCCGCGGTGTGGGGGTTGGCGGACCCCGGTGGGGCGCACTGATCGCTGTGGTGCTGCTGCTGCTCGTCGTGTGGGGCGTCGTGTCCTATCTGTCCTCCTCGGAGCCCTCGGGCCCCGACGCCGCGGCACGCACTGCCGGTTCCGCGGGGCCGGCTACGGCCGAGCGGCCCGGGGCCGCAGCCGAGCGTGCGGTCGGCGAGCGCGGTCTCGGCCAGCGCAGCGCCGTGGTGCGGGTGATCGCCAAGGGCGGTGACAGCGACATCGTCGCGCGCACGCCCGAGGGCGAGATCGTGTTCCGTGGCACGCTGCTCGACGGACAGACCCGCTGGCTGCGTGCCGACGCCCCGATGCGCGTGCAGGTGGCCGACGGCGGCGTGGTGCTGGCCAGGGTCAACGGTGCGCCACACGGCGTGGTCGGCGAGCCGGGGCTGCCGACGCGGATCGACGTACCCGCGAGACCCGCCGGCTGAGCCACAGCCAGCCGGGGCGCTCGGGTTGGGTCAGGCCTGGGTCGTCGGCCATACTTGCGCGTTAGTGCCATGACGAACTCCACTGCTGATGCCCCCGCCCAGAAGCCGACCACCGTCGCGCTGGTGACGCTCGGCTGCGCTCGCAACGACGTCGACTCCGAGGAGCTGGCGGCCCGGTTCGAGGCCGACGGCCTGGTGCTGGTCGACGACTCGGCACAGGCCGACGCCGTGGTCGTCAACACCTGTGGCTTCGTGGAGGCGGCGAAGAAGGACTCGGTCGACACGCTGCTGCAGGCCGCGGACCTGAAGTCCGAGGGCGGCGCGCAGGCGGTGATCGCCGTCGGGTGCCTCGCCGAACGCTATGGCCAAGACCTCGCAGAGTCGCTGCCCGAAGCCGACGCCGTGCTGGGCTTCGACGACTATCCCGACATAGCCGGCCGGGTGCGGGCGATCCTCGGCGGCGCCCCGCACGTCCCGCACGCGCCTCGTGACCGGCGTGCCCTGCTGCCCATCAGCCCGGCCGAGCGCTCGGCCGAGGGCATCGTGGTCCCCGGGCACGGTGGCGGTTCGAGGCCGGCTGTGCCGGTGGCGGAGCCCGACCTTCGCGCCGAGCAGGCGCCCGCGTCCGGCCCCCGCGCGCTGCGCCGTCGCCTCGACGGTGGACCGATGGCGCCGCTGAAGCTCGCCTCCGGCTGTGACCGGCGGTGCACGTTCTGCGCGATCCCGGCGTTTCGCGGGTCATTCGTCTCCCGGCGGCCCGCCGACGTGCTCTCCGAGGCCCGCTGGCTCGCCGAGCAGCAGGTGCGCGAGCTGTTCCTGGTCAGCGAGAACTCCACCTCTTACGGCAAGGACCTCGGCGACATCCGGCTGCTGGAGTCGCTGTTGCCGGAGCTGGCCGGGCTCGAGGGCATCGACCGGGTGCGGGTGTCCTACCTGCAGCCCGCCGAGATGCGGCCCGGCCTGCTCGAGGCGATCGCCGGGACGCCGGGCGTCGCGCCGTACTTCGACCTGTCCTTCCAGCACGCATCGGCCACCGTGCTGCGCCGCATGCGCCGGTTCGGAGACCCCGACCGCTTCCTCGCCCTGCTCGACCAGGTGCGCGCCGCCGAGCCGCGGGCCGGCGTGCGCAGCAACGTGATTGTGGGCTTCCCCGGCGAGACCGACGCCGACGTGCGGACGCTCTGTGACTTTCTGGTGGCCGCTCGGCTCGATGTGGTCGGTGTCTTCGGCTACTCCGACGAGGACGGCACGGCCGCCGCCGGTCTCGTGGGGAAGCTCGACGAGGAGGAGATCCGCGCCCGCGCCGAGCACGTCCGCAGGCTGGTCGAGGAGATCACCGCCCAGCGCGCCGAGGACCGCGTCGGCGAACGCGTCGAGGTGCTCGTCGAGCACCTCGAGCACTCCGAGGCGGGCCTACTGGCGGAGGGGCGTGCCGCCCACCAGGGGCCCGAGGTCGACGGCACCACCACGGTCGCCTCCGTGCCCGCGGCGACGAGCGTAGGCGACCTGGTCGTCGCGGAGGTGACCGCGGCCACCGGAGTGGATCTCGTCGCTGAGGTCAGGGAGGCCGTAGCGTGACCCCCGTGGCCCACGACCGTGAGAACTCCTCGCCGACGGAGACCGATCCGAGCCCGTGGAACCTGCCGAATGCGCTGACGATGCTGCGCATCGCTTTGGTTCCGGTGTTCGGGTGGCTGCTTTTGGTCGACGGCGGACACGAGGTCGGCTGGCGGGTGGCGGCCTTTGTGGTCTTTCTCGGCGCCATCCTCACCGACAAGATCGACGGCGATCTGGCGCGCGCACGTGGGCTGGTCACCAACTTCGGCAAGATCGCGGACCCGATCGCCGACAAGGCATTGACCGGCATGGCGTTCGTAGGCCTGTCCGTGCTCGGCGACCTGCCCTGGTGGGTGACGGTGGTGGTGCTCGGCCGGGAGTGGTCGATCACGCTGATCCGGTTCGTGGTCCTGCGCTACGGCGTGATGGCGGCCAGCCGTGGCGGCAAGCTGAAGACCACCCTGCAGGCGGTCGCTCTGTGCGCCTTCATCTTGCCGCTGGCCGGGTACACCTGGTTGCACGCGGCCGCGTGGGCGTTCATGGTCGCCGCCGTCGTCGTCACCGTGGTCACCGGCATCGAGTACGTCGGACAGGCCGTGCGGGTATGGCGTACCGGCCGGTCCAGCCATGGTTCCGCCGCCTGACCCGGATCGCGCTGCCGCCGACGTACTCGCAGCGCTGCACCGTGCCGGTCTGACCCTGGCAGTGGCGGAGTCGGTCACCGGAGGGATGCTCGCCGCGACGCTCACCGGTGTGCCGGGGGCCTCGGCCGTGTTCCAGGGCGCGGTGGTGGCCTATGCGAGCAGCCTGAAGGTCCGCCTGCTGGATGTGCCGGCGGAGCTGGTGGGGCGCGTCGGCGTCGTCTCGGCCGAGGTCGCCGAGGCGATGGCGGTCGGCGCGCGGAGCCGGTGCGGCAGCACCTGGGCCGTCAGCACGACCGGCGTCGCGGGTCCGGACATGCAGGAGGACAAGCCCGTCGGCACCGTCTACGTGGGGTGGGCCGGCCCACACGCGGCGGGTAGCGAGCGGCTGCAGCTGGCCGGGGGCCGGGTGGCGATTCGCCGAGCCGCGTGCGCCCACGCGCTGAGCCTGCTGCAAGACCGGCTGAGCCGAGCCGGGGAACAACCGCTGCCTGGAACGGGTTGAGGCGTTAGGCTGAGCGGTAGGATTCGTCGGCCACCTTGAGAGGAGCGGTGCATGGTGCTCGTCCGTCATCTCGTCGGCGAGGTGCTGCGCGAAGAGCGCGTTCGCCAAGGCCGCACCCTGCGCGACGTGTCGGAGAAGGCCAC